>DATKXP010000093.1:0-34679 GCA_035529015.1 Phycisphaerae bacterium | reverse complement strand
CTACACGAACATCCTGGACCCGATGAAGACGGTCCTGACCGGCATGACGCGCGACGGAACGTTTCTCGTCGAGGACGGACGCATCGTCCATCCCGTGCGGAACCTGCGGTACACCGAGAACGTGCTGGAGGCGCTGGGACGGATCGACGGCATGACGCAGAAACTGACCCTCGTCGCGGGCCCGTGTGTCGTGCCGACCGTGCGGATCAAAGGCGTGCAGTTCACGGGAACGACCGAGTTTTGAACAGCAGTGACTTGGTGACTGCGTAACTAGGTAACGAACGCGGGTGGCATGGCCACGCTCGCGTGGCCATGGGCAAGCAGAGAAGGAGCGGTATCGTGACAGCGGTTATTACAGCCCTGACCGGTCTGATCGGCGTTCTCGTAGGTGTCCTGCTTGCATCGCTGCTCCAGCGCCGCAATTGGCAGCGGCAGGAACTCATGAAGTCGTACGCCGCTCTTTTCCCGCTTGGCGAGGACGCGTTGCGCCTGGCCAACACCGTGGAGCTAGAAGTAGGCAACGCAAGTCCGGCCATCTTGGACGCTGTACGAAGCCAGAAGGGCGACCCTACGGCATACAAGTCCGATGAGCGTGCGGTGCAACTGCGCGAGTCCGCGCACCTGCTGTATGAGGAGTTCCACCGCCAAGCGGACCCCGAGTTGCGGAAGGTACTTCTGCAATGCTGGCTACTGGAGCGGGATCGCGAGATCAGAACCCACATTGAGAGGTTCCAAGAACGCTATCTCGCAGTGAAGGTCGGGTTACGGCGCAGGTTCAACAACATGGAGATCGATTGGCTTTCGGGAGGAGCAAGGTCACACGAACGACAGCAACGCATGGAAGCAAAGCCGCACGTCGACGAGCTGTTCGAGGAGTTGAAGGAGATGAGAGAGCAGGTCGCCGACAGGCACTTCCACGGTGGGAGCCAACCCTCCGGCGTGCCAAGGAGACGAGATTAGGCGATGAGTTGGACGCAGGCAATAACGCTTGCTGTGGCTGTGCTCGGAGCGGTACTTGGCATCATCAACACCGCTCATCAACTGCGTCGCGAACGCGTGAGGCTCAGAGTCACTCCTCAGAGAGCCCTTTTCACGCGCGGCAGTCGTCTTTCAGACTGGTACTGGAGCATCGAGGTTGTCAACTTGAGTACCTTCCCCATTACTGTTGCCGAGGTCGGTTTCTTACGAAGCTCGCGCAGGGGGAAGAGAGTGTGCATTATGGAGCCTCTCCTGCCGGACGGAAAACCTTGGCCCAGACGTCTTGCACCTCACGAGTCCGTTAGCGTGTTCTGTGCGGAGAACCCAGAGCCACACATGATTGCGGTAAGAGTAAAGCGAGCGTACGCCAGGACGGAATGCGGGCACTACTGCTACGGTTCAAGTCCAGCACTGCGCGCGTTCATGAAGAAGGGAGTATGCAAAGGGATCGGCTGAGATGCGCTTTCTGGGCAGCGCCGTGATAGGGCATAGCTGCGCCCAGACAAGGGCATCCGTCTCTCCGCATACGAGGGCTATCTGAGGGAGCACTAACATGGCCTGGTTGGGCTTGGAAGGCAAGGCGGCAATCGTCACGGGCGGGGCGTCGGGCATCGGCAAGGCCGTGTGCAACGCGCTGGCCGGGCAGGGCGCGAGCGTGGTCGTCGTCGATGTCAACGAAGAGACCGGCACGGCAACGGTCGGCGAACTCAAAGGCCGGCACGGCGGCGACCACGTCTTCGAGACAGCCGACGTGACGGACCGCGCAAGCGTCGAGGGCCTCGTTGCAAAGACCGTGGCGACCTTCGGCAAGATCGACATCCTGGTGAACAACGCCGGGATCAATGTTCCCCGCCTGCTGGTCGATCCCGCCGGCGAGGAGGAACTGACCGAGGCCATCTGGGACACGGTCGTCGCCGTCAACCAGAAAGGCGTCTTCCTGTGCACGCAGGCGGTGGCCCGCAGCATGATACAGGCCAAGCGCGGCGGCGTGATCGTCAACATGGCCTCCGAGTCGGGCCTCGAAGGGTCGGAAGGCCAGAGCGTCTACGCGGCAACCAAGGCGGCGATCTATTCGCTGACGCGATCCTGGGCCAAGGAACTCGGGAAGCACGGCATCCGGGTGGTGGGGCTGGCGCCGGGTATCCTGGAGGCAACGGCGCTGCGGACCAAGGAGTACGAGCGGGCCCTGGCGCATGCGCGCGGCATTACGGCGGAGCAACTGCGGGAGGGCTACAAGAGGGTTTCCATCCCGCTCGGCAGGGCGGGCACGCTCGAGGAAGTGGCCGACGTCGTCGCGTTCCTGGCGTCCGACCGCGCCGGGTACGTCCACGGAACCGTCATCAACGTCTCGGGCGGCAAGTCCAGGGCGTGAGTGGCCGCGCTGCACGCGGCCAAGTCGGGGGCAGTCAGGGACACGGCGTATGAAGGCACTCGTGTTGCACGGCGTCGGCGACCTGCGGGTGGAGGATCTGCCGGAGCCGGAGGTCGGACCGGGGCAGGTCAAGGTCGGCGTCCGCGCGGTCGGCATCTGCGGGTCCGACGTTCATTACTTCAAGCACGGCCGCATCGGCAACCAGGTCGTCGAGAAGCCGCAGATCGCCGGCCACGAGGGGGCGGGCGAGATCGTGGCAGTCGGTCCGGGCGTCGAGGGCCTGGAGGTCGGCCGGCGCGTGGCCGTCGAGCCGTCGCGCACCTGCGGGCAGTGCGAGTGGTGCCTGGCCGACAAGCGGAACGTCTGCCCGGTCGTGGAGTTTCGCAGCACGCCCCCGCTCGACGGCCTGATGTGCGAGGCGGTGATCCTTGAGCCGCAGCAGTGCGTGCCGATCCCCGATCAGATGACGTTTGAAGAGGCGGCCATGCTCGAGCCGCTCCAGGTGGCCGTCCATGCGGCCAACCTCATCGGCGTTGGCCGGGGCGAGACGGTGACCGTCGTTGGGGCGGGAACCATCGGCCTGGGGTGCATTCAGATGGCGCGGCTCGCGGGCGCCGAGCGGATCATCGTGACCGACAGACTGGACTATCGCCTGGCGCTGGCCAGGCAGCGCGGCGCCGACGAGGTTGTCAACGTCGAGAAGGACGACCCGGTCGAGACGGTCATGCGGCTGACCGACGGCCGTGGGACCGACGTCGTCTTCGAGTGCACGAACAGCGCGGCCGGGGCGCCACAGGCCTACGACGTGGCCACCGTCTGCGGGCGCGTCGCGCTGGTCGGCATCCCCGAGGAAGACGAGATCGTCCTGGACGCGCACGAGTACCGCCGCAAGGAACTCACCGTTCAGTACGTCCGTCGGTCGCGGCACGCGGCGGAGCGGGCGATCGGGCTCGTGACGAGCGGCCAACTGGACGTGGCGAGTTGGATTACCCATCGCGTCGGCCTGGAAGACGCCCCCAAGGCCTTCGAGATGGTGGCCGCGTACGCCGACGGCGTCCTGAAAGCGATGGTCGTGCCCGGCGAATGAGGGCACCAAGTTAGCCGCCGCGCTTGCGCGGCGCGTTCTCGCGCCAGCAGGGAGTGACAGGGCGGCTGCATGGAGCAGCAATGGCGCAAAAAAGAGGACCCGGGTTCGCCGCGGCCCGAGTCCCCAACCTTCAGGCTGTCCCCGCTTCGCGGGGTGACCCACAGCCTCATGCCGTATATCGACGCGTCTGGGAAGGCCCTTGAGGAAAAGCCTATACTGCGGGTTCTTTTTCCAGCGTACCATACGTTTTCATCGTACCGTACGGCCCGGTTTTTTCTGGCATTTGGCTGGCCCTTTGTGTAGGGTTCTGTAACGGCGCGAGCCCCGGTCGGGGCAAGCGCCGGTCGTTTGCGCCGACGCCGCGCCGCAAGGATGGCCGCACCCGCGAGGGAGCGCGGCACAGAGGTGGGAGGCACGTCCGAGATGACCGCACGCACGAACACCTGCATCGTGGGGCTGACCTGGGGCGACGAGGCCAAGGGCAAGATCGTGGATCTCCTCTCGGCCGAGCACGACGTCGTCGTCCGGTACAACGGCGGCAACAACGCCGGCCACACCGTCGCCTTCGGAGGCAAGACGTACAAACTGCACCTGGTGCCGTCCGGCATGTTCCACGCGGGCGCGACCTGCGTCATCGGGGGCGGACTCGTGGTGGACCCGCAGGTGCTGCTCGAGGAGATCACGACGCACGAGGGTGTGGCAACGGGCTTGAGGCAGCGGCTGCTCGTCTCCAGCCGCGCCCACACCATCTGGCCCTGGCACAAGAAACTCGAGGCCCTCTCGGAGAAGCATCTCGGCAAGGGCAAGATCGGCACGACGCTGCGCGGCATCGGCCCGGCCTACGGCGACAAGGCCAACCGCGTCACGGCCATCCGGATGGGCGAGTTCCTGCGGCCCGATCACCTGCGGCCAAAGGTCGAGCGCATCGTGGCCAGCAAGAACGAGATCTTCACCAAGGTCTTCGGCGATGAACCGCTCGACGCGGCGGCCGTCTGGGACGAATACGCCGCCTACGGCGAGCAACTCGCCCCGATGATCGCCGACACGACCGCCTGGCTGCACCGGGCGATGGACGATGGCAAGCGCATCCTCTTCGAAGGCGCCCAAGGCACGCTCCTCGACATCGACCACGGCACGTACCCGTACGTCACGAGCAGCAACGCGTCCGCTGCGGGCGTGTGGCCGGGCAGCGGCGTGCCGGCCCGGGCCATCGACGAGATCCTCGGCGTCGTCAAGGCCTACACGACGCGGGTGGGCGAAGGCCCCTTCCCCACGGAACTGACCGACGCGATCGGCGACCAGATTCGCCAGCAAGGTCACGAGTACGGCACGACCACCGGCCGGCCGCGACGCTGCGGGTGGCTCGACACGTTTGCCATCCGGTATGCCGCCCGTCTGAACCAGGTGGACGGCATCGTCATCACGCTGCTCGACGTGCTGGGGGGACTGCCGGAACTGAAGGTCTGCACGGGCTACCTCGTGGACGGGCGGCCGCTCGCTGAGTTCCCCGACGATCCGCCCGTCCTGGAACGGGCCGAGCCGGTGCTCGAAAGCCTGCAACCGTGGCCCGACGACATCACCGGCGTCCGCACCTTCGACGATTTGCCGCTGCCGGCCAAGGCGTACGTGAACCGCGTGGAAGAACTGGTCGGGGCACCGGTCCGCATCATCAGTGTCGGCCCCGACCGAGAGCAGACGATCTTTCGCGAGTAGCTGGCCGCCCCGTGATGGCAGCCGGGCCGGCGTGCGACCCCCTGTTGCCACAGGGGGCTAGTCAATCAACGTAACATGGCCGAAGCCAAATACACGCCCGAGGTCCTGGCCGACATGCCCCGAGAGGCATGGCCCCGCCACATTGCCATCATTATGGACGGCAACGGGCGCTGGGCGAAGGAACGGGGGCTGCCCCGGATCAAAGGCCATCGCGAAGGGGCGGCCAACGTCCACCGCATCACTGAGGAGGCGTCGAACCTCGGCCTCGAACAACTGACCCTGTTCGCGTTTTCGAGCGAGAACTGGCGGCGGCCGCCCGAAGAAGTCGCCTTCCTGATGGAACTGTACCGTATCCACGTGATCCAGGAACGGCCGATGATGATGAAGGAGAGCGTCCGGCTCCGGACCATCGGCCACCGCGAGGGGATCCCGGACCACGTCCTGGAGGAGGTGGACCGGACGATCGAGATGACGGCGGGCAACACGGGCACGACCCTGTGCCTGGCGGTCAACTACGGCAGCCGCCGCGAGATCGTCGATGCCGCCCGCTCGTTGGCCGAACGGGCGGCGCGCGGCCAACTCGACCCCGCAGCCATCTCCGAGGAGACCTTCACAGCCGCCCTCGACACGGCCGGCATGCCCGATCCCGACCTTCTGATCCGCACGGCCAGCGAGATGCGGTTGTCGAACTTCCTCCTCTGGCAGATGTCGTACGCGGAACTGTGGGTGACCGACACGCGATGGCCCGACTTCCGGGAACCCGACCTGCACGAAGCCATTCGCGACTTCGCCGGTCGCGAGCGACGGTTCGGCGGCCTGTCGTCCCAGGACGAAACGCGATGAACAGCCCACTGACGCGAGTCACGATCGGCGCCGGCCTGATTGCCGGGACGGCGGCCATTCTCCTCGCCGACGTGGCGATCGCCGACTGGGCCGGCATGGGCATCGCGCCCGGCTTCTGGTTGCTGCTGGCCGCGGCCCTGCTGACGGGGTGCTGGGAGTTCTTCCGGATGCTGCGGGGGCGGGGGCTGCCGTGCCAGCCGGTCATCGGCATGGTGTTTGTGGGCCTGCTTCTGGGCGCAGCCAGGCTCGAGATCCACCGTCCGTCGCCGATCCTGCCGTGGCTCTACGGACACGGCCTCGAATTGTACCTGTTGCTGATCGTCGCGCTGGTGTTCACAACGTTCCTTGCCGAGATTCTCCTGGTGGAACGCGCCGGCCGCGACGTGGCGCAGGCGCTGGCGAGCGTCAGTTGGACCCTCCTCGTCGTGCTGACGGTCGGCTTGCTGGGCATCTTCCTGGTGAAGGTACGATTCCTGTCGGACGATCCCTTCGATGGGCTCCTGCACCTGGCGCTGACGCTCGGCGTGGTCAAAGGCAGCGACATCGGCGCCTACGCCATCGGCTCATCGTTCGGCCGCCATCGGCTCGTGCCGAAACTCAGCCCCAAGAAGACGGTGGAGGGTCTGGTCGGCGCCATCGTGGCAGGGACCGCCGTAGCGGTGCTGATCGGCGTCGCGTGGGGGCGATTCACCTGGCTCGAGATGCTCGTCTTCGGCGCCGCTGTCAGTATCAGCGGCGTCCTGGGCGACCTGGCCGAGAGCCTCATGAAACGCGCCTGCGGCATTAAGGATAGTGGCAGGATCCCCGGGTTCGGCGGTGCCCTCGACATCCTCGATTCCATGTTGTCGGCGGGGCCGGTGGCCTATGTGCTGCTTGTGCTATTGACCGAGCCCGGCCCGTTGGGATAATAGACACCAGGCGGCTCGGTCTCGCAACGGTCCCTGATACCCATGGAACGAACGTTCAAATTGGCCGGCGACGTTCACCGTCGCCTGGTGTTCGGCCCTCGCGACAAGTTTCTGCGTCTCATCCGCGACGCCTTCGCCGTGCGACTTGCCGCCCGCGAAGGCAAGGTCCACGTCTCCGGCACGGCCCAGGCCGTCCGCTACACACAGACGGCGCTCGAGGAACTGGTACGAATGACCGAGGACGGCCAGGTCATCACCGAGCGCGAAGTCCGGCAGATCGTCGATACGGTGGGACGCAGCGGACGGACGCCCTCGCTCCAGACCATCGAGGTCTACACGACGGGGCGGCCCGTTCGTCCCCAGACGCCCGGCCAACTGCGTTACTGCCAGGCCATCGAAAAGAACGACCTGGCATTCTGCATCGGGCCGGCGGGCAGCGGCAAGACGTACCTGGCCGTCGCCATGGCGGTCCAGGCCCTCAAGAAAGAACAGACCAAACGGATCGTGCTGGTGCGGCCGGCGGTCGAGGCGGGCGAGAGACTCGGCTTCCTGCCGGGCGACCTGGAGGCCAAGGTCAACCCGTACCTGCGGCCGCTGCTGGACGCCCTGCACGACATGATGGGCTTCAAACAGGTCCGGGCGTATATCGAGACCGACGTGATTGAAGTCATTCCCCTGGCGTACATGCGCGGGCGGACACTGAACGACGCCTATATCATCCTCGACGAGGCCCAGAACGCCACCACCGCCCAGATGAAGATGTTCCTGACGCGCATGGGAATGCGCTCGAAGATGGTCGTGACCGGCGACATCACCCAGGTGGACCTGGAGGAAGGCCGCAAGAGCGGCCTCGTGGACGCCCGGGAGAAACTGGCCGGCATCGACGGCATCGAACTCGTGGAACTGACGCGCGGCGACATCGTCCGCCACCGCCTCGTTCAGGAGATCGTCGACGCCTACGAGCATGGCGAGCGAGGCAGCGAGGACCGCTCGCCGCGACAACGCACACGACGCAAGACCCAAACCAGGACGGCCGAACGGGAATAACCCATGGCCCTATGGAATCGCAGACGCTCCAGACCGAGGCGAGTTGATCGGCTCCGTCCGGAGGGCGAGGTGCCGTGGTACGGGCACCTGAAGTCCTCTCAGGTCCGTTGGCAGGTGGGCATCCTGTTCGCCTTTCTCGCCGGCACGCTGCTCATCGTCCAGATGCCGCGACCGCCTCTCTCGTACCGCAAGGGCGAGCGGACCGTCCACCCGATCCTGTCTCGCGTGGACTTCGAGTACATCGACCGGCAGGTCACCACCGACGTCAGGGAACTGACCGCCCTGCTTCAGGTGCCGGGCCTTTACAGCCCCGACGCGCGGCAGGCGATTGCGCTGCGGGAGAACCTGCTGACGCTCGTGGATGAGATCGCCAAGGTCAAGACCTTCGAGGAACTTCCCACCGCGTCCCGCGACGCCTGGAAGGTGAACGCCGACATGTTCGCCGCGGTCAAGACCGCCTTGGGTGAGAACGCGGCGAACCTGGCAGGTGTCCAGGAAGCCATCGCCAAGGCCACGGCCACGCTTGCCGACCCGCTCGGCCTTCCGATCATCCAGGAAGGGGATTACCAGCAGGCCTCGGCGCGCATCGCGCGGTGCCGCGACATCCGAAAGCAACTGCCCGCCGGCCTCTCGCCGGATACCGCACCCGTTCTCGAAGAGCCGGCCGCCACGATCGTCGTTCAGTTGCCCGAGGGCGACCAGACCGTATCGCTTGGGAAGGTCATGACCCCGACGCAGACGGCCCTCATCCAGTCGCGGCTCGAACGCCTGATCGAACCGGCGCTGGAGCCGGTCTTCGGCAGAGGGGGCGTCGGGCTCCTGGCCATCATCATGGCGCCTCGCGTCGGTCCCACACTCGTCTACGACCAGGCCAAGACCGAGAACAGCCGCGCCGACGTCAAACGCAAAGTCCAGCCCGTCCCCGTTCTCCACAAAGACGGCACGATGCTTGTCGAGGCCGGCGCGGTGATTACAGAGGCCGACCTGGAGGTGCTGAAGCAGGAGCAGGAGGCCCACCTGGCGCGGATGGGGTGGCTGCGAACGGTCCTGGCCTGGGTCAGCGCCGCTGCCATTCTGGCCGTTCTGATGTTCCTCCAGGCCGGCCACACGGCTTGCGTTCAGCCGAACGTTGCCCGGAGCGTCCCGCGGAACCTGATGCTCGTCATCATGTCGCTGGTGGTGGTGGGGGCATCGAAGCTGGCGGCTCAGGCGGGCGGGACGGCGGCCGGACCGGCGGCAGCCGCCACGTTCCTCGTGACGGCTGCCGGCATGATTGTGACCATCGCGTACAACCAGACCTTCGCCCTGGCAATGGTGTGGACGTTGGTTCTGCTCGTGTCGGTCGCCGTGCGGGCCGACCTGGGATGGGCCCTCATGACCGTGGCCGGCTCCGGGATCGGAATCCTGGCCCTGGGCGAGATCAACAACCGATCGAAACTGGTCAAGGTCGGCGCCCTGACAGGCCTTGTCTTCCTGGTGGTGCGCAGCGCACTGGCCTTCTGGCGGCTGGACCATGCCGACCTGCCGTTTGAGATGGTGCCGTCCACCGTTCTCTGGCCGTCGTTTCTCTGCTTCGGCGCCGGCCTGTTTGCCGGCATCGTGATGCTGGCGATCCTGCCGGGCATCGAACGGCTCTTCGGCATCGTCACGAACATCAGCCTGCTGGAACTGTGCGACGTCAACCAACCGGCCCTGAAGCGCCTGGCGCTGGAGGCGCCCGGCACCTATGCCCACAGCCTGCTCATCGGAACGCTGAGCGAGGCGGCCGCCGAGGCCATCGGCGCGGGCGGGCTCCTGGCCCGCGTCGGCGCCTATTTTCACGACATCGGCAAGGCCAACAAGCCGCGGTACTTCGTCGAGAACTACCAGGAAAACGAACAGGCCCACGGAGGCCTGACCCCCGCCATGAGCCGCCTCATCATCATGAGCCACGTCAAGGACGGCCAGGAGATGGCCGACCGCCTGGGCCTGCCGCCCGTCATCAAGGACTTCATCGCCGAACACCACGGCACGACGCTCATGGAGTTCTTCTACCACGAGGCCAAGCAACAGGCCCGGGGGGCCGGCGAGGACCCTCCGGATGAATCCGACTATCGCTACGGCGGTCCCAAGCCGCGCTCTCCCGAGACCGCCATCGTCATGCTGGCCGACGCCGCCGAAGGCGCAACCCGCAGCCTGAAGGAGCAAACGGCCACCCGCATCGGGACAACCGTGCACGACATGGTTATGAAACGGCTCCTGGACGGCCAGTTGGACAACTGCAGTCTGACGCTGAACGACCTTCACAAGATCGAGGAGGCCTTGACGAAGACCCTCCTTTCGGTTTATCATGGTCGCGTGTTGTATCCCTCTCAGGACGAGGGCGACCCGTCAGAGGGTAGTGCCGCAGCCGAGACCGAGCCCAACGCCTCCGACGCCGACGCGCCCCAGAAGAACCCGGGGGCACCGGCAGCCGAAACGGAGTGACCCGCGGCCGGGGCAAAACGCCCGCCGGACGCTGAAGATACAACTCGATGGCCCGTTGATTGGGAGAGACGCACAAGGGCACGGGTAGCCATGGCCAAGATCGAGATCACGGATCTGCAGGATCATGTCCGCCTGGATCGCAAACTCATTCTCCAAGTCATCCGACACGTCATCAAAGAGGAGGGCCGGTCGGCCAAGAGCCTCAGCATCGTCCTGACGGACAACCGCCATATCCGAGACCTCAGCAACGAGTATCTCGGCCGCGACGCCACAACCGACGTCATCAGTTTCCCACTGCAAGACCTCGAGTGGCCCGGAGGACACGTCGGCAACAACGGGGGCATCAACGGCGAGATCATTGCCTCGGCCGAACGTGCCCTGGAGCAGGCCAAGGCCATCCACGGCGACCCGGAGGCCGAACTCCTCCTGTACCTGGTGCACGGACTCCTCCACCTGATCGGCTACGACGACCGGACGTCGCAGGACGCCAAACGCATGCACGCACGAGAAGACGCCCTCCTGGCCGAGTTCGGTTTCCCGTGCGTCTACGCCGGACGGTCGTCGATTCAGTAGGAGGACCCGTTTGCAGCCCCACCTATGGTTCGCACTCGGTCTGGCGGCAACCGGATTCGCTCTGTTCTTCGCGCTGACCTATCATGCCCTCCGCTCGTTCTCCCGGGCCCGGCTCCAGGAGGCGCTCGAGAGGAAGGGCCGCCTGGCCCAACTCGCGCGTCTGTCCCGGCATCACGATGACCTGCTCACGATGGCGCTGTCGCTGCACGTCGCGAGCGTGGTGGCGATGGTGGTGCTGGTGGAAGTGTGGGCGACAGGTCGGTTCGGCCCGGGCGCGGCCGGCTGGCTGATCGGCGGCGCCGTAGCGGCCCTGATCGGGGTGATCGCGGCGGGAGTCGTGCCGCTGGCGTGGGCGACCTACGCCGCCGAAAGCATCCTCGCCACGGTCCTGCCCGCGTGCCACCTCTGCCGCACGGTCATGGCCCCCCTGTTCCCGGTGTGCCGGATCGTGGACGGGCTCGTGCGGCGGCTGGCGGGCGTGCCGAAGGATGCGCCGTCCGGCAGCAACATCGAGGAAGAGATCGTCAGCGTTGCCGACGAGGGCGAACGCGAAGGCGCTATTGAAGAAGACCAGGTGGACATGATCGAGAACGTCCTGAAGTTCCGACGTGCCGACGCCAGCCAGATCATGACGCCTCGGACCGACATCGTGAGTCTCGACGCCCACCAGAGCGTCGAAGCGGCCCGCCGACTCATCACCGAGTCCGGTTTCAGCCGCATCCCCGCCACCCGGGGCAATCTCGACACGATCGTCGGAATCTTCTACGCCAAGGACCTGCTGGACCGCGCCGCCGACGAAGAGGCCAGGCACCTTGCCGTCGAGGACGTGATGCGGCCTGCTCTGTTCGTCCCGGAAACCAAGCCGGTGGACGAGTTGCTCCGCGAGTTCAAGGTCAACAAGGTACACATGGCCGTCGTGCTGGACGAATACGGCGGCACGTCGGGGCTGGTGACCATTGAAGACGTCGTCGAGGAGATCGTGGGCGAGATCGTGGACGAGCACGAGCTCGAACCACCCAAGCCGATTCGTCGTGTCGAGGAACGCACCTTCGAGGTCGAGGCACGCGTTCACATCGACGAACTCAACGATGCGCTGGGCGTGGACCTGCCGGAAGACGACGGCTATGAGACCGTCGGCGGGTTCGTTCTCAGCCGCCTCGGCTGTATTCCGAAGGCCGGTGAGTCGCTCGAACACAACAGGCTCCGAATCACCGTTCTTGAGGCCGAGGAGCGGCGGATCACGCGACTGAAGATCGACCTGGCCGCCACGAAGGCGGAATGAGGAAAGACCGCCGTGCCCGTCCACAAGTCAATGGTCCTTCTGCTCGGATGCCGCGACTGGAGCGAGACCAGCCAGGTCGTGGATCTGCTGGCCCGCGAAGTGGGCCGCCTCAGGTGCCTGGCGAAGGGATCGAAACGCGGACAGAATCCGTTCAGCGGGCCGCTCGACCGATGGACGCTCGGCGAAGCCGTCTTCAGTGTCAGCAACCCGGACCGTCTGGCCACGCTGATGGAACTGTACGAGACCGACCGGTTCGACGGTCTGCGCCGAAAACTGCCGGCGTTCTATGGGGCGTCGCTCGCCACGGAACTCGTCACGACGCTGGTGCCGGACCTCGATCCGCAGCCGGCCGTTTTCGACCTCGTGGCCCGAACGCTCGAGGTGCTCTCGGAAGCAGGACCGGAGGCCAGCCAGGCCGTCACGTTCGCCTTCGCATGGCGGTTGCTCGTGCTGCTCGGCTACGGGCACGACATGGGCCGGTGCGTCGAATGCGACCGGCCGCTCGACGGCCGGAAGCCTATCGAGTACAGTGCCGGCCTGGGGGGGCCGGTCTGCCAAGGGTGCCGGCCCGAGGGAAAGGGAAAGATTCATCGCCTGACCGCCAACACCGCCCAGGCAATGGCGTTCCTCGCCCAGGCCGACTGGGGCGAGGTCCGGCGCGTGCGGCTAAGCCGAGCCACCGCCCGCCAGATGCGCGACGTCCTGGTGGCACGCGCGGCGGAACTGGCTGGTAAGGAACTCTCGGCCGCCAGATACGTTTGACTGTTCAGCGGCCGCTAAAGCGTTATAATGGGATCGTTGGTGCCGTCACGCCGCGTGCTGCCGAAACGGCGGACGCCCGGTTCAAGGCGAGAGGACGATCGACGTGCGACGCGCTGTCATCTGGCTGACGATCGTTGGACTGCTCCTGGGCTGCTCATCTGCCGCCCAGGCGGGCTGGGTGTGGCGCGACGGCCGCTGGACGTACGTGGAGCCGTCGAAACCGCCTCCGACTCCAACGAAGGCGTCGCCCAAGGCCGCCAGGAAACCCATTCCTCCGACTCCGAAGCCGGACGAGCCGACGCCCCCGACCGCGCGGGCGCCCAAGGCACCCCAGCCGCACCCCGAAACGGCCGCGCCCAAAACCCAGACACCGGCACCGAAGCCGGAGACCCTCGCCCCCCCCAAGGCCGCGCCTCCCCCCCAAACGCCGACCGAGCCGAAGGAACCGCCCGAAACCAAGACGCCCTGGTGGAAACGGACGTGGTGGAAACGCGAGCCGGACCCGAACGCCGACAAGGCCCTCTTCGACGAGGCCAAAGCCGAACTCGACGCCGGGCGCCGCCGCACCGCCGAGGACGATTTCAAAAAACTCATCAAGGACTACCCCGAGTCGGCCTGCCGCGAAGAGGCCATCTGGCTGTGGGGCGGGTCGCTCTTCGACCGCAGAGAGTACTATAAGGCGTACGAGCAATACGAGGACCTCATCACCCAGTACGCCGGCAGTGTCCATTACCGCGATGCCCTGCTGAAGGAGATCGAGATCGCCGAGTTGTTCCTCGGTCCCGCGCGCCGGCGCATCCTCGGTATTCCCCTTCTCTCGGGCGAGGATGAGGCCATCGAAATCCTGCGTCGCGTGTATGAGCACCAGCCGGCCGGCGATTTGGCCGACGACGTCGTCCTCCGGATCGCCGATTACTACTGGTCGAAGCACAAATGGACCGAGGCCGACGACTACTACGACAAGTACTGCCGCGAGTATCCCAACGGCGACGCCATCCTGCACGCAGAACTGCGGCGGGCCATGTGCGCTATCGAAAACTGCAAAGGCCCGCAGTATGATGTAACGGGCCTGCGGCTGGCGTACGACCGGCTGCGGCAGTACCAGAAGAAGTTCCCGGACGAGGCGGCGCGCCGGGGCGTTCCGGAACTCCTGGTTCAGGTGCGCGACATGCAGGCCCAGTCGCTCTACGAGATCGCCGCCCGGCATCGCCGTGCCGGTCAGCCCCTAGCGGCGGCGTTCTACGCCGAGCGGCTGCAGGAGCGATTCGCCGACTCGCCGTGGAACGCCGAGGCGGCGGCGTTCCTGACACCTGTGCTGCCAATAAGGCCGGCCTACGACGGCGCCGGCCCCCAGACACCCAATGATGAACCGGAGACCCCGGCCGAGGAGGCCGACCGGCAGGAGCCGACCAAGTGAACACCGTGCGTGCCATGGCGATGGTTCTCTGTGCGACCGCCGTGCTGGCGGCGGGGTGCGGCTATTCCACGAAGCCGCTCCATCGGAGCGACGTGCGAACCGTCGCCGTCCCCATCTTCTCGTCGAAAGAGTTCCGCAGGGAACTCGAGTTCGACCTCTCGCGCCAGATCGTCAAGTTCATCGAACTCCGGACACCGTACAAAGTCGTCCACGACCGCAAACGGGCCGACACGGAATTGCGAGGCGAGATCACCCGATTCCGCGCTCCCGTCCTGAGCGAGGATACCGACACCGACCAGCCGCAGGACATCCAGGCCACCATCGCCTGCTGGTTCGAGTGGAAAGACCTGCGCACCGGAGAACTCCTCAAGCGGCGCGACCACATCACCGGGTCCGCAACGCACGCCGAGGCGATCGGCGAGACGCAGGATTCGGCCACGGCCGAGGCCGTACGCCGCCTCGCCGAACGGATCGTCGAGGCCATGGAAAAGGACTGGTAACCGGGTCGGCGGCCACGTGCCGCCGTGCAACACGCACCGGCTGAGAACATCGTGCGATGAGCCGAAACGATTTCGATGACAAACAGGGCGAGCCGGAAGGACAGCCGCCCTCGCCGCGCCTGCGCGGGCTGCTGGCCTGGGCGCTCATCGTCGGCCTGGTGGTCTTCGCCGTCTGGCTGATTGCGAAGGGGTGGTCCGAGGACACCGAGTTCTCGCGAGACGACCTCGAACGCCTCCTCGGAAAGCCCGACGCCATCCAGCAACTCTGGATTCAGGGCAACGTTCTCCACGGCAAGATCAAGCCGGGCGAGTGGCTGAACGAGTTTCCCGGCGAAGAGTTCAGCGTCCACTTGCACGACGATGAAGTGCTCCGATTCACCGAGCGGCTCACGACAAACGAAAAACTGCGGTCCGTGTTCCGCGATGAAAAGAACCGCAGTTTCATCCCCGCAGATCCAATGTACTTTCAGACATTTCTCTACGGTGCCCTGCCGGTGGTCCTGATGGTGATGCTCCTCTGGTTCTTCATCTCGCGGCAGATGCGATCGGCTTCCGGCCCGGGAGGCGTCCTGAGTTTCGGACGCAGCCGCGCACGCCTCGCCAAGAAGGAACACGTCAAGGTCACGTTCGACGACGTGGCCGGCATCGAGGACGCCAAAGAAGAGGTCATGGAGATCGTCGAGTTCCTGCGTGAGCCCGAACGGTTCCGCGTCCTTGGCGGCCGGATACCGCGCGGCGTGATGCTGGTGGGCCCGCCCGGCTCCGGCAAGACCCTCCTGGCGAAGGCCATCGCCGGCGAGGCCAACGTCCCGTTCTTCTCCATCAGCGGGTCGGACTTCGTCGAGATGTTCGTCGGCGTCGGCGCCAGCCGCGTCCGCGACCTCTTCCGCATGGCCAAGGAGTCGAGCCCCTGCATCATCTTCCTCGACGAGATCGACGCCGTCGGCCGCAAGCGCGGCATGGGATACACCGGCGGGCACGATGAACGCGAGCAGACCCTGAACGCCATCCTCGTCGAGATGGACGGCTTCGAGACCAGCGCCCAGGTCATCCTCATCGGGGCCACCAACCGGCCCGACGTCCTCGACCCGGCGCTGCGCCGCCCCGGCCGCTTCGACCGCGAGGTGGTCGTCCACCTGCCCGACATCAAGGAACGCGAGGAGATCCTCAAGGTCCACGCCAAGAAGGTCAAGATGGACCCCGCCGTGGACCTCTCGGTCGTGGCGCGCGGGACGCCCGGCTTCAGCGGGGCCGACCTGGCCGCCATCATCAACGAAGCCGCCATCGGCGCCACCATGCTCAACAAGAAATCCGTCCAGCAGGACGACTTCGAAGAGGCCCGCGACAAGGTCCGGTGGGGCCGAACCAAACGCAGCCGCGCCATGGACGAGGAGGAACGGCGTCTCGCCGCCTACCACGAAGCGGGCCACGCCCTCATGTCGTTCCTGCTCCAACCCGACGTCGAGCCGCTGCACAAGGTCAGCATCATTCCGCGCGGCATGATGCTGGGAGCGACGATGTTCCTGCCGGAAAAGGACCGCCACACCATCAGCAGCAGGCAGTGCCTCGGCCAGATCAAGGTCTCCTTCGCCGGCCGCATCGCCGAGGAACTGTTCTGCGACGACATCACGTCCGGGGCGTCCGACGACATCCGCCGCGCCACGCAACTGGCCCGCCGAATGGTCTGCGACTGGGGCATGAGCGACCGCATCGGACCCATCCGCTACGCAGCGCCCGAAGAGCAGACCCCATGGGGCGCCGACGTCTACGGACCCCGAGAACACAGCGATGCCACCGCCCACGAGATCGACGCCGAAGTCCAGACCATTATCGGCAGCGAGTTCGCCAAGGCCAAGCAACTGCTCGACCAGAATCGCGAGGCACTTGCACGCGTCGCCGAGGAACTGCTGACACGCGAGGTCATGACCGCCGACGAAGTCAAAAAAGCCATCGGACCCGACTTCCCCCTCGCATCCGACGCACCGGAGCCCGGATCCGCGCCGCCGACATCGTAGCACCGCAAGGGACCGCGCCGTGTTCCATCTGAGCCTGAACGCCCGAGTCATCGCGGCAGCGAACACGAGGCCCATTCTCGACGAAATGGGCCGCGGCGAGGTCGCGCCCACCGCCGACGCCCCGATCACCGGGACCGATACGGTCGCACTGGCGTTGGAAACCCTTTCCGCGCCCCAGGCCGCCCTCCTACAGGCCGAGATGCTTGGGGCCGGCGGCGACGTGGTTCTCCCCCGGCGCAAGGCCGGGGCCAAGGCAGCCCGGACCGAGGTCATCCTCATCGGCTCGCGGAGCCGGTTCCAGACGCTGCTGGCGCGGCTCGCCGACGCCGCCCCGGACGCGGCGGCCATCGGCGAAGAGATCCGATGCGCCCTCGCGGGCCATGCCCGCACCCACTTCGACATACGCATGGGCGCCCGCCGGCTGGCCGTCGGACCGGAACCCGCCGTCATGGGTATCCTGAACGTGACGCCCGACAGTTTCAGCGACGGCGGCCAGTGGCTCGAGTCGAGCAGCGCCGTCGCCCACGCCGAGCGGCTCGTCGGGGAAGGCGCCGACATCATCGACGTGGGCGGCGAATCCACGCGCCCCGGGAGCGATACCGTCGAGGAAGACGACGAACTGGCCCGCGTCCTGCCCGTCATCGAGACGCTGGCCTCCCGCTTCGACGTCCCCATCAGCATCGACACACGCCACGCCCGCGTGGCCCGCGAAGCCGTCGCCGCCGGGGCCTGCCTCGTCAACGACGTTACCGGCCTCCAGGGCGACCCCGGCATGGCAGCGGCCGTTGCCGAGACGGGGGCCGGCGTCATCATCATGCACATGCTCGGCGAGCCGAAGACCATGCAGGACCATCCGCACTACGACCACCTGATGGCCGACATCTGCCGGTACCTGAGGCGGGGGATGCAGATCGCCGCCGACGCCGGCGTGCCCGAGGACGGCATCCTCATCGACCCGGGCATCGGGTTCGGCAAGACGCTTCACCACAACGTCGAGATCCTGGCAAGGCTGGGTCAGTTCCGGACGCTCGGTGTTCCCGTCCTGGTCGGCCCCAGCCGCAAACGTTTCATCGGTGAACTGGCCGACGCCCCGGCGCCGTCGGAGCGCGTCTTCGGCACCGCCGCCGCGTGCAGCCTGGCCGTCGCGGCCGGAGCGCTCGTGCTGCGCGTCCACGACGTCCGTGAGGTGCGCCAGGCCCTCGCCGTTGCAACCGCCATCGCCCACGTGGACGAGAACGCGTCATGACCGACATCCTCAGGTACCTCGAGCGGACGTACGACACGTTCGGGTGGACCGACGCGATCGAGTTCGCCGTCATCGCCCTGCTCGTCTACCTGATTTACCGCAGCCTCAGAGGTACGCGCGGCGCCCGCGTCGTCCGCGGGTTCGTGTTCCTCCTCGTGACCAGTTTCGTGCTGTTGCGACTGCTGTCGGACTACCTGCGAATGGAACGCCTGGGAAACCTTTACGCGCTTCTCGTTCCGGCCATGGCCTTCCTGGCAGCGATCGTGTTCCAGCCGGAACTGCGGCGGAGCCTGATGCGGCTGGGCGAGAATCCGCTCTTCCGCTTCTTCCTGAAGGAAGGCGCCTCGGCCTTCGTGGACCAGATCGTCCGGTCCGCCACCGCCCTCAGCCGCAACAAGGTCGGCGCCATCATCGCGGTGGAACGCGAAACCCGCCTCGGGGCACTCATCGAGACGGGCGCCCGCCTGGACGCCGCCCTGACGAGCGACCTGCTGACGACCATCTTCTGGCCCGGCTCGCCACTGCATGACATGGGCGTGGTGATCCGGGGCGGCCGCATCGCCGCCGCCGGGTGCGAATTCCCCCTGTCGCGCCATGCCATTCTCGACCCCCGGCTTGGCACACGCCATCGCGCCGCCGTGGGGCTCTCCGAGGAAACCGACGCCGCCGTCGTCGTCGTCAGCGAAGAGACCGGGAACATCTCGTTGGCCGAAGGCGGTCACCTGGAGGCAGCCATCTCGCCCGATCGGCTCAAAGAGCGACTGACCGAACTGCTGCGCGGCGCCGAGGCCACGCTCACCGAACACGCGCTTCCTGCAGCCGACGCCCCGGAACCGTCTAAACCCGAACCCGACGAATCCACAGACACCGCCCCCTCATGACCGAACGCCTACGCACATTCCTGGCCGTCGCCGTCCTGACGATCGCCATCTGGGTCTGGGCCGACCTCGAACAGACGGGCGAGAGCGAGGACCTCGTGCCCGTCGTCATCAACGGGCCGGCCGGTTTTCGGATCGCCGACGTCAATCCGAAGCAACTGCTCGTGACGTTCGTCGGGCCCAAGGGCGAACTCCAGGGCCTCGGCACCGCGCCGGAAGAGAAGGTGTGTCGCTTCAACCTGACGGAGGCGGAACTCAAGTCCAGCCCCCTCGTCCTTCCCGCGCACGAAGGGTTCCGCCACTGGACCGATCAGCGCATCGCCGTCACCGAAATCCGAGACGAACACGGAGGCACCTTCGACGGCAAGATCTATGCGAACGTCAGCCGTCTCGTCGCCGTCGAGAAGGTTCGCGTCGTCGTTCAGGTAACCGGCGCCGTCGCGAAGGCGCCGACCGCCGATCCGCCCGAGGTGACGGCGCGCGTGGCACAGGCCGACCTGGACAGGCTGCCGGAGTCGAACTACTTCGTCGTGGCCCCTCTCGACATCGACGTGGTGCCCGAGAGCCTGAAAGTGGAGCAGGAAGTCAACCTCGACCGCCGTCTCGGCGGGCCCGACGGCATCGACGCCACCTTCGACCCGCCCACGGTCAAGGTCAGCGCGCCGCTGGAATCGGCGGTCACCAAGAAAGCCTTCGGACGGCTGCCGATCCTCATCTCCGCCCCGCCCGAAGTGCTGAACCGGTACCGCGTCGTCTTCCAGCCCGAGGCCGAACGGTGGGTCGAGTTGGAGGTCGAAGGGCCCACGTCGGCTGTTGAACGCCTCAAACTCCAGGATGTCCGCGTTCAACTCGTCCTGACGGCCGACGACAAGCCCAACCCCGGTTCGTGGCTGCCGCGCGAGCCCGCCATCGTGGGTCTGCCGCCCGGCCTCAAACTGGTCAAGCCGCTGCCGACCGTCAACTTCAACCTCGAGAAGCACAACGAGAAGCCGCCCACCCCGTAGGGAGACACCTTCATGCCCCGGACCGAATGGTCTCAGGAGGCCCGGGCCCTCGGTCGCCGCGCCCGCGCAGCCGCCAGGCAACTGGCCGCTGCCGGAACCGCCGCCAAGAACGCGGCGCTGCGGACCATGGCCGGAACTCTGCGAGCAGAATCCAAGACCCTCCGAGACGAGAACGCCGCTGACGTCGCCGCCGCCGAGCAAGCAGGCCTCACCCCCGCCATGATCGACCGCCTGACCTTGACGGGCGAGCGCATCGAGAAGATGGCCCGCAGTATCGAAGAGATCGCCGACCTCCGGGACCCCGTCGGCGAGGTCCTCGAAGGGTACGTCCGGCCGAACGGTCTGCGGATCGAGCGCGTCCGCGTGCCGCTCGGCGTGGTGTTCGCCATCTACGAGTCGCGGCCGAACGTGACCAGCGATGTGGCGGCCCTGTGCCTGAAAAGCGGCAACGCGGCCATCCTGCGCGGCGGGAAGGAAGCGCTGCGCTCCAACCTGGCCATCCACCGCGTCCTGGCCGAGGCCGTCGCCGGCCAGGGCCTGCCGGCCGACGCGATCCTGATGATCGACAACCCGGACCGCGACCTGCTGGCCGCCCTCCTCCGCGAGGACGAGACCATCGACGTCGTCGTGCCCCGGGGGGGCGAATCCCTTATCCGCGCCGTGGCCGAGGGGTCCACCATCCCCGTCATCAAGCACTACAAGGGCGTGTGCCACGTGTACGTCGATGACCTGGCCGACCTCGACATGGCCGAGGCGATCTGCTTCAACGCGAAGGTCCAGCGGCCGGGCGTCTGCAACGCCATGGAAACGATGCTCATCCACAAGCACGTCGCCGCCCGTTTCCTGCCGCGCATCTGTCGGCGCCTGGCGGAAGCGGGAGTGGAGTTGCGCGGCTGCGACGAGACGCGACGCATCTGGCACGATGCGGTGCCGGCAACCGAGGAGGACTGGTACGCCGAGTACCTCGACCTCGTGCTGGCCGTCCGGGTCGTCGAGCACCTTCAGGACGCCATCGACCACATCGCCCGGTACGGGTCGGCCCATACCGACGCCATCGTATCGGAAGACGTCCGGCGGATTCGGCGTTTCGTTCAGGGGGTGGACTCCTCCAGCGTCATGATCAACACGACGACGCGCTTCTCAGACGGTGGCGAGTACGGCCTGGGCGCCGAGGTGGGCATCTCGACCGACAAACTTCACGCCCGCGGACCCATGGGCTGCCGCGACCTCACCACCTACAAGTGGATCGTCACCGGCGAAGGCCAGTTGCGAACTTAGCCAACAACAATATCCAATAACCAACAAGGAACGCTCAATCCTCAAGTACCCCGCCTTCAGGCGCACTTGGAAATTGAATATTCCTTGTTGGTTATTGGATATTGTTGTCTTGTTCTGGTGCGGGAGGAGGGACTCGAACCCCCAAGCCCCGAAGGGCACAAGGACCTAAACCTTGCGCGTCTGCCAGTTCCGCCACTCCCGCGTCCGTCGCTCCGGCGCCGGCGACTATACCGTTTCGGGCCGGCCGGTGCAAACGCCTACGCCAGCATGCCGGCGTAACACGCCGTCATGAACGCCGCCAGTGTCCCGGCGATGAGGGCCCAGACACCCAGACGCGCAAACAGCCCTTTGCGCTCCGGGTCGATCAGGCCCAGACCGCCGACCAGGATCGCCACCGACCCGAAGTTGGCGAAGCCGCACAGCGCGTAGGTCGCGATGGTGACCGACCGCGGGCCGATGACGCCGGCGGCGGCCAGCGGCTGCATCTGCTCGTACGCCAGGAACTCGTTCAGGATCGTCTTCGTGCCGAGCAGTTGACCCACCTCGTACGCATCCTCCCACGGCACGCCCATGACAACGGCCGCCGGACTGAACGCCCAACCCAGAAGGCGCTGGAGCGTCAGCGGCTCGGCCAGCCACAGGCCGCTTGCCCCGCCAACGACCAGGTTCACCAGGTGAATGAGGCCGACGAAGGCGATGAGCATGGCCCCGATGGTGACGGCCAGCCGCAGGCCCTGCGCCGCCCCGTTTGCCGCGGCGTCGATCACGTTGACCGATTCGCGCGGCGGGTCGAACCGCACGCGGCCGCGCGTCAGCGGTCGCTCGGTCTCGGGAACCAGGATCTTGGCGATGACGATGGCCGCCGGCGCGCTCATCAGGCTGGCCGTCAGCAGGTGGCCCGGCGCAGCGCCGAACGAGACGTAGGCTCCCATGACGGTCCCGGCAATCGTCGCCATGAAGGCGGTCATCAGGGTGAAGAGTTCCGAGCGTGTCATGCGGCGGATGTAGTGGGCGATGGCCGTCGTGGACTCGATGCCGAAGAACACGAACAGCGCCGACGCCAGACTCTCGGCCCCCGAGATGTCCATGATCTTCTGCATGATCCGCGCCATGGCCCGGACGACCAACTGCGTGACGCCGAAATGATAGAGGATACCCGCCAGCGACGAGAAGAAGATGACGATCGGCAACACCTGGAACGCCACGACGGCGCCGAGGGAGTAGTCCGTCGTAAGGCGGCCGAACAGGAACCCGGCCCCTTCATTGCTGGCCGCCATGAAGAACGCAAAGGCCTTGTCGGTCGCCGCGAACAGGGCGCTGCCCATCTTCGTCAGGAAGATGACGACCGCCAGGACCAGTTGCAGCCCGAGCCCCGTCAGGACGACGCGCAGGCTGATGCGGCGGCGGTTCTCGCTCAGGGCAACGGCAATGGCGAGCATCACCAGGAGTCCGGCGAAACTCATCAGCCGTAATGGCCACTCGCTCACTAGCCCTTCCTCCGTCGGCCGTGGGGCAATTCTCGCAAACCCGCGGCGGGGTGTCGAAGAAAATCACCGCGCCACGCCCACCCAGGACAACCTTGCCGCCGTCAGCCTGATGCCGTAGAATCAGCAACAGTCGCACGCGGGGGGGAAACCGTTCTCGGCCCAATGTGAGGGGTCATGCCCCATGGCGATCCTGGTCGGCATCGACGAGGCAGGGTACGGCCCGCACCTCGGACCGCTCGTCGTGGCGGCCGGCGCCATCGCGTTCACCGGCGACGCCGTCCCGGAGCCGGACTTGTGGGGAGCGCTGCGCAGCCACGTCCGCAAACGCCCGTCGGGCACGAGTTCGTGTGTCGTCGTCTGCGACTCGAAGGTGGCGTACAGCGGCGGGAGCATCGCCACCCTTGAGCGAGCCGTCCTCGGGTTCCTTGCCGCGATGGACTTGAAGCCCTCGTCCTTGGCCGAACTCCTCGCCGCGACCGCCGTCCTCTGCGAGGCCGACGGTGCGGGGGGCACAGCGCCGCGGCCGTGGGACAGTCCGCAGGGGTTGGCCCTGCCGGCAGCCACGGACGGCGAGGCGGTCGGGTCGGCGGCGGAACACTTGACGCAAGGGTTCGCACGGCTCGGCGCGTCGGCCGCCGGCCTGTGGGTCAACGTCGCCTCGCCCCCGCGATTCAACCATCTGGTTCAGACCACTCGGAACAAGGCGGCCGCGCTGTTCGCCCTGACGGCGGATCTCCTGACGGAGGTCCGGACCCGATGGCCGCGCCAGACCGTCCACGTGACAATGGACCGCCACGGCAGCCGGCGATACTATGCCGGTCTGCTGGCCGCCGCTTTTCCGATGACGGCGGTCGAGACGCTCGAAGAAACGCCGGCCGTCAGCCGGTACCGCCTTGGCCGCAACGGTTCGGCAGCCCCCGTGCATCTGACGATCTGCAACCGGTGCGAAACGTGGAGTCTGGTGACGGCCCTGGCGTCGATGGCCGCCAAGTACGTCCGGGAACTCCACATGCGCCAACTGAACGGGTACTTCCAGTCGCTCGTGCCGGGCCTCGCGCCGACGGCCGGGTACGGACGGGACGCGTGGCGCTTTCTGGACGACGTGGCCGCCGCGCGCGAGGCGGCCGGCGTGCCGGAGGCCGCCGTCCTCCGCTGCCGATAGAGGGGGCTTGACAAGAGGGCATCGAATGGCCGTACAGCAATGGGACGAGGAGACGCTGGTCGTTAGACTGACCGACGATCCGGTGCTGTCGGAAGAAATGGCCGAGGTGAACGTGCGCCTCGATGACGCGCCGCGCGACATCGTCCTCGACTTCTCGGACCTGACGATCCTGACATCGAGCGGCATCTCCAAACTGCTTCGCCTGCGGAAACGGATGACCGAGATCGGCCGCAGACTCATCCTGTGCTCGCTGGGGGACAAGGTCTGGAGCGTGTTCCTGGCCACCGGCCTCGACAGCATCTACGAATTTGCCGAAGACGTGTCAGAAGCCCTGACGCGGATTCAGAAGGAGAGGGCGGACAACGCGCGCTGAACGGCGTGGCGGAGCGAGGCAACCTGTCTTGAAAGAGGTAAAGGCGAGGCATGCCTCGCCCCTGCACCATCCGCGAGAGGCGGGTGGCACGGCAGCCCGAAGGGCGGCCGTGTTGGACACCGGGTGCCCACGGCCGCCCCGGCGGGGCTGCCGTGCCACCCTCGGAAGCGGGCCGTGTCGCTCAGCATCCTCGGGATTCAGGAGCATGGCGGCCTGGGAAAGCCACCGCGCGGAGATCGCGAGACGGTTTCCTATTCGGCCTTCAGCCGGCGCAGGCGTCTGGACCACACCGTCAGGAAGACGCAGCCCAGCAGCCAGAACATGAGGAACAGTTTCCAGAGCGACACGAACACGATGAACGTCACGCGAACGACGTTCGGTCCGGTCCCCCAGATAGCGCCAACGACCCCGAGCAGTTGCGTATGCAGGACCATCAGGCAGGCAACGGCCATCACGAGATGAATCACGAACGCAATCAGAAGCGTCGCCCAGGCCCCACATGCGGCTGCCGACACGCGACCGGCCAAGTCATCCTTCTGCTCTGAACACGTCACAGGGCACCTCCTTTCGGCTGACAGCGGAGCCTGCGGTCACCGCCACACCGGACGGCAGGCGGCCAAGCTCAGACCTCTTTGGCGTCGATGAACGGCATCAGGCGCCGGATCTCTTTTCCGACGGTCTCGACCTGGTGGGCCCGTTCGGCGGCTTCGAGTGCCTTGAACCTCTGGCCGCCGGCCTTGCATTCCTCGACCCACTCGTTGGCGAACGAACCGTCGCGAATGTCGGAGAGGATCTTCTGCATCCGCTTGCGGACCGCGGCGTCGATCAGCACGTCGCCGCGCGTCAGGCCGCCGTACTCGGCCGTGTTCGACACCGAGTACCACATATACGAGAGGCCGCCCTGGACCAGCAGCCGCACGATCAGGTTCAGTTCGTGCAGGACCTCGAAGTACGCCAGTTCCGGCTGGTAACCGGCCGCCACCAGCGTCTCGAACCCCGCCTTGATGAGACTGGTCACGCCGCCGCACAGGACCACCTGCTCGCCGAACAGGTCGGTCTCGGTCTCCTCGGCAAAGGTCGTTTCGAGGATGCCCGCCCGTGCCCCGCCGATCGCTTTGGCGTAAGCCATCGCCACGGCGCGCGCCGTGCCGGAAGGGTCCTGCTGGACGGCAAACAGCATCGGCACGCCGCCGCCATCGACAAACTCGCCGCGGACCGTGTGGCCGGGGCCTTTCGGCGCCACCATGATCACGTCCACGTCCTCGGGCGGCACGATCTGCTTGAAGTGGATGTTGAACCCGTGGCTGAAGCCCAGCGCCTTGCCGGCCGTCAGGTTCGGAGCGATCTCTTTCTCATAGACGGGGCGCTGGATCTCGTCCGGGATGAGGATCTGGATGATATCGGCCTGCCGGGTGACCTCGGCGGCCGTGACCGGTTCGAAACCGTGCTCGACCGCCAGGCGGTAGTTGTCGGTTCCCTCGACCTCGGCCACGAGCACGGTGACGCCCGAATCGCGCAGGTTCTGCGCCTGGGCGTGGCCCTGGCTGCCGTAGCCGACGATGCCGACCGTTTTCGCGAGGATCGGCTCCATGTCAACGTCGTCGTCGTGAAAGACCTTGGCCATGATCGTCTCCTTGTGGTGTCGCGTGTGTCGCTCTCGCGTTCGAGCCGGCGGCGGGAGCCGCCGGTCACTTCAGCCTGGCACGCCACGTGCCAAGGCGGCTGGTGATAACCCGCCGCTCCCGCGGCGGGCTCGGTCGACGCCCCTACGCGCCGCGTGCCAACGCGATGCGGCCCGTCCGGACGAGTTCCTTGATCCCGTACGGCTTCACCAGGTCCACGAAGGCCTCAATCTTCTTCTCGGGGCCCGAGACCTCGAGGGTCACGTGCTTGGGGCCGATATCGACGACCTTGCCGCGGAAAACCTCGGCGATCTCGAAGATCTCGCCGCGCCTCTCGGCGTTCACCGCCACCTTGATGAGCATCAGGTCGCGCTCGACCGTGTCGGTGCCGGAGAAGTCCGTCACCTTGATGACGTCGATGATCTTGCCGAGTTGCTTGCGGATCTGCTCCAGGACCGCATCGTCGCCGCGCGCCACGACGATCATGCGGCTGCGCGTGGGGTCCTCGGTTTCGCCGACCGCCAGGCTGTCGATGTTGAATCCCCGTCCGGCGAACAGGCCCGCGATGTGGGCCAGGACACCCGGCTTGTTCTCCACGATAGCGCTGATGACGTGACGCATCTGTCTGACTCCCGCCCCTTCGGCGATTCACGATTCTAGCCCTGGCCGTCCGGTGCGGCAAGCGGAAAGGCGACGGCAAGTGACGGAGGGCTCATATCGTTCCTGCCCTGAGTCGGACAAACCCGCCGCGCCTGCGCCCACCGGCGCGCCAATCCGCAATCCGAAATCCGAAATCCGAAATTCTTACGCCATGCCGCCGATCATCCGGTCGATGGCTTCGCCGGCGGGGACCATGGGGAACACGTTCTCTTCCTGATCAATCGCAAAGTCGAGAACCCAGACGTCGCGGTCCGCGAAGGCTTTATCGAGCGCGGGCCGCACCTCTTCCGCCTTGGTCACCCGCATACCCTTGGCCCCGTACGCCTCGGCCACGGCGACGAAGTCGGGGTTCCCCGACAGTCGCGTTGCCGCGTACCGCTTCTGGTAGAACAGTTCCTGCCACTGCCGCACCATCCCCAGAAAACCGTTGTTGAGGATGCAGATCTTGACGGGGATTTTGTTGAACACCGCGGGCGCAAGTTCCTGGATGTTCATCTGGATCGATCCGTCTCCCGCCACGTCCACGACGAGGGCGTCGGGCCGGCCGACCTGCGCGCCGATGGCGGCCGGGAATCCGTACCCCATGGTCCCCAGCCCGCCGGACGTGATGAAATGCCGCGGCCGCGTGTGCGTGTACCACTGGGCCGCCCACATCTGGTTCTGGCCGACCTCCGTGCAGACGATGGCCTCGCCCTTCGACGCCTCGTAGATCTGCTCGACCACGTACTGGGGCTTCAGGCCGTCGCCCTTGTACGCCAGCGGGTACTCGGCCTTCCATCCCTCGATCTGCTCGAACCACGCCGCCCGTTCACGATGCTCGATGAGCGGCAGCAGGCCTTCCAGGATGTCCGAGGCGTCGCCCACGACCGGGATGTCCACCCGGATGTTCTTCGAGATCGACGCGGGGTCGATGTCCATGTGCAGGATCGTCGCCTTCGGGGCGAACTTCTTAAGGTCGCCGGTAATCCGGTCGTCGAACCGCGCGCCGACGGCGATCAGGACGTCCGTATTCTGGACCGCGTAGTTGGCGAACGCCGTCCCGTGCATGCCGAGCATCTTGAGCGCAAGCGGATGGTCCTCGGGAAACGCGCCCAGGGCCATGAGCGTCGTCGTGACGGGAATGTTCCCCCTGACGGCCATCTCGCGCAGCAGGTCCGACGCCCCCGAGATGATGACGCCGCCGCCGACATACAGCAGCGGCCGCTCGGCCGCGTTGATCGCCTCGGCCGCCCGTTTGATCTGACGCCGGTTGCCCTTGGTGACCGGCTTGTAGCCGGGCAGGTCCACGTGGTCGGGCAGCGGGGCCGCCGTCTTCGCCACGGCCACGTCCACGGGAATGTCCACAAGAACGGGGCCCGGACGGCCGGTCCGGGCAATGTGAAACGCCGCACGCAGACACTCGCCCAGCCGCGCCACGTCACGCACCAGGTACGTGTGCTTGGTGCACGGTCGGGCAATGCCCGTGATGTCCGCCTCCTGAAACGCGTCGTTGCCGATCAGGTGCGTCTTGACCTGTCCGGTGATGGCCACCATCGGCACGGAGTCGAAATTGGCGGTGGCCAGGGCGGTCACCAGATTCGTGGCGCCGGGCCCCGACGTGGCGACACACACGCCGACCTTTCCGGTGGCGCGGGCGTACCCGTCGGCCGCATGGCCGGCCCCCTGCTCGTGCCGCATGAGGATGAACTTCACCTCCTCGTCGTCGTAGAAGACGTCGAGGATGGGAATGACGGCCCCGCCGGGGAGGCCGAAAACGCTATCGACCCCTTCGGCCTTCAGGGCTTCCAGAAGAACGTGCGCGCCACTGCGCTCGGGCATGGGACGGCTCCTTCACTCGTGGACGATGGCCGGTGAGACGCACCGCCCGAGTTCCATCACAAGACGGGGCCTTGCCCCGCCTCAAGCGGACGCGACGCCGGCGTGGCACCGCGTCCCGGCGCCGGCCTCCGCAGCCGGTCGCCGTCCTTCGCAGCCGCCCGTCAGATAGAACATCCGGGCAGGAACAACACCGCAACTTATAGAGCCTGTTGCACAAGTCACCCTGGCTTCCGCGTGGTGGCCTTCCCAGGCCACCACGCATGATTCAAGGCGTCTCGCGGCGGCCTAGGAAGGCCGCCGCGCGGTTCGTGCAACAGCCTCTATACACCGCAACCGGGGGCACGTCCAGCAGAATCGCCGCCCGCGCGGTTACAGAATACCCTCTCCGAAGATGTGGCCCTTCCCTTCGGGCTTCTCCCCGGTGTCGGGAGCCTCTTCAGCCGGCGCCTCGGCGGCGGGTTCAGGAGGCGGCGCCTCGGCTGCCTCCGTCTCGGCGGGCGCCTCGGGAACCGGTGCCTCAGGCGCCGGCTCAGGCGCCGCTTCGGCTGCCGGCTCCGGCGCCGCTTCGGCTGCCGGCTCCGGCGCGGGCGCGTCCGCACCGCCGGAGGTCGCGTCGGACTCGCCGCGCCCGGCACGGGCCGCCTCGTCGCGATAGGCGTCGAGAATCACGTTCTGAAGCCGGGTGCGGCACTCGGAGTTGATCGGATGCGCGATGTCGGCGTGCAGTTTCCCCTGAACGTCTTCGTCCGACACGCGGTTCTCCGGGAGCCGACCGCCGCAGTCGTTACAGAACTTGGCCCGGAGGTGGTTCTTGCCGCTGCACTTCGGACAGTGGTCCGTCAGTTTCCTGGAGGGCATCGCGACAAACAGGCCGTTCGTCCCATCGATGATCTTCAGGTCGCGCACGACGAACTCGCCGTCCAGCGTCATCGTGCAGAAGGCCTTGAGCCGGTCGCCGCTCTGCGGCGACACCTTGATGCTGACATTGGTTACTTTCATGACGGTTTCTCCTGCTGATCCTTCCCATCCGCAAGTAGTGTCGCAACGCGTGTTTCCGCGCCCGCGGCGCGAGCGGCATCGGCCACGCGGTTCGCCTCGGCCTGGGTATCGGCAACGGCAAAGTAAGCCGATCCGCTTCCCGTCATCCCAACGGCGGCCGCACCGGCACGTTCCAGACACCCGCGAACGTCAAACCGGTCGCACCTAATACTATCGGCCGCTGCCTCCAAATCGTTCACCAGAAAGGGGCGGGCCTTGCGCGCCGGGCCCGCCAGATGGTCCAAAACCGCCGTCGCCGCCGCGGGCGCGGCCGTCGAGGCACCCAACCGATCGTACGCCGCATACACCCCGGCCGTCGGCATCTCATAGTCCGGCCACGCCAGAACCAGCCACCACGACGAGCCGGCTGCCACAGGCTCCACCCGCTCCCCCCGCCCACGCATGACCGCGATCGGCGATGACAGGAACAGCGGAACGTCGCTGCCGACGCGGGCGCCCAGGCGTGCCAGGCCTTCCCGCCCCAGACCGCAGCCCCACAGCGTATTCAGGCCCACCAGCGCCGCAGCCGCGTCGCTCGACCCGCCGCCGAACCCGCGGCCGGGGGGAATGCGCTTCTCCAGACGGATTTGCGCCCCCTGCCCCGGACGGCACGCGTCGGCAAGGACCCGCGCGGCCGCCAGCACCAGGTTGTCCTCGCCGCCGGGAACCTCCATTCCCCGGCACACGAGGCCAAGACCGTCGGCCGGCTCGAAGACCAGTGAGTCGAACAGGGCAACCAGCGCCACCACGCTCTCCAGATCGTGGTAACCGTCGTCCCGCACGCCGAGCACGCGAAGTGTGAGATTGACCTTGGCAGGCGCTTCGACCGTCAGGCCCTGCGTCCATGATGTAGCGTCACGCATCCGACCGCCCTCGTCGGACCAGAGGCCGAAATCCGCTGGTGCCGTACGCCGACTATGGCAGTCACCCCTACTACGTCTATGATAGGCGTGGGAAGTCGGCCAAGTCAATGCGGAGTGCATTTTACCTTGCCGCCCCGCGCCGGCCGACTTAGACTCGTCCGCGCGACGAAACGGAGACGCTCACCGACGTGGCGAGCCCGGGCCTGTCGCGCCGCACAAAAGGAATCGACGCCCTTGCCAGACGATCAGGACCCAAACGCGCCGACCGGCGTCACCGATGAGATCATCGAGGAAGAGATCCAGGCCCACGCCCTGGCGCGGCTGTTCGGACCCGTCCGGCGGCTGTACGAGTGGGTCCTGGGGTGGGCCGAGACCCGCCATGCCGGGAAGGCCATGGCGGCGCTGGCCTTCTCGGAGGCCATCTTCTTCCCCGTCCCGGCCGACCTCCTGCTCGGAGCGCTGTGCCTGGGGCGGCCGCGATCGAGTTTCTGGTGGGCCACGATCTGCACGCTCTTCAGCATCCTGGGCGGCACCACGGCCATGCTGCTGGGACTTGCCATCGGGCAGGCCCGCGTGACGGATACCATGGCGTTCGTCGGTTTCGGCGAAGAGGCAGCCAAGGCGCTCGACGTCTTCGGTGACTATGGGTTCTGGGCGGTCGCCGTGGCGGCGCTGACGCCCGTGCCGTACATGGTGTTCTCGTGGGTGGCGGGGTTCGCCGAGATCGCCGTGTGGCAGTTCCTGCTGGCTTCGGTCATCTTCCGCTCGGCGAGGTTCTTCGGTGTGGCGGCCATCGTGTACGTCTTCGGACCTGCCGCCAAGAGGTTTATCGACAAGTACTTCAACCTGGTCACGGTCCTGGTTATGCTGGTAGTGATCGGCGTGGTGGTGCTTGTGAAGGTCCTGAGGGGCTAGGGGGACCGGCCATGCTTTCCGAAGGCGACAAGAAGACGCTGCTGCGCATCGCGCGCGAGACGATCAAGGCCGCGGTCACGGGCTTGGCCGCACCGCAGGCCGCGGTCGAAAGCGAGGCGCTGGAAGCACCGTGCGGCGCCTTCGTCACGATCAAGAACGGCGAGCGTCTTCGCGGGTGCATCGGCACGTTTGTCGGCCACGGCCCGCTCCATGAAACGGTCCGCGAGATGGCCTCGGCCGCCACACGCGACCCGCGGTTCCTGGACGACCCCGTGACGGCCGGGGAACTCGAAAGGATCGACATCGAGATCTCGGTCCTCTCGCCGCTCGAGAAGGTGGACGATCCGCTCGAGGACATCGAACTCGGCCGCCACGGCATCTACGTCCAGGGGCCGTACGGTTCGGGCTGTTTCCTGCCGCAGGTCGCCACCGAGACGGGCTGGTCGAAGGAGGAGTTCCTGTCGCACTGCTGCGCGGGCAAAGCCGGCCTGCCCCCCGACGCCTGGAAATCGCCCGAGGTAACCGTCTCACGCTTCGAGGCCGAAGTCCTCGGCGAGAAGGAAGAGCCGGAGTAACGGGCCGCCAGGCCGGCCCGCCGGGTGGCATGGTCACGCGCCTTTGCGTGACCATGTTGCGGATTCGGGCACCTTCCCCACCTTGGCACATACCATGCCAGGGAAGATGCCCCCGACCTCCCGGTCGGGGCTCGAAAGGTTCGCGAACACAGTCACTCGCCGGCGGCCGCCAGGTGTTCCTTCACCGCTCCCACCAGGTACAGCGACCCGCAGACCACGACGAGGCCGTCGGGCGATGCGTTTTCGGTGGCAGCGCGCAGCGCGCCGGCCACGTCGCCGCCGGCCTCGCCGTTGGTCCCGCCGCACGCGCGAAACCGCTCCGCCAGGTCCGCCGGCTCGGCCGCCCGGGGATTGTCGGTCTGCGTGAAGATGACCGGCGCATCGCCCCAACGCTCTGCCAACACGCCGAGCATGCCGTCCACGTCCTTGTCGGCCGCCGACCCGAACACGACGACCGCGCGTCTGTCCGGGAAGTGCCGCGCGAGCGCCTCGGCCAGCCGCTCCATACTCGCCCGGTTGTGGGCCCCGTCGAGGACCATCGCCGGCCGGCCCGGCAGATACTCCATCCGCCCGGGCCAGTGGACCTGCCGGAACGCTTCGCGCACCACCTCCGGCGTCAGACGCTCGGCGACGGGCGGGCAACGTTCGGCGGCGGCGACGGCCGCGGCTGCGTTGATCGCCTGGTGCTCGCCCATCAGCGGCACGAACAGCGACGCGTACGTCGCGGCAGGCGTGCGAACCGTTACGTCGCATCCCGGGCGGCCGGCTTCCTTGGCGGGCGACCACGTGTACGTCACGTCGCGGCCGACCACCAGGAGCGGCGCGTCGGCAGCGCGGCAGGCGTCTTCGATGACCGCCATGGCGTCGGGCGGCTGCGGCTGCGAGACCACCGGCACGCCCGGCTTGACGATCCCCGCCTTCTCGGCGGCGATGGCGGCCAACGTGTCGCCGAGTTGCAGCGTGTGGTCGAGGCTGATCGCCGTGATGACCGAGACGTCGGGCACGAGGACGTTCGTCGCGTCGAGCCGCCCGCCCAACCCCACCTCAACGACCGCCACGTCCACACCGGCGGCGGCGAAATGCCCGAAGGCCAGCGCCGTGAAGATCTCGAAGAACGTCGGGGCGTCGTCCTCGGCACGCATCCGGTCCACGTAAGGCCGGGCCGCTTCAATCAGCGACGCGAGGTCCTGCGGCGGAACCTCGTCGTGCCCGACCCGGATGCGTTCGCGGATGTCCACCAGATGCGGCGACGTATACAGCCCCGCCGTCAGAGCGCACCTCGTCGCCACGGCGTGAACCAGCGCCGCCGTCGAGCCCTTCCCCTTCGTCCCCGCCACGTGCACGGTGCGCAGGCCGCGCTCGGGCGAGCCCAGCATCCCGAGCAGCCGGCGCATGCGGTCGAGGCTGAAGGTGTCGGCGTTGTAGCGGACACGCCGCATCTTCTCGTAATCGGTGGCCGAGAACAGGTACGCGAGCGCCGCGTCGTAATCCGCCAGTGTCATTCCAACCTCTCCAGGTCATGTCGGCAGCCCACTGATTATAGCGTCCTGCCCTTCCGTATGAACACTACAACGCTACTATGCGCGGCGGGTCTCCCGACCCGCAGCGCCAAGCGCCTCGTCGCGCGCCAGCACCCGGTTTCCTGCGCGGTGGGTCCGGAGACCCACCGCGCACAGGTTTCAGTCCCTGGGATCGGGGGGTGTCGCATAGCGCCACGGCGATATTAAAAAAATCTGCGCAGGGGGTTGCCTCACGCCCATCGCCGCGCGAAGAATGACGGTGGAGTGACAAGTGAATGACGGCCCGTGTTGTTGGGAACGATTGGCGGTGTCGGGAGGCGGGGTTTCCTCAGGAGGGTGGCAACGGGAGACGTTGGGCAGTCGCTGAGGGGCGGGACTGCAAAACGTGACCGGTGCCACAGACGCTGCGGAGCGGAAAACTCCGCAGCGTCTCTTCTTGCGCCAATCGCCACGCAACGAACGCCCGCGGCATCCGTCTTATGGGGTGGACGCCACCATCGGATTCCTTTTGACCGCCTGCGGAGGGCGGTTTAGAATCCGGCACGGGAGACCCCGGACATGAAGGCAATCCGCGAGAACGCTACGCGCACGCGCCCCTTGACAGTCGGCCTCGTTCTGCTGCTCCTGGCCTTCGGTGCCGCCGCAGCAATCCTCGGGGCCGAATCCGCACCTGTCGCCGGCGGCGCCGCTCCTGACAAGGACCCGGCGGCCAAGGCCGCGACGCCCGCCGACATCGCCGAGGCCGTCAGGAAGGAGGTCATCGTAGACCCCGACGACACGGCGCCGCGGCCCGAGAAGGCCGAACCGACGCCGACGAAGACCCCCCCGGGCAAATCCATCGGCGAGGGCCAACGCGAGATGACACTCGACGAGATCCGCGACCTGCCGGTCCTCAAGCGCCTCGATCTCCCCTTCGAAAAGGGCGAGGCCTGGCTCTCGGACGTCAAGGACAGGACCTTCGACTACGACGAATCGGCCCTCTGGTGGCTCGTCCATCTCGTCGCCAAACTGCCCGAGAACGCCTTCAAGCCCGACGAGATGGTCACCGGCTACCCGCAACTGATGGCGACGCCGACAGCCCATCGCGGCAAGCCCGTCACCATTCGGGGCGCCTACATGACCGTCACGCCGTTCACGACGCCGGTGCTCGCGCTCCGGAAAGACATCCCGACGCTGTACGAGTGCAACCTCCGCGAACTGCCGCTGACCGAAGAGCGGCCCGTCGCCACGGTCATCGTCATCGAAGACCCGATGGACTACCTGGAGGTCTACGACAC
>DATKXP010000092.1:0-6868 GCA_035529015.1 Phycisphaerae bacterium | reverse complement strand
GGTCCCTGGTCCCCGCCTTTTGTATACTTTATAGCATATTGACCCCGCTCCACTTAGGTTAAAAAAGGGGTAAAAAGGAGCAAGAACGGACTAAGTTTGAGCAAAAAGCGATCAGAAACCGATCAAAACGGAGCGCTTTTTGCCTTGCCTATCTTAACATTTGAGGCTCGAAACGCCGTTTCTGGCTCAGAAACGGGGTTCGACACCCCGAAAAGCGCGATTTTGGGGGGTCTCGAGAAAGGCCGTTTTCGTAAAGTATATATCGCCGCGAGGCCTCAACCAGCCCCAACTTGCCCCGACTAGCCCCAAGCGTTAGCGCGGGGTCAAGGCCGCACGCTACAGATCGCGCATCGCCTCGGCTACGGCGAACGGGTCGCTCGAAACGACGCTCGAGGTGTAGAGTTCCATCCCGCCGACGTCGGCCGACTTCGTCCCCGGGTCGCCGCGATCCACCAGGTACACCTGCACGGGGAAATCGGCCCACGCCGGATCGGCGTTGCCGAGCGGCGGGGCGTACACGGCCAGGTTGAACGACTCGACGCCCAGGCGGGCGTAGACCTTCAGAGCCCGCCAGATGGCCTGCGCGAGGCCGGTCGAGTCGAGCCCGTCGTCGGCCACGATCACCAGTTCCCGTTCCTTGACGGGCGTAAGGTGGGCCAGCGTCGTCACGGCCTCGCCGTCTCGGCGGTCCGCGAGGCCGAGGGCCTGGTGGGCGGCCACGAAATCGGCGAAGTAATCCGCACCGTGCTCGGCGCGGTACCGTGCGGCGTCGCGACGCAACCGCTCGACCTTCCCGTAATGGAACGTGCGGCCGACGGTCATCTGGGCGTGTCCGTGGATGATGCTGGCGGCGGCCTTCCACAGGCAGTTCCACATGAGGAAGAAGAACCGGGCCTCCGGGTCCTCGGCATACACCTTGGCGGCCCACTCGCGGGCGGTGGCGAGGAGGTCGGCCACCTGCTCGGGCCGGTAACGATCCTCGCGGAACTCGAGCGGCGAATGCTCCTGGAAGATCACCAGCCCGTGCCACCCGTCGTAGGCGGCCACGTTGGCGCAGGTTTTGGCGCCGCCGATACGTCCGAAGGTGTTTTCGGGCGTCAGTTCGAGCGGCCGGCAGAACGGCCCGCCGCGCGTTTTCTCGATTTCGGCCTCAATTTCGGCCGACTCCTTCACCTCGACCGGCTTCAGGGCGCGGACGGCGTTGAAGAGCGTCGCCTGGCACGTCACGCGGTTCAGGACGTGGACGATCGGTTGGTGACCGACCTTCCGGAGCACCTCGTCGCGCCACGCGGGCGTGCCTTCGGCCTCCTCGGAGAGGTACCGGAACTGCTTGACGATCCAGTCCTCCATCGTCTTGGGCGGCACGACGCGGGCCGTGCTTTGGTTGAAGGCGTAAAGGCGGTCGAAGCGGGCGCGGTCGTCGGGTGCGAGGGCGGTGACGAGTGGGCCAAGATCGGTGATCATAGGGGGCATCGGGCTCCTCTGGGACGCGCCGGGCGAGCCCGGCGGCTAACCGTTCCACTGCCACACGACGCACCGCCGGCCCTATGCCAGGTCGTTGATGACCGGCAGGAGGTAATCGCGGACGACGACCTCCCACGACATGCGGCTGGCCAGTTCGTAGCCGCCGGCGATGAGGGCTTCGCGGGCCGTTTCGTCGGCCGGGAGGCGTTTCAGGATCTCGCCGGCCACGCGCTCGGCTTCCTCTTCCTCGGCGGCGCCGCGTTCCCTGGGGCCGATCGCGAGGACCTGGTCGAGGGTGGCCCCGTTATCCGGCAGGCCGGTGTAGTCGGCCACGAGGACGTTGGGCACGTCGCGGCCGCCGGTCACCTTCTCGACGAACCCCGCGCAGCCGCACACGTTCGTGATGACGCACAGTCCGCCGAACGAGAGCGGCTCCAGTTGGGCGATGCCGAAGGGCTCGTAAACCGACTGGCCGAACTCGATGTCGGTGCCCTTGCGGATGTCGAGGAAGTCCATGTCGGCCGGCATCTTCGCGCCGCACGACGGCCGGCTCCAGCCGAACTGGTTCACCAGGATGACCTTGATCTGGCGGGCGCAGGCGTTGAACTTCTGCATGTGGACGTAGAAATCGGCCTCGCCGCCCGACAGGTCGGGGTACCCCTCGCGGTGCCCGACGGGCCAGGAGTACCGGGCCTCCATGTCGAGGATCTCGTGCCCCTTGCGCGGCGCGCCCAGTTCGCTCGAGAGGAGGAACAACACGCCCGTCTGGCCGGTCTCGCGGAACTTCTTCTCCAGGTGCCACAGGACCTTCAGGTCTCTCCACATGCCTTTCGAGAGGGCCATCCGCGTGACGTGCGAGAAGATGAAATCGGGCCGGTACTCCAGAATCTCCTCGGTGTACCGCTGGAGACGGGCCTTCGACTGGGCCACGTCGTCGGGGGCCACCTTGTACGCCGGCACGCCGTTGTAGGCCAGTGCCAGGCGCTTGTCGGCGAAGTCCGCGCCCAGGAACTTCATCTCCGACAGGACGTGGTCGCCGACGCACAGAACCGCGTCGCAGAACCGCGCCGCCGACACCAACGCGTGCTTGAAGAACGGGGCCTGAAGCCCGAACACGTCCTCGACGAACTTGCCCTTGTCCATCGCGCGGGCCAGGACGTTGTAGAACATCGTGTCGTGCCCGGGATGGCCCTCGACGATGCGCCGCATCGTGGCCACCTCGTGGGCGTAGAACGCCGTCCGGTACGCGCCGTTGTTCTGGGCGACGGCCGTCAGCGCCAGCGGCATCCCCATGAACTCGTGGGCCAGGATGACGGCCGGCCGGTCCTTCGCCGCCTCGATGGCCGCCAGGGCCATCAGGCCCGGCCCCGCAAGTCTCACGTACTGCTCGTATTCCCACGTCCGGTACAGGTCGCTGCGGATGCCGAACCGCTCGTACAGGATCCGCTTGCTCTCGCCGAGCCGGCCGAGGTCCGCCTGGCCGACGTCCACGAGGATGACCTCCGGACGGCTTTCGACGCCGGTGGTCTTGTCCTTGAAGGTGCGGCGGCCGTAGACGATGCCGACGCCCCACCGCTGCTGGACGGGTTTGAATTTCTCGGCCCATCCTCCGGCGTCGGTGCCGCCCGCGCTGGAGTAGAGGATCTCGCCGGTCTTGGCGAGGAGTCCGGCCGTGCCGGCATCGCCCGGCCCGATGAGAATGGACCGGCCGAAACTCGCGTTGTACGCCGTGGACGTGAAGAACCCCTGCAGGACCGCCCCGATGCCGCCGACCTTCTGGACCGCTTCGTGTGTGACGTGGATGAGCGTACTCATGGATCGTCCTTGCCTACAGGCTCCGGGTGCCCCCTCGGCGCCGGCGGCTGTCCGACGGACGGTGCCGTGCGACTATGTTATCGGAATTCGGAGCGCCCGGACTTTTCTATTTCGCCGGTCCGGCCCCCGGTAATGGTGCTTTGCGCGGCGGGCTTCCGTACGCCCCGCGCAGCGGCAGAAACGGCCACTCCCGCGCGGTGGGTACTCCAGACCCGCCGCGCGAAATGCCTTTGTCGCGTTGCAGGGTCAAGGCACGTTCCACGTAACAGGCAGTTCGGCATCAGGGTACACCAAGGTCGAAAAACTCCGCCTCGGTTTCTTCTTGAAGAACTGCCAGTCGGCGAAATCCAGCAAAGCCAACCAGTCTTCTTCGTTCTGTGCATGTCCCCCGTTGCGCCAGTGGATTCCCTGTTTCCCCTTCGCGCCAAGCCATTCAAACACCTCATCGGCTGCCCGATAGGTCAACTCCGTGCCGTACGGATTCGCCCAGTAGTCCTGCCGAGCATGGGCATTGATCAAGACGCGAGGTGCGATTAATGCTTTGGCCGTATGCGCATCAAAGGGCAGCCGGTCTTCCTTGCCGCCGAATTCGAAGAAACGATTGACCCACCAGTGCGGAAACTGTTGCTTGTGCAAGATGAGGCGTTGCGGTTTCTGGCCTTCCTCGAAATAGCGCATACTGCCCGTGCCACCGGTGCCGGACGAGTTCGGCGCGGTGATGGCAATCCGCTCGTCGTAGATGCCTGCGCACAACGCTGTTTTCCCGCCGCGCGAATGCCCGGTCACGATAATGCGTTTCATGTCGGCGAGCTCCAATTGGTCAAGCGCGTCGATCACGACTCCGTGCGCCCACGCCCAGGCCGCAATGGTACCCCAGTCGTATTCCGGGTAGAGCGGAAACACGCCGGTGTTTCGGTTATCGGCGCGATCGGCCGCCACGTCATTGCGCTGAAACTTACAGAGCAGGTACCCCCGCTCGACGGCGTGTCGAGCCGCGACCGTGTCGTGGAGGGCCGGTTCTTTCCCGGGCGCGAAAAAGGTGCTGCCATTCTTCACGATGATCGGGACGCGCATGCGTTTCACGGGCCGGATGAGATCGAAATGAAAAGTGGCCGTCTTGCCGTTTCTCTCGAGCGTGATCCCGTACTGTTCCTCGACGGCCTTGCCGTCGAAAACAGACGTTGATGGCGCACGTTTGAGATCGAACTGCTTCGGCCGGGGCGGCATTGAGCCGTACTGGTAGTGCGCCAGCATCGCTTTGAGATACACGCGTTGCCCGGGCCACTCTTCTTTCGATTTCAGCCTGGTCCCGTCCGGCCTGACGAACGGATCCGGCATGCCATCGTGCACGGGTAGTTCGCTGACCGGCGGAAAGTGAAAGGCATTACGGCGAATGGGGTTGGGCGTGTCTGCGCCTACCGGCGCCGTGCTGATTGGGGGAATGCAGACGGCCATGAAGGCGAGTGCGAATGGCGAGTGACGTCTCAAGGTCATTATCCTCATTTGGCGGGCACATTCACCCCTGATTCCGGCGCCACGCAGGGAGGTGACGAACGTGGCCATGTAAGTGATAGGAATCCGGCTTTGCCTTGCGCTGAACAGCGGCCCTCCGCAAGTCAGCAGTCACAGAGCATTAGCCCGTCAGCATCTTCAGCGCCGTCCACGCCAGGAACGCGATAAAGACCAGCCGCACCCACTCGCGCGAGACGCGGCGGCTGGAGTACGCGCCGGCCGCCGCCCCCACGATGGCCGTCGGCACGAGCAGACCGACGTAGACCCACGGTCGGGTGGGGTCCACTCCCACCGGCAGGGTGCTGTGTTTGACGGCGGCGGCCAGCATGCACGCGAAGAAGACGCAGACGCTGGAGTTGGCGACGGCCGTCCGCAGCCGCATCCCCAGCAGCACCTGCTGGGCGGGCACCGCCACGGACCCGCCGCCGATGCCCAGGAGTCCCGCCGCAAACCCCATCAGGCCCCCCACCGCCGCGATGCTCAGTCCATGGCGTTTGAGTTTCCGGCGCGTCCACAGAGTCTTGCTGCGCAGCCAGTAGCGCCGCGCCGCCCGGTACAGGTTCATGGCAATGACACCGATCATGGCGACGCCGAAGATCCGTCTCAGGTACACCTCCTGCTCGCCGGTGAACTGGTTGCTGACATAGACGCCGACCACCGACAGGGCCATGGCACACGGGATCATGATGCTCAGGAGCCGCCGGCTGACGAGCCCGCTGCGGATGTGGTTCTGCGACGCCGAGAATCCCACGCAGACGTTCACGACCAGCGCCGCCGCCTGCGCCGTGTGATAGTCCGACTCCAGGAACACCGTCAGCATCGGGATGAAGAGCACGCTGCCGCCGATCCCCAGAAAGCCGCCCAGGAACCCGCCGAGCAGGCCGACGCCCAGCAACGCGAGCATCGTCAGACCGTCAATCATGCAGGTCCTCCGTCGGCGGCGCGATCAGCCTCGCCGCCCCGTCCGCGAGCAGCGCCTCGGCCAGTTCGGTCCCGACGGCGTCGGCGTCGGCGGCCGCCCCGTCGGCGCTGCGGCGGATCGACTCCCGCCCGTCCGGCGCGAGCAGCCACACGTCCAGGGCCAGCCGACCCGCACCGTCGGCCCGTCCGAGCACACCGAGGGGCGTGCGGCAGCCGGCGCCCAGCCGTCGCACCAGCGCCCGCTCCGCCGCTACCGCCTGCCGCGACGGCGCGTGATCCAGCGGCGCCAGCGCCTCCCGGACCCATGTATCCTCTGACCGAAACTCCAGGCCCAGCGCGCCCTGCCCGGCGGCGGGCAGCAAACGGTCGGTCGGCACGGGCATCATCCGCTCGTCGAGGAGCCCAAGCCGCTCCAGGCCCGCCCGCGCCAGCACGGTGGCGTCGCAGAGGCCCGACTCGAGTTTCCCCAGCCGCGTCTCGACGTTGCCGCGAAGGTCCACGAACCCAAGGTCCGGCCGCGCCGCCAGCAGCATCGCCCGCCGCCGCGGACTGCTCGACCCGACGACGGCGCCCTGCGGAAGGTCTTCGAGCGCCAGGCCCGCCGGCGTCACAAGACAGTCCCGCACGTCGGCCCGCGCGGGTACGGCGGCCCCGACCTCCAGGCCGTCGGGCACCTGCGTCGGCACGTCCTTCATCGAGTGGACCGCCAGGTCCGCCTGGCCGTCGAGCAGGGCGCGTTCGAGTTCCTTGACGAAGAACCCGGTGCCGGGCAGGCGCGCCAGCGGCGTTGCCCGGTCGCGGTCGCCCGTGGTGCGGAACTCGATGACCCGTACCGCCAGGTCCGGATGGGCTTCGCCCAGGTGCGACGCCACCCACCCGGTCTGCCACGTTGCCAGTCGGCTGCCGCGCGTTCCGATTCGGAGCACCTGTCCCATGCGGGGCCACCATAGTGAAAACCCGCCCTCGCCGCAAGCGCTGCGCGGGTCGGCGGCGCCTCCCCCACGGGGGTGGCACGGCAACGCGAAGCGTGGCCGTGTGCTCGGCACGTGCCGGTAGGGCGCAACACGGCCGCCCTTCGGGCTGCCGTGCCACCCGTCGAGGCGATCCCTGCCGCACGCGCGGTACAAATCGTGGGGTTTCAATTGACCCGCGGCCT
>DATKXP010000091.1:0-11634 GCA_035529015.1 Phycisphaerae bacterium | reverse complement strand
CAACACGGGAACCAGGCACTCCTGCAGGCTCGCACCGCCGTGGGCGAACTCCTGCCCTGCCACGAAGCAGTGGGCCCCCGGCGCGTAGGCGAACCGCTCCTGCTGGTTCCACGACCACCCGGCGACGGGCACCTCCACGTGGGAGCTTTCCTTGATTGAGGCACACCGCGACCAACGGCTCTCGGCCAGGTACTTCGGGAGTTGCACCTTCGGCATCCCGCCGGGCACCAGCAGCCAGCCGTGGTCGGTCACTACGCGCACCCGCTTCCAGCCGGCCTCCAACAGCCCATGCACCCGCTCCAGTAGAAGCTCCAACTGGTCGTCGATCCGCGCCGCCAGCTTCGCCTGCAGGTCGTGGCCGAGCTTGTCAAACTCCCCGTACTCCGTCCATGCGCGGGCGTTCTTCGCCCGCGCATCACCCGTTTCCGCCGGGCCGAGCACCTGGAAGCCCGCCGCCGCGAGCAGCTTGCGGAAGCGGTCGGTGTTGAGCCCGTCGCCACTGTCGGCCGTCTCCGGGCCGAAATCCGCCTCCAAGTGCCCGCCGCGCAGCTTCTGAGCGACTGGCGACGCGGCGGGCTTGGCCGTGGCCGTCACCGTGGGCATCGCCGCCCAACGCCAGCCGGCGGATACCTCCAATTGCAGCTCACCGGCGATCGCCGCCAGCCGCTGGCCAATATCGAACCGCAGCCCGTCGGCGAACAGGATGCATTCTCCCGCTGTGGCCTCGATGCCTTCCTGCTGCGCTACCGTGGGCAGGGCCTTCACGGCCAGACATTGCTGGAAGTGCCTGGCGGTATCTTCCAGCCACGGCAAGTACACGCAGCGCACCGCCGCCTGGACGGCCGCTGCGTCTTCCGCCGTTCTCACGCTCGCCAACGCCCTCATTGCCGCGTCGTCGGCTAGGTATCCACTCTCAGCGTACGACTTAGCCATCGCGTCAGTTGACTCGCCGCCCAGTGTCGTCGCGGTGCGCTTCGCAAGAACCGCAAGGTGCCCCATTGCCTCAGCCAGCGGGCACAGCCCCAGTCGCGCCCACACCCAGCCGCGGCGCACGCCATGCTCGGTTTCCAATTGCTCCAGGCGCTGCCTCGCGTCGGCCGGCTTCATCGAGCCGACCTCCACCAGCGCCGCCCGCAATGCGTTCTCCATCGAATCGTTTTCGTCCGGCCAGGACTCTTTCTCGAACGTCAACCGGCCCTTTGGCTTGGCACGCCGCAGTAGGTCCGGTACCCCCGGATACAGCGCCGGCGACTCCGCAAACCGCTCCCAGACGCCGAACCAGGCGTCGTCGCGTTCCCCAAGCTGCTCGCCGCCGACGATCTCGCCGTCGGTCTCCGGGTCGAAGCCGTAGTCCTGCCGGCAGCGGTTGCGGAACGCGGCCCACGTGCCTTCGTCCCACTGCCCGCGCGTCCCGTCCGGGTCGCCCAGCCACAGCAGCAGGTCGCGCGGCGTGTCGCCGATCATCAGCTTGTCGAAGTCTTCCGCTTCCAGCCGCTTGCCCCGCAGGCGAGCCGCCAGCGTCACCGCCAGTTGCGACAGTGCGCCCTGCATCGCCTGGAGCGTCAGCTTGTCTTCGGCCACGTCCAGGCCAAGCCCGCCGTCGTCGCTCACCAGAAAAGCGCGGATCGTCCAGTCCTTGCCGTTCTTCTGCGTCCAGACCGCTCCGCGGTACTGAAGCTCGACCAGCGGCTTCAGCGCGTCGGGGCATTCCTCCACCGCTCGGAGCGTCTGCCGGCTCACCTCCGGCATGTAGATCACCGGCACCGTGCCATTCGGCCAGGCGAGGTCAGGGAACTTGTCGGCCCGCACCGCCGGCTCGATCACGCACCGCAGCCAGATCGCCGGCCCGGTCCGCGTCGCCGCGTCGTACTCGCCCAGCGTCAGAAGCTCGGGGCACAGCCCGCGGAGTTGCTCGACCACCGGGCGCCACTGGCCATCGGCATCGGTCCACAGCACCGCCGCCGGCGCAACCACGTCGCCGGGGTTGTATCGCGCTGCGTGCGCCAGCGAGGTCCGCACGGCCTCAAGCAAGGTCATAGGTTTCTGCGAAGTCGTCGTCATTGCCGCACAGTTCCTTCCGACCGGACCCGTTACAGGTCCACGCGGGTCTTCGTCCCTTTTACAAACTCAACCAACTCGGCGCGAATTGACTTGTCGCGCGCCTGTACCGCCTGCACGATTGCGTCGGCCGTGGCTGTCGAGGCATCCACCATGTTGTCATCCAGCCCAAGCGCCTTCGCCCAGTCAGGCAGCGTGACCTTGCCCTCCTTCAACTCATGCACTTGCTCCATGAACGAGCGGAGCGTCTTGTCGCTCTTGGAGATGTTGAACGTCTTTTCCAGGAGCGAGCAGTTTCCGAGCATGTTCACCTGCGGCAGGGCGTCCGCGCGGTCCTCAACTCCGGTGGGGAGTCCAGCGGCCAGCTTCGCCTCCCACAGCGCATAGGCCACGGCATGGTCCACGTCCAGGCTGGGCTTGCTCTTCCCCACCCTCAGCGGAATGCAGGACATCTCCCATCGCTTCGCATCCAGGCGATGCCAGGCCCATAGTGCCGCCCGGTACACCGAAACACGCTCGCGGCTGCTGGCTGCCAACGTGCCGACGTAGTTCGCCGCGTCGGTTTCCAGTTCCTTCACGAAAGCCTGGAACCGGTCGCTCAAGACCTTGTGGACGGCCTCCAGAGCGTCGAGCTTCGCGCAGGCAAGGAAGTCCTCGTGGAGAGCTTTGGCGTAGCCAGCGACAACGGGAGCCGACGATCCCGACCAGCGCCCGGCCCACTGCGAGCAGACAAGCCAGCGATCCAGCACCGCGGCCAACGTCGCATTGAGTTTCTTCTCGAAGTCGTCGCGCTGGGGCACAGTCAGCGCGTGTTGCCCTTCCCATTCGATGGCCACGTACAGCCACGACCATACAACCGCGAGCGCATTCAACGAGGAGTATTGCCCAGCCGACCCGTACTCAAGCCCACGGCTCCGTACGGCTTCCAAGCCGGTCAGGACCGCTCGGCGGATGTCATTCCATCGCTTCGCCAGTTCAGAGGCCATCGGGCGAATGGTCGCGCCTCGAAGCAGATCGCGGTTAGCCAGGAGTTGGCCCTGATTGCAGCACACCGACCAGATGAAGGACACCGCGCCCACAAGGTTGTCCATCTCGATGTTCAGGCCGCGGTCGGCCACTTCCGCCAGCAACTCCTGGAAGCACTCGCCGGCGGTCCTGCCCCCGGTCGCGTCCGGCTCCCAGCCGACCTTGAGCCATGCCAGCGTGATTTCCTCCCGCGTCAGCGTCCGGCCGGCGGTGTTCAACCGCGTAAAGATGTTGACGATGGCGTCGTTGTAGGAGTCCTCTGACCAGATGTGCTCGTCATACGCGAGCAGTTCGAGGTATGTGACCTTGCTGAGCTTCAGGTCGCGGAGAGTAGTCATCAACTCGCCCATCGGGACCAGCAGCTTCTCGATCTTGTCGGCGGGCACGCCTTCGGCGGTGAACAGGTCTTTCACGATCTCGCGGAACTGCGCTTCCTTGATGTTCGGGTTCCGCGTCGCCGCACCCCATAGCCGACTGAGCCGGACGAACCGCCCTTTGTTCTGGTCCGCAAACGAGCGCTGCAGCGGCTCTTCATAGGTCCCCGGCTTCGCCCACTTCGATTGCCCCTCCGCGGGGTCAGTGATAGCCCACTGCAATACGTTGCGGAAATCGACCGCCAACAGGTTCCGGCCGGCCGTGTACTCGTCCAAGAAGCGGTCGAGATCGAAGCACAAGCTCGCCTTCGACCAGTGCCGATACTTGCCCTGTCGCCCTCGGGGCCGACGGTCTTGAAGCTCCTGCGCCCAGTCGCGGTCCTCCAGCTTGAAGCCCCAGGCGTCCCCCCCAAGCGCCAGTAGAAGGCTCTGCACCCGCTGCTGGCCGTCAAGAACCATGTGATAGGCTGCCGGCGGGTCCTTGCGGGCAATGACGCTGCCATTGCCGTTGCCAGTCCGTTCGACTACCCGCGAGAATTGCCTGTGCGGGATGTTCTGAAGCTCGCCCTGCCCGACCTTCCACATCAGCAGCGTGCCGAACGGCCAGCCCCGAATCAGCGAGTCAACAAGCAGCGTGACCTGGTTCGGCGTCCAAACATAGGGACGCTGGAGGTCGGGTATCAGGACGGTTGCGCCATCGTTTGCTAGGGCGCGACCCAGCAGTTGGTGAAGTCCCTCGGTCTTCTCTTCGTAGATGTTCGCCATCACCGACTCCCTTTCTTGGCCGCGTCGCGGGCCGCTTGCTTGGTGTTGTTGGTGTAGTGGCAGTCGTTCCAGCGGTTGCCGTCGAAGGTCTTGCCGCCGGCAAAGTCCTCGGTCTTCTCATCCCAGCCCCAGAACCAAGGGTACTGGTCCTTCGGGCGGTCCGGCTCCTTGCCGCGGTCCTTCGCCCACTTGATGTTGGGCTTGTGGCGCAGGATTCCGGCACCCTTTTTGCCGCCGGGCAGGTCGGACGCCAGGAACGGGCGGATGTTCATTCGCACGCCGTCGTTGATGTCCGGCTCCCAGCCGATGGGCTGCTCCGAGAGCGGCTTCCAGCGGACGAACAGGTCGAAGGGCGGCTCGCCGGCGAGGATGGCCTTCAGCCGGTTCTGGAGTTCTACGGCCGCGGCCAGGCGGTCTTCCGCGCCGCCTTCGCCGCGCTTCACGCCGTCCTTTTGGCGAGTGATCCACTCGCCCAGGTAGGCGTAGGTCAGGCTCTCCAGCAGGCGCCGGCCCTTGCCGCCGCCTTCGCAGAGTTTGTGAGAATTGACTAGAGCATGGAAGCCGTCGCGCTTGCGGCCGTCCCAGATGTGCCACACGAACGGCCGGTGGTGGAAGAGCTTGCAGTGTTCCTCGAAGAACTCGTTGCGGAGCCAGTCGTCGAGGTCGCCTTCCGGCTCGATGTCGCACGCGCCTAGCAGCCGGAGCAGCCGCTCGGCCGCGGGTTCCTCGCCGCGCACCGCCGGGATGCAGACGATGCCGTCGTTGTCGGCGAACTTCGCCAGTTCGCCGCACTTCCTGACCAGCGCCCGCGCACGCTTGCTCAGGCGCATCTTGTCGTCAAGCTCCGCCGGCCAGCGGTAGCCCAGCAACCGTGCGACGGCCACTTGCAGCATCGCGTCTTCCTCGGCCTCGTAGGGGTGGCCGTGGAAAAGCCACTGCGTCGGGTTGTTGCTCTCTGGCTCAGGCAGGCCGTCGGGATACTGCTCAGTTGCAGTTCCTTCCCACTCCTCCAGGTCGAATGGAACCTTCAGGAGAGTCGCGGGAGTCACGTTTAAGTTGTGGTCGATCTGGCGTACCCGTTCTGAGAACACCCCGGAAGTGCAATACGCCCAGAGTGCTGACACGTCCTTGGGGTCGGTTGGCACAATCACAGCGGTGTTCTGATCGTACAACTCCCCCGTGTAGAGAGTGCAAGGCAGGTTCCCCATTCTGCTCACCGCGACTCCAAGATGCCCATAGGCAACGTTACCAAGTCCCGGTCGCAACATGCCTTTGCCCGTGGTTGACCAATCAATTACCCGGTTACGCCCTCCGAAGAGTTCATGGCCAACAACAGCATCCTGAAGCCTTCGCCAACGCTCAGTCTGTGGGACTTCCCACACTCGACGAGTCCATTTCTCGTTGTCACCGTTGACTATGCCCCGCGGAGAAACGGCTCCCTCGGCAAGAAGGTTCTTCCCGTCTACTGAGTCAAGAACAACTCTGGCGTCGGGATTCCCCAGCATCTTGATCTGAGGTCGCAACAACACTTCGCCTTCCCGCAGAAATTGCGACTTCTTCCGTGGTGTCGGCGAGTCGGTTGCATCGAGGCCAAAAATACTGTGTTCCTGCTCCGGCGTCTCATTCCCGATGGTGAGCAAACACACATTCACCACTTCGCCCGATATTGTGTCGAAAGCCCCTGGGCCAAGTCTGGCGAAAGTGCGCCATAGCATCTCCCGCAAAGTCTGGCGACGCAATAACTCGTAAGAGCCTTGTAACAGCCAGTTCTGGGGTGCGACCACGGCCATCACCCCGCCGGCAGGCAGAAGTGGGAGGCATCTTTCAATGAACATGGTCGCAAGATTTGCTTTCCCGGCAACTAGGCGGTTCTCGCCTAGTTCGCGAAGGATTGATGACTGCTTCTTGAACCCAAGGTAAGGTACGTTCGTTATGACGAGCACATACTCGCTGGCGAGCAGGTCGGCGGCCTTGACCATCCCGGCGGCAGCAATGGCCCGCTCACGGATCTCATCGTCCGCCTTCTCGGCCTTGAGCACCGCGGCCAGGTACGGCTGGATCGTCTCGTAGTCGGCGGTGATGAGGTCGGCAGGAAGTTCGGCCGGGTTGATGAGCGAGCCGAGCGTCGGCGCCTGCGAGAAAAGCCGATGCAGGTTCAAGAGGCCGTCCTTGATCGCCTCGCGCCCGACTACGGGCATACGGATGCCCGACTGCTCCGCCAGGTTGACCCACTCTTCGGCCGAGCAATGCGGCCCGATGCCGGTGCAGGCGATGTGAAGTTCGGGAAGTGCCCTGTATCCGAGCGGTTGCACGCCCTCACCCCCAGCCCCTCTCCCGCAAGCGGGCGAGGGGAGGTTTGGATACGTCCAGGCGGCCAGCGCCAGGGCGAACGCGGCAATCTGGCAGCATCGCTCGTCGATCTCCAGCCCGTGCAGGTTGTCGCGGAGCACCGCATCGACCGCTTGGGCGGCGGACAAGCCTTCCTCGGCCATGCGAATCGGCACGAGGTGGTGCAGGGCCGCGACCAGGAAGTGGCCGGACCCGCAGCACGGGTCGAGCACGCTGAGTTCCGCGGCGGTTTTGGGCCAGCCGTCGAAGGTGCCCGCGGCGGGACGCCAAGCAGATTTCACCACAGGGGGCACCGAGGACACGGAGGAAGAATCTGAGGAATCCCTCTCAGCGGGTTGTTCCCGGACAAAGCGGAGATACTCCCAGCCCACCCCCGGCAGCCCCACCTTCTTTCTCAACTCTTCTTCCGTCTCTGCGTCCTCCGTGTCCTCTGTGGTTAGTCTCTTCCCCGCCCACCACGCGCCGAGCGTGTTGTGTAGCAGGAACTCCACCATGTACGGCTCGGTGAAGAGCTGCGTCACCGCCGCAATCTCATCCGCGCCGATCTTGACCTCGGAGCGGTTGACCTCATCCTTCTTCTTGCTCTGCCAGAACTGGTAGACCCACCCCAGCGCATCCGACGCGGTGAAGACCGCCGCCGGCAGCGACGCCAGGAGCTTTTCCAGCTTGAGCATGTGCTCGGTCGCGAAGGCGACCTGGAGCAGCGGGTCGTCCGGCCGGAAGATTTGCGGCAGCATGTCCTGGGCACAGCGCGAGGCGTAGACCCACACGTCCACGCCGTCTTCCTTGGCCAGTTCCTCGGCCTCGGCCAGGCTGATGGCCATGTTCTCCTGCGGCTCGATCAGCAGGCCGTTCTCGGCCAGGAAGCGGGCAAAGAGCATCCGATGCCAGTGTTCGTAGCCGCACTCGCCGGCCAGGTGGTCGATGGCCAGCCGCCCCGAGGTGTCCTGCCGGTCCCCGAGTTGCCGCGCCCGGGCGCGCAGGTGGTTGCGCAGTTCGCGCTGGGCCGGCTTCATGTGCGGGTACGGCTCGTGGTGGTGGACCGCCAAGGCTTCCAGCGCCGCTCGCGCGCCCACCTCGGCCGCGTCGCGTGCGTCGATGACCACGCGCTCTAACTTGTTCCGTAGATCGCTTGCGAGTGTGGGCACAGTCGTTCTCTCAGCGTCTCAAGGGCCAGCGGGATTCTGTTTGGGAAAGTAGAAGTCGCGATTTGCCACGTAATCCCACACCGTGGCCGCAACTGCTACCAACAAGATGAGAGAAGCGGCCGAGGCGTCCGTGATACATTCATCCACTCTGCAGATTACATATAGGGCTAGGGCGCTACTTATAACGGTGTCACTCACCAGCCACTGTTTCTCAGTGGGGCCAAACTCGACATATCGAAGCAATCGGAGAAGCACAAGCCAAGCTGCGTCGAACAGAAGGAGAATTCCGAAAAAGACCGAGAAAAGAACTAGGGTATCCAGGGAAAAGGCCATCAGGTAAAAAATGGACGCCTGAAGACAGAACCATAGAAAATCCACAAGAGGCTTATATCGCTTTTCCCCAAGCACGCCCAGGTGCATGGAAGCACCATGCACAAATCGACAGATCGTAGGAAGTAGCGCCAAGAACAGGAGTGTCTTCGGAAGATTCTCTGTCGAGAATGCTCTTGCTGCCATGAAGCTCCCATCGTTGAGGAAAGTATTCTGCAAGGCTTCGGTGATGGCGAGGCCAACAACAACGTAGTAGATCATCATCAGTGCGCCCGTGGAGCACCTGAGAACCTCTTCCCTATTCTGCGTAGCCATGCATCACCTCTCCTTCGGCCTCAGGAAATCACGACCGGGCCTTCCTTGAGCTTCCCCAGCAGGTCCTTCTCCGTGCCGGCCAGCCAAGCCTTGACTTCCTGCTCGGTCTTGAGCGTCCCGCTGGTCAGGTGGACGCGCTGGGTCTTCGGCTCCAGCAGCTTGGCCGCGGCCATAGCCGCGCGGGCGAACTGCTGGGGCAGCGCGTCGGTCCGGGTCTTCCACGCCGGCAGCGCCGTCTGCTCCAGCGACCGGATGAGGTCGCCTTCGCTGCCGACGGACAGCGCCGGCAACTCGTCGATGCCCTCGTCGGCGAGGATCTGATTCCGCTGGTCGGCCTTGAGCTTCTTCCAGTTGTCGCTGGCGCAGAGCGCGGCCATCTGCTCGTTGTAGGTCCGCTCGTATTCGCCGTGGGCGGCGGTGACGGCGGCGCGGAGCGCGTCGGCCGCGACCTTGCGGATGTCCGGCACCGGATCGCTCGCGTCCAGCAGTCGGCGCTCGGACTTCACGGCGTCGGCCTGTGCGCGGAGTTCGTCGGCCCCGGCCATGGCGTCGGCGTGCTTGAGCAGCGTGCAGAGCGTTTCCCAGGCTCCCTTGCGCTTGCCGGCGAGTTCGGCCAGCTTGCCCCAGTCCTTGGCCTGCTGGGCGAGCGTGTCGTGTTGCTTGAGGATTTCGGCCAGTTGCTCGGCCCCGCCGAAGCCGCGGAGCGTGTCGAGGTGGCCCGTGGCCGGCCGGGCTGGCATGGGCGGCTCGCCGCCGGCGCGGTCCGCCAGTTCCGCCAGGCGCACCAGGAACGCCGGGGCCTTAACGGTTTCCTCGTTGGGCTTGCAGTCCACGCCGGCCGCCTGGAAGAGCTTGCGGAGCTTGATCTTCTCTTTGGCATTGATCGTGGCCGTCTCGGCGCGGAAGTCGGTCACGGAAACCTTCGCCTGGTCCAACTGGCCTTGCGAGAGCGTCATGCCCTTGTGGGTGGCGCGGATGTGGCCGGTGGTGTGCAGCGTGATGAGCGCGGCGTCCACCGCGTCGCGCGGCCAGCCGCACGGGGTGGCCTCGAAGGCGTCGCGGACTTCCTTGCCGCGCTTGCCCGAGCCGACTTCGGAGAGGATGGCCGCACAGACGGGGTGCTTCTCCGGCGCGTCGGTCCAGTCCACGGCGGACAGGGCCGCTTCGTCGCCGTTCTTGGCGCGGTTGATGACATTGACCCAGCGGTTGTCGTCGGCGCTCTTGAAGTTGGGGAAGAGCCGGTCGAGCGACGCCTGCGCGGCCGCTTCGACCTTGGCCACGAGGATCAGTTCGTACCGCTCGCCGCCGCCACCCTGGAAAACCTTGGCCCGATCGATCACGTCGTTGACGATCTGGTTGCGGGACCCTTCGGCCGTCGCCATGCGCGTGGCCATGGCGTCGCGGGCCTCGCGGCCTTCGGGCGTGGTGGGCGTGCCCTTGAACTCCAGCGTGGACTTGGCGGCCTCGTACTCGACGATAGCCTTCTGGAGGTCGTCGGCGCTGGCCTTGGGGACGTAGACGTAGATGATCGCGCTGTTGCTGCCGGCGGCGCGGGCGTCGTTGACGACGGTGCTTTCCTTCTCGCCCCAGCCGTCGCGGACCCACACGGGGATGTCGGTCCCGCCGGCCGGCGGCGCTTCGCTGCCGAAGTTGACCAGCAGCTTCCGCGGCTCCTTGCACTTGCCCTGTGTGAGCTTGATTCCCTTGAGCGAGTCGCTACAGCCCGCGCTGATGAGCGAGCCGCGCTTGCTGGTGATAGAGGTCAGGTCGCTGTTCAGCCGCGTCTGGCGGTTGCGGAACTCGCGGTCCCACTCGCTGCTCTCGCGCGTCTGGAGGCTGTATTCGCCCTCGATCTCGATCAGCAGTGCGCCCTTGTCCTGCATGGCCTTGCGGAGCCACGACTGCCGCTCCGATTCGGCCGGCGGGTCGGTCAGCAGCTTGAGGATGCGCGGGATGTGTTTGCGGAGTTCCGTCCCGTCGTTGGCCAGGTCGGACACCATCAGGTCGGCCAGCATCTCCGGCGTCGCCCGGACGCCGATGTCGGCCACGGCTTCCAGCGGCAGCTTGCGGATCAGGAAGATCAGGCCGCAAAGCCGCTGGGCGAGCCGGCCGTCGGGTGTGCCGTCGTCGAGGTTGCGGATCGTCTCGTCGATCTCGCGGAGGAGGATGCCGGTCTTACGCAGGTCCGGGCTGATCTGCTCATAGATGAAGTCCGCGGCGACCACCGTGCCGAGTTCTTCCTCGGCCGTCTGGCGGACGGCTTCGTGGACGATCTTGAGTTGCGTGCGAAGTTGGCTGGCCGTGCCGGGCACGTCCACCGCGCGGAGCACGTGCTCCCAGAATCGCCGGCGGACTGGCAGCAACGGGTAGTCGTCCACGACGATATCGCGGTCTTCAGCGCACGCGGCGATGCGCGTGCCAGCAAGCTGGCGGTCGATCTCGCCAGCATGGGCATTGATCGTGTCTTCGATGACCTTCCTCTTGTCGGCCTTCTTCGCCAGCACCACGCGGCGGGTGACCGTCTCTACGTCGGAGTCGGAGAGTTCCACCGGGATGGTGAACCGGCCGGTGAGTCGCTGGAGCAATTGGTCCTGTGCTGCCAGAGCCTGTTGCCCGGCCCCGATCAGAAGCACCCGGCTATCGAGTTGCTTGCACAGGGCCTCGGCGACTTCCTGCACGTCCGTGGACCGAACCGGATCGCCGGCGATAAAAAGCTGGATTTCGTCCAGCACGATCACCGTGCAGGGGATTTGCCCATCGACCGATAGCACCTCGCGGACCAGCCGGATGAACTCGTTGGTGGAGATGTCCTCGACCAAGGGGAACTGCGCCCGCACTGCCGCGCGGGCCTGCTTGAGGTTGCCGGCGAAGTCGGGGTCGGCGTCGAGCACGCCCTTGGCGAGGATCGGGCTGACGTACAGGTCGTGAAGCTCGCCGAGGAACTCCTTGCCGGCGGCTTCGACCGCTGCCTTCGCCCGGTCGAAGATGCCGTTCCTTCGGAGCCACATGCAGAATTGCGCCTGAGGCAGCGCCTCGGGCAGGCCCTCGGACGCAAGGACAATGCTCAGCACGGCCAGGCGGACGCTCTCCCCGCCGCCGGAAGGCAGCGTGCCCGATGCCGCGTGCAGGCCGCCGCAGCGCTTGCCCAGCGTGTCGAGTTCGCGGAGGAGATCCTGGACTTCCTGCGGGAGCCGGGCCAAGCCACGGGCAGACGCGCCGTCGGCAAAGCGCGTATCCACCCAGAGATGGCGAAGCATCTTCAGCAGGTG
>DATKXP010000090.1:0-14017 GCA_035529015.1 Phycisphaerae bacterium | reverse complement strand
CGTCACCACGGTGGTGGATGGCGCGGGGCAATCGGGGTCGTAGTTGGTCGCGGAGGACTTGTAGGTGCAGCCGGAGCCGCAGACGCCGTCGGAAGAGCCGGAGCAGAGGATGGCCATGGACACCGAAGCGGTGGCCTCGGTGCAGTTGGTGCAGTTGGCCTTCAGGGTTATGGAGGCCGCGCCTGCGGAAACCGAGGCGGGATCCACGTAAACAGTCACGTTGCTGTGGCTGCCGGCGCCTGAGGACATGCTCCCGGCAGCCAGTTCCAGCAGCCCGCTGGAGTTGCTCATGCCCGAAGCCAGGCTCCAGTTGATCCAGGTCTGGTTCGCGGTCTCGTTGCCCAGATTGGTCACCGTTGAATTGAAATACGCCGTCATTCCCTGGACGACCGTTGCGTTGTAACCCGATATTGATGCGTCCAGGTAGGGTCCGCCCGTGTAAGTTATTAACGTCGCTGTTGTGGTATTGTAGGGCGGGGATGATACGCCTGCCCCATAGGTTGCAGTCGTGTTTATCGTCAGCGTGGTCTGGGTTCCCGTTATGCTTGAGAACTGCGCCGTTACGTCGAATCCTGTGGCGTTTTTCCCGTCTAAGGTGAAGCACTTTGAATTCGCTGTGCCATTGAAGTAAACGGGCAGCGGGTAGTTCAAAGCCGTCATCGTGAACAGCATGGTATCGTCACCGGTGTTGTTGATCAGTATCCCGCCGACCACGCTGATATTTCCTATAAAGCCCAGAACGCTTCCAAAATCCGACCTGTCGATGGTCCAGGTGTGATCCCAGAAAGACAGGAGTGTGGCGGTGTTGCTGTAGTTTGCTTCGCCTATGCTGTTGTTTGACCAGATGCGGTAGATATAAGTCCTTTCAGACGAATCGGTGGTGAAATTGGACCTGTACAGACCGTCGGTGTCAAGGTACATGGTCTTGTTCGTGTACCCCAAGTCCACGCTGCTCTTGTACTCCAGTGTGACAGAAGACACCGACATCCTCACGGTGCTTACATTCACCGTGACATTTATAAGCACGCCGGGGTCAACGTCTGCCGTTGTGTTTGGCATTGCCTCAACCATATTGTAGAAGGGGGTAGTCGTGTCGACCTGCATGCCGAACAGCCCCGTGCTGTTGACATTCCCAGCGCTGTCGACCGTGTATGCCCTGTAGGTGTAGTTTGCGTCGGCGAGGCTGGAGAAGCTGGCGTTGAGGGCGTACTGGCTGGAGTTGTATAGCGCGCCTATCTCGGTGCTGTTCAGCGTGCGGTTGAATATTATCACTTCGTCGATGGAGCCGTTAAAGAAACCTGCCGAAGAATCTCTTGCTCCTATTTTTGCACTTCCCCCATAACTCCAAGTACCCGAAGTTGCACCTGTGTCATCTATACCATTTACGTAGAGCTTTACAGGATTTCTAAGCATACACACATGATACCATTCTCCTGAAGCATAGGCGCTTACAGACCATGCGTTTTGTCCAGAGGCAGACCCATTAGCCACCACAAAACCGGTGCCAGACCTGCCAAGAAGCCATTTGTTAGTATTTGAAGCGCCGCCTGCCACAATTCTCTGGTTAGATGCGGTGCTTGCAGGTTTGACCCAGGCACAAACAGTTAGATTTTCATAATCAAATTGAGGGTCAGAGCCCAAATCAACATAATCCCCATCCCCGTCAAAGGCGTAGGCCTCGCCGAACTTGCCTGCAACGGTCTGGTTGGCGTTGCCCTTGGCTGTGCCTGCGTTGCCGCTGCTGCTCCAGTCTATCAGCGGAGATTCGTTGTCAAAGCGCCACCAGCCCACCAGCGAGTTGTTCCAGTTGATGAAAGAGTAGGTGGGCCCGTTCTCAGGCCCTATGGTCAGGTTCATAGAGACGCTGGTGTTGGGCGTGACTGTGCCATTGGGTGTTGTGGTCTGGAGAGCCAGGTTGGGCTTGGTTGTATCGTAGATCAACCAGTTGGTGGCAGATTCAATTCTGCTGCCGACTATATCTGTGCAATTGACGTACCAGTTGTAGTAGTCATCGCTGGTGAGGGAGTGGTTGGCTACTATGAACGCGCCCGTGCCGTTAAGAACAGACGTGTTGGTGCCGTAGCCTGTGCCGTTTATGAAAAGCTCGCAGGTCCATGTCGGTAAGTAACTCACAATTACTATACCTGAACCACCCGAGCCTCCAAGATTTGCCGACGGCCCGCCGCCGCCACCTCCGCCGCCAGTATTCGCTGTTCCTGATGCCCCATCTGTTCCTTTTCCACCTGCTCCACCACCGCCTGCCCCACCATTGCCGGCATTCCTCGAACTATATGTACCGCCGCCACCGCCACCGCCGTATGTGACCGTTGCACCTGATATGGTATAAACTCCACCGTCACCTCCGTTCCCTCCATCGTAACTACCCGAGCCTCCTCCACCACCTCCGCCCGCAAGATTGCTTCCCATTCCACCTGCAGTGTGCGCGTTTCCACCGGCATTTCCTTGGTTTGCTGTTCCTGCTCCTCCTGTCCCTCCGTCAGATCCTCCTCCGCCGGCACCGCCAGCCGCTCCGTTCTTTGTCCCGCTGAATCCACCTCCGCCACCCCCTCCAATTGCTGTTAATGAACCAAAGACAGAATTGCCGCCATTACCGCCAACAGTGTCGGCTACAGGAGAACCGCCTGAACCTATGGTCACCGAAACATCCCCCGACGCCGTATAAGAATTATCATAAATTATCCCCCCACCGCCCCCGCCGCCATTTGCACTATCCCCGATGCTACTCCTCGAACCGCCTGCACCACCGCCTGCAACTACCAGTACTTGAACATCAAGGCTTCCGACTGGAACGCTGAAGGTTCCGCCTGATGTGAAGGTGTGGATCGTATAGCCCCCAGACGTGGTTACCGTCCCGCCGCTCGCCAGACTCCCGCTGACGTTAAAATAGAAGGTCGGCGTGGCATTGCTGGTGAAGTTGTTCCTGTTATCCGGGATTGCACTAACAGCCGCATCCGCGGAATCGGCACATGCAAGCGTCATCAAGATAATTATAGATACGAGAAATGCCACCACGCCCAACAACACCGTGGCCTTGCCCTTCATATTATCATCTGCCGAATGTCGCCGATCAATGTGCACCGACCAGAACTCCAGGACCTTCAGCGAAAGACTTCTTGGCGAGGCCCATAACGGAACCTGCGACGAAGATTCTCGACGTGAAGTTGCCCGACAAGACATAGGTCTTGTTCGTGGCATCGCTCCAGTTGAGCGCGACGGCGCCGATGCTGGAGTTGTAGATCGCGTCCTGGAAGTTTCCGTCGTTGAATCCCGCGGCGTTCATGTCGCGGAAGAAAAGCGTCAGCCCGGGCTGCGCAGAAATCAGTAATGCGAGCAGCAAAGAGACCGCTACGCAGACAGGCCTTCCGTTGGCTGACATACAGGAAAGTATTGGCTCGCCGCCTTTTATCCTTTTTTGCTTGTGGAACGACGCCTACGGTTCGTTGACTGGACAGATATTGCGTTTATGCCGACAATAAAGGGGCAGGGCCTCCTTTCGGAGGCCCTGCCAAGGGCGGCACCGCCGAGGGTTAGGTGAAAGGCCGAGGGAACCTCGAAGAACCCCGGCTCCACCAGGCGGTGCCGCTTCTTCCCTATTCTGTGCTCGCCTATGTCCTAAAGGTCGTAGAGTCCTCCATCATGGGTCGTGGTTCCGCTTGAGTCCGAAGCGGCCCCCTCGGGGAAGGCGTCGGCCATTGCTTCCTCCACCTTCTCCGGGTCCTCGCCGGCTTCCAGGCGGCGGACCGCCTCCTCCATGGCGGGGTCAAGCGGTTCCCCGCTGGCGGCAGACAGGCGCCGCATCGTGGCCGCCAACTGGCGGGGATTGCTCTCGTCGATGTTCTCAAAGTCGCGAGCCAGTTCCGCCATGGCCGCTTCCGTCCGGGGATTCACGTCAGGCGCCGAGGCCGCGTCGGCCCCGGGCATGTTGCCGGCCCCGGCGACCACACCGTCGGGCTCCCTGCTGGAAGAAACGCTCGCGCCTCTCCTGGCCACGGCAAAAGGGGAGAGGAGCTGGCTCATCTTCGTCCTGCCGCACTTCGGGCACCTCGGCTTCTGCTTTGATCCCGCTGAGCGGACAAAGAAACTGAACACCCGGTTGCAGTCCTCGCATAGGAACTCGTACACCGGCATCGATCAGCACTCCTTCCTGAACACCTGTGGCACCGCTACACGTCCTAACAGACGGTTACCACAAGCCCCTCGCGGCTGATGTCGAAGTCGAAGAATCGGGCCCGGTCGTTGGGCGGATCGGCCTCCAGCATCTTCCGGACCGCGGCCGCATCCTCCGGCAACCGGCAGACCATCAGCAGGAACCCTCCGCCGCCGGCCCCGAGGAGTTTCGCGCCGTGGACGTGCAGCCCGACGCGCGCAAGGAGCCGCTCAATCTCCTCGTTGGTGGCCCCAGGGTCCAACTCCTTGTTCTGGCGCCAAGCCGCGCCGACGAGTTCCCCGAACGCGGCCACGTCCTTGCGGGCCAGGGCGTCGGACACATGCGGAGGCAGACCGTGGATCTGCCGGAGCGTCGCCATCGCGGCCCGGTCGCGGTCCAGATACCGCCCAACAACCTGCTGAAGGATGTTCTTCGCAAGCCGCGTGACGCCCGTGTAGTAGAGGAGCGTCTGCCCGCCGTTGGCCTTGGGGTCCAGTGCGTCAGGCGGGACATAGTGGATGGACGGATCGGGCACGAGCCCCGGCGCCGTCGTGATGACCTTGACGCCCTCAACGACCCCGCCGATCTGGTCCTGCCAACCGCCTCCCGTGGTCAACTCCTGCTCCAGCCGCAGGACGCGGTGGAACAACTCGCGGGGCGCGAGCGTCCGTCCCATGACCCGCTGGATGACGGCCAGGGTGACCGCCCCCATGATGCTGGAGGTTCCCAACCCGCTCCCCTTGGGAATGGCCGCCAGGGTCGTCAGTTCAATGCCGCCCCCGAACCGCTTCAGCATCTGCCGGAGCGTCGTTCCCTCTGGCCACGCGGCCCGCTCGGGCGAGAAGCCCGACAGCACCAGGGCCGCCTTGGCAAGGCTGTACTCGCTCGTCGCGCTGCGATAGTCCAGGAGATCGTCGAGTTCGGCGACCTCGATCCGCGTGCCCAGGTCGATCGACCCGATGCGGACGACGGGCTCGTCGATGACGCGGGCGTAGACCTGGATCGGGGGCTGCCCGTTTAGGTTGACGGCGGCATTGATCACGCAGCCGCCGTGTTCGAGCGAGTACGGCGGGGTGTCGGACCATCCGCCCCCGAGGTCCAGGCGCGCCGGCGCGCGGCCCCACACGATTTCGTCACTCCGAAGGGTGCTCGCCGGCGGCTCGGACTTCCGGTCGCCGCTGGCGACGATCCGCCGTCCGAGGTGCTCGAAGGCAACGGCCCGGGCCCGGTCGGCCCACTCGCAGGCGTTCGTCTCGGTCCTGGGAACGAGCCCGAGCATTTCCAGCCAGGCGCGTTCGGCCGACGGCAGGGCACCTGGCAACCCCGGCAGGACCTCTTCGAGGGGCACGTCCCCGGACTTCGCCAGCCTCGCCACCGCCGAGCCGAGCGTGTGCAGGATGCGCGAGAAGACGAAGAACTCCGACCCTTGGGTAGCATCGCCGTTCCCGAGATGCCAATGTGCCTCGGCCAGGAGGTCCACCGCCCACCCTGTCCGGTCGTCGGCATGCGTCAGGACGTAAGCCAGTTCGGCCGCTGAAAAGCCGCTCTCGTTGCGGAACATCCGCCGGAGCGACCGCCGTATCTCCCCGGCCCGGATTCTGGTCCGGCGGTCGTGGAAGGCCTCCTGGTCCGCGAGTTCGGCGATCTCCGCCAGGTTGTACCGGTCGGCCGCGCGCCAGGCCTCCCGTTCCCCCTCGGATGCCCCCACCGGGTTGAACATCCACAGCCACAGGCGGCAACCGGCCGCGCTGGGCTCGGCCGGGAAGACCCTCGCATCCCAGAGCGTTCTCTCGCCTTCCGGCAATGCCTTGTCCCACACGTCCTCCGGCTTCGCGCTCGCGGCTCTCAGCCATTCCAAGACTGGCTTACCGCAGAAAGTTGCCCCTTGTTCGACCGTGTCCTTGAACGTATCGCGCATCCCGTAGCACCGGGCGAACCAGACCTTCCGCCCCGCCCGGTCGCGGCCCTGGATGACGTCGAAGCAGGCCTCAGGCGGCAGGGCGAGCGGTTCATCGATGTCGGCTCCGACCACAACGTTCTTCCCACCGAGCGTGAGGGGGGCGCGGATGCGGCAACCCTCCACCCACATGTTTGCCCCGACGATCCTGGCCCCGTTCAGCATCTCATTGTTGATGCTCAGATGGCCGTCGAGGCGCGACATGCCCTGATCCTGGCGCTGAAGGTCGAGGCCGCTCGAGATGATCTCCTGCGTCGTGCCGAAGTGCAGAAACGTGCAGCGCGGCACCACCTGCACCTTGAAGGGCGTCCCGGAAAGCCCCTGGAATATGCGGGCAAGCAGGGCATCGCTCCATTTCGAGCTGGCGGCCCGGACCGCCGAGATGTAGTCGGCGGCCGTGGTCTCGCTTCCCATCGCGCAGCAGATCTCGCGGTAGAAGTCCAGCCCGTAGGCCTCGATCGCCTCGCCCATCTGGCCGGACCACGCGACGCCGTCGCTGCCGTCAGGCCCCACGCCGAACAGCGCGAGTAGCCGCGCGGCCGTCGCCGTGTCGAAACTGATCACACCGATGTCGAGGATCGACCGCCCGTACCGGTCAACGGCCCCTCGCTGGTCCTGCTCCGCAAGGGACGGCTTCTGGAGGAATCGCCGGACCTCGCCGTCGCCGTTGGTGCAATAGACGCCATGCTGGCTCGCCTGCTCCGGCGAAGCGTTGCAGCCAAGTCCCGTTACGCCCTCGCCGGCGAACCGCACGGCCCAAGGGTCGAAATCCAGGAGCACGTCGCCCGAGGTGATGACGACCTGCCCATGGCCGTTCTCCGGAGGTGGCAGCGCGAGGTACGTCGGTAACTGCCGGTCGAACAGCGTCATGGGCACCGCGCTCGTACTCTCGCCCGGGACCGGCACGAACACCTTCCCGCACGGACCGTAGGCCGGCGCCCGCTTCGAGTCTCCGCCCGCGTGGACAATCAGAACCCTCAGCTCGCCGAGCGCCTCCTGCCACGCCTCCCGAGTCTGCAGGTCCTTTCCGCTCCCCTGCAGACGCTCTCGGATCACCCTCGCCAGGCAGCATAGCGTGCTGCCGCCGCTCCCGACGCGCCGCCCCCCCGGGTCGGCCACGACCAGGACATCGTGCACTCCCACCAGAAGCCCCAACTCCCGCCGCAGGCGCAACTGCTCCTCGCACGCGCGCGCCTGCCGCTCGCCCCCGGCGGTCACGATCAGGTAGTCCCAGGTATCTCCCTTCATCCGTCTATCCTCGGTAATCATCGACTTCGATCACGCGGCCGCGCCCGTTTCTTCCGGCTCGATGGGCCTCAAGGTAATCGGCTCCGATGCCGGACCTATGAGACGTAAGCACGCTGGGGGTCGTGAAAGTGCAGAACCTGTTCTGCAAGTTCGTGCATCGTGCAAAACTTATACTCCCTGCACAGCCACTCCAGTTTCGGTATGGTGCTCTTGAGGTTGACGTAGCACTTGAACCGGCGCTTGAGGCTCAACGGAAGGCGAGGATGACCCGGATCGACCTCGCGCGGGTGCACATAGATAATCAGGGGCTCGTCCGCCGCGTGAAGCCTGTTGATACCCCAGCGAATGAGCCACTTCTGCGCCAGCCTTAGATAGCCCCCGCCGAAGAGGCTGAACCGAAAACCGAGCATGCTGACGACGGACATGGGGATCTCCACCAACGGCCCCGCCCGTGTCTCAATCACGTAGGGCTTCGTAGGGGCCCCGGGGATTCCACCGTGCCCTCGCGATGCCGGGAAAACGCTCGAATCGTACTCGTGGCCGGCCTCGCGGATGACGTCGTAGGCCCACTCCGTCTCAGCGGTAATGCTGAAGCCGGCGACCCTGAACCCGGGTACCGCTTGGCCCGTGATGTTCTCCAGGATCCCCTTCGCACGCATGACGTCCTGGCGAAAAGCCTCGGGCCCCACCCCATAGGCGAGCACGTGAGCGTATCCATGGCTCGCGATTTCGTGACCGGCTTCTTGGCACGCCCGCACTAGCGCTACATGACGTTCGGCCACCCATCCCAGCCAGAAGAACGTGGCCCGGGTGCCGGTCGCGTCAAACAGTTCGAGCAGGCGCTTCGTGTTCCGCTCGACGCGCGGCTCCATCTCCTCCCATACGTCCACGGGCGGCGTCGCAGGGCTGTCGAGGATGTGGAACCAGTCCTCGACATCAACCGTCAGGACACCGCTGGCCTTTGTGCGGTCGATAGACGTCACATGTTCAGATATACAAGCTGATTCATACATACTTTCGGAGTGCCCCCAACCCTTTGGTTGCCATCTCGCCAATGTAAGCAAAGAACGGTTTGACATCGTCCCTCGCCCAGATACACCACGTTACCGGCCCACCATAACTGCGAAGAACCTCAACTAATGCGAACCGTTTGCTTGCCGCCAGAGAAAGGAAGTCACGGGAAGCGAACACCCACGTCATGGGCCGCGTCTTGCTTGTGGGTAACGGGGGAAGTGAAACTCCGGACAAGTCCAAGAAACTGCAGTACACTGTATCGTGGCCAGACGCTTCCACGATTCCGTACCACCTTCCTATCCTGGGGTTGATCTCAATGATTCGGAACGCGTTCGTGCGGCGGTCATACTTGTACTCGACATCACACAGACCTTGGTAACCCAGCTTCTGCAGAAAGCCGACAGACTGCTCCTCAATCTGAGGCACCGAGGCCGCTCGCATCGCGGTTGTAGTTCCAAACCCCACCGGGTACTGCCGGATCTTCTGGCCGACAAAGGCACCGTGCGGCTGACCGCTTCGGTCGAAATACGCCGCAAAGACGTAAATCTCTTCTTCCGGACCCGGAATCACCTCTTGCACTACGAAATCAGCAATACGGCTGCCCAACGAGTCTCCTTGCGCCAGCAAATCTGTGGCACGCTGACAGTAGATTACCTTGGTCAAGCCGTGCTTCGGGGCCCACTTGTGGTAGTATTTCGGCTTAAGAATGCATGGAAAACAACCGCTCGCGATGAACGCGGTTAGGTCGTCAGGAGATGTAGGCACCAGCGTGAATGGGGCAGGAACCCCGTGCTCGACGCAAGCACGGTAGAACCGTTCTTTGTTGAGGAACAACTCGACAGTGTCTGGACCGAGTTTGCTGAAACTGTAATGACGCGCCAGTTCAACATGGTGCTCGCCGATGAAGGCAACGCACTCGTCGCCCGACGCGTAGAGGACCTTCGTCGTGTCCGGGTGCTCCTCGGCAAACTCGATGAGGCGGCGGCAAAGCCGCTCCGGCTCGTGCCGCGGGTCGATCGCGCCCAGCGGCGTACAGTAGCGCGAACGCAGCGCGACTTCCCACCGTGAGAGGCCGATGCCGTACACCTTCACGCCGCGCCGCCCCAGGCCGCGGACGATTGAAAGGGCCGTGGGCCCCATTCCCAGCACGACCGCAACCGCGTCATTCATGAGAATGCTTTCCTGCGCGGAGGCCATTTGCGCTGGGAGAAGAGCGTGTGCAAGAGCGTATTGAACCGGCCGGCAACTATTTCAAAATCGTATTCCCTTTCGAATACCGTCCTCGACCGATAGGACATCTCCCTCAGCAGTCCTGGATCGCTGCGAAGGGTCTTGATTGCCGCCACAACACCAGGCGCGTCTCCATCCCGTACGACGAACCCGATCCTGTTGGTGCTGACAAGATCCGCCACCTCGTTGCCGGCACTCCCCACATATAGAATCGGACCGCCAACTGCCATGATCCCGTATGTCTTGCACGGCACTTTCATGCCATCCCTACCCGGACCGAAGTAGACAACATGGACGTGCCCTGAACTCAGGCTGTATGCAAGGTCCCTTCTGTCCTCGTAGGGCAGGAAGCGAACATTCGCCAAGCCGCGCGCCCGGGCCGTGGCCTCAAGACGGTCACGTTGTGGCCCTTCTGCAATGAAAACGAAAACTATGCCGTCGTCCTCTGCAAGCCTCTCTGCAGCATCAAGAATCGTGTCGAGCGATTCCCCCGTGCCAATGTTGCCACTGTAGAGAACCACAAACTTGCCCGTGAGCCCGCACCTGTCGATGAACCGGTTCTGCTTTCGCGGGATTGGGGCCAACCTCTTCCCGTCTGCCCAAACAGGCATGATGTACAGCCGCCCCCGTGGCGGATTGTATGTCTGGATGCGCTCCTTCATATAAGGACCAAGAACACACACTGCATCGCATGCGCTCACATAACCACGCGCGGCAAACGACAGTACGCGGTGAGCCCATCCCCCGGCCTCGATGAAGCCATTGGCTATAAGCAAGTCAGGACACATATCCATACACCAGTGTAGGTGGTGCGCCCTTCGAAGCAATTGGATGGCTCTTCCCAACAGCCCGATCATCGGGGGACTCGTCAGTGTTACCACGATCGTGCCGGGCCGCGCCAAAAGGAAAGCCTCAACCCCGGCACCGAGGAAGAACGACAGGCAATCTGCGGCGCGTCGCACCGAGCCCGTTCTCCGCCCCCCACCCGTCGCAGGGACTCGTACGATTCTAACACCGTTGCGGACTTGGCCGGGGGGAAGAGAGCCGCCATCACCTGTATATGGCTGACGGGAACATACAACGGTCACTTCGTGGCCTCGGCCGGCCAGGAACTCTGCTAGATCGGTCAGTATCTGGGCTGTTGCCGCCACATCGGGCCAGTAATACTGGTTTATGAAGAGAACGTGCATGGCGGACACTACTGAGTGGGACTTCCCGTGCGGTTGGCCGCGGCCGCCACTGCCCCCTGGCCGCCCGGCGAGATGTGCCTTTGCCGGATCTTAAGAGCAGGGTTCCCCCTATAGATGCCGTAGGGATCAAGGTCCTGCGAAGCCACGGAGCCGGCTGTTAAAACAGCATGAGAGCCGACATGGACGCCAGGGCCCACCCAGGCTTGAGCCGCGATCCAGGCACCGCACTCAACGTGGATGGGTTTGTTCACAGTCTTGAACTGCGTGGAGGTATAGTCGTGATTGCCCGTGCACAGCATGGCACGCTGTGAAATGCAGACATGATCCTCAATGGTTATCAAAGCCAGATTGAGTAGCCAACTGTCCTCACCAAGCCACACGTAATTGCCGAGATCAAGCCTCCAAGGGAACGTTATCTTCACACCCGGTTTGATCACAACGCCCTTGCCGACTTTAGCACCAAAGAGGCGAAGGAGAGACCTTTTCAGCGCGTAGCACTTGCCGGGCCATCGTTCGAAGAGTATCGAACGCACCAGGACCCAGGCGGCCTCGGTGATCTTGCTTGCCCCCCTGTCGGAGCCGGTAGACCGAAATGTGGCCAGATTCACCTCACGGATGGTTTCATTGCAGGTCTGGGGATCGCTACCGAGCATTGGGGCACCCCCACATATCCACGCAGGCCGGGGCGGTGGCCTGTCCAATGAGCCAGCGATATACAGTCAGCATCTCCTGCGCGAGGGGAGGCCAAGCATAGCGAGTTCGCACCAACGTCTGGCCGCGTTGCCCCATGACCACACGCTCTGGATCGGAGAGTTCCATGGCCGCGCGCAACTGGGTCTTCAATGCGAGCAGGTCACGCTCGATCCACCAGCCGCAGCCTTCGTCCTGAATCTGTTTCCACAAAGTGCCTCGGGTAGTGATGACGGGACAGCCCGACGCCAAGGCCTCAGCGACAGTGATGCCGAAATTCTCGCACTCCGACGGGAGGACGTAGAGATCGGCAATCCCCAGCAACTCCTGCTTGAGCCTTCCGATCACGTTGCCCGTAAAGAGGGTACATGAGGAGATACCGCAGGAGTCGACCAGCCGCTCCATCTGGGCCCGGTATCCCTGCCAATCGGGTCCGGCAATCACTAGCACCCACTTGCCTGAGTAGGGGGCCAATTCGCCCCATGCTCGGAGCAGCACGTCGACCCGCTTGACGGGAGCCACGCGCCCCAGGAACAGTATGATCTTTCTGCCCCGCAGCGACGGCCACCGCTGGTAGACCTGGATGGGGTTGTCGCATCGGCCATAACCACCCGTGTCCAACCCTATGGGGATCACCGCAACAGGATTAACCAAGCCGCATGCTCGGATGCTCTCCAGTTCGGCCTTCGACGTCACATGCAGACACGCAGCCTTCGTCAGGCCAAATTTCTCGATCGGCCAAAAGAGCCGTTTCCTCCATGCGCGGGATCGGAGGCACGCAGGCTGGAGCATCCCGTGCGTAGATGCAATATGCGGGATGCCGCTCCGCCTAGCAATACGTCCAGCAGCACGCGCGGCCCATTTCCACAGACCGTGCGTGTGACAGACACTCATCCCGGGCATCACGTTGCGTAGGTAATCCCGGACCTGCTTTGAGTAACCGTAGACGCGGGGCCCCACCGGTCGTCCAGCAAAGACGGCTGCGTGGCAATCGCATATGTCGGCACCTGTGTGTTCATCCGCGAGTCCCGCCAGCAAGACCTCTTCACCGCATGTCGACTGGTGCGTGGCTAGTTCGCGGACAAAGGTGGCCACCCCGCCTCCCCGCCGCGAGATTGCGTCAGTGACGTGCAGTACCCTCATCGCCGACTTTCCCGCCTGCTATGGACCATCCACTTCCCCCAACACGGAACATCCCCCCAGATCCACAGACCCCCATTTCGGGGCCATCGCAGGCAGCGGCGCGGCTCTAGTTGCGCTACTCTCGTTCCCCTCATGGCGGCAAGTCTTCCATGAAGCCGGGTCGGGTCAAGGGGATTTTGCCGGTGACACGTTCACTCTTCCATCCGGGCTGCTGCGGCGGTCGCGTGCGAGGCGACGGTCGTCGGTCCGCAGGCCCATTTGATTATGCGAGGCCGCCCATTCTCAGCGTCGGGCTCGACGGTCCCAGACCGCAGACCGGGCTGACCTCGTGCGTGTCGCGGCGAACCTCCTTGTCCGGTCCCCCTTCGGGGCTTCGGCCCCGTGTCGTTTCCCTGGTGCCCGCTGTGCTTCTTAAGCCGTTGCCCGGCTACTCCCGATTCCCCTCAGGCCAGGACGCCCGCCTCCGCAGGACGGTGCGTCGACTTCTCCTCTGGCCGCTCCGGCCGCCACGTCGTTCCGTCCCGGAGCATGGCCCAGGCGAAGACCGCCAGCCGCCGGGCGACCGCCACGATGGCCACCTTGCGGCGGGCGCGGCTACCGCGATGCACCCGCTCGTAGATCGCCCGCAGCCGTCCGTTCCAACGCAGACCGAGCCATGCCACCTCCACCAGCAACGCCCGGGCCAGCGGGTTGCCGTGACGCGTGATCCGGCCGTGGCGGTCCATCGCCCCGGACTGGAACTGACGCAGCACGAGGCCGAGGTAACTGCCCACCTGTCGGCCCGAACGGAACCGGTTCGGGTCATCGAACAGGGCCACCAGCAACTCGGCCAGACGCGGGCCCACGCCCGGAATCGTCCGCAGCCGCGCGACCCGCTGGTCCGCCTCCGCCACGGTGTCGAGTTTCGCCTCGACCGTCGCCACCTGGGCCTCCAGATGGGCCAACGCCTCCAGTTCCAACGCCAGTTCGCCCCGCCACAGGTCCTCGGGACCGACGTCGGCCAGCGACCGCGCCAACACTTCGAGCGACGCCAGCGTCTGATGCGTCCAGCCTCCGGCGCCCCGCGGCATCGTCTCGCCGACCGACGCCAGGATCGCCCGGATCCGATTCTTGACCGCCGTCCGACGCGCGACCAGCCGCGCCCGATAGGCGATCAGCCCACGCCACTGCCGCGTGGCTGCCTGCGGCACGTGCACCGTCGGCAACTGCCCCGCCGCCGACAGGTCCGCCAGACGAACCGCGTCCACCCGGTCGGTCTTGCGCCGCGTGTGTCGCCAACGCCACGCCTCGTGCGCCACGTTCGCCACCTCGATCTGGCGGACGCCGGCCTCGCGGGCCGCGTCGTGCACCCACCCGGCCAGGGGACCGATCTCGAAC
>DATKXP010000089.1:0-3451 GCA_035529015.1 Phycisphaerae bacterium | reverse complement strand
CGCCGCCGCCCCGCCCATGGTCTCGGTCACGTTCGGCACAGGAGACGGCGCGTGCAAGATCGGCGGCGAGACCGTCCTCTTCCGCCACGAAGAGAAGTTCTACAGCCCCACGGTCGTCGCCATCACGCTGCCCGATGATCTCGACGACGCCGCCATGAAGGCCCGGGCCGACACCATCCGGGGCTTTGCCTTTGAGCGGATCGGCCAGGCCATGCCCGTCGAGGCGATCGCCGTAATGAACGCATCCGGCGATGCGGCCAGGTTCGCCGCCGCCGCCGAGACCGCCAAGACCGCCGGCAAGGCCGTCATCCTCGTGACCGACAACCCTGACGCCGCCGCAGCCGCCGTAAAGAAGGTCAAGGACGCCAAACCGCTCCTGGCTGCCGCCACCGCCGAGACCGCCGACGCCATGGCCAAGGTGGCCTGTGAGGCCGAGTGCCCCCTCGCGGCACGGGCCGCCGACCCCGAGGCCCTGGCCGACCTGGCCGAGAAACTCAAAGCCGCCGGCTGCGAGCAGATCGTCCTCTGGCTCGACGCCCCGGACGGCTGGGCCGAGGTGACCGGCATGACGACGATCCGCAACCTCGCCCTCAAGAGCGCCTTCCGGCCGCTCGGCTTTCCGACCCTCGCGTTCGCCACCGACGGCGAACCCGAGGACCAGGTTGGCCGGGCCTCGGCCCTCTTGTGCAAGTACGCCGGCATCGTCGTCGTCGAGACAGTCGAGCCGTGGGCCTTGTTGCCCTTGCTCACCAGTCGCCAGAACATCTATACCGACCCGCAGAAACCCGTCCAGGTCAAGCCCGACCTGTACGCCGTCGGCGAGGCCGGCGACGACAGCCCCGTCCTGTTCACCACGAACTTCTCGCTGACCTACTACACGGTCGAGGGCGACGTCGAGGCCAGCCGCGTGCCGGCATGGATCCTCTGCGTCGATACCGAGGGCACGAGCGTCCTGACCGCCTACTCCGGCGACAAACTCAACGAGAAGACCGTTGCCAAGGCCCTGGAAGACGCCGATGTCGAATCGAAGGTCAAGCACCGCAAACTCATCATCCCCGGCTACGTGGCCGTGATGAGCGGCAAACTGGAAGAGGCAACCGGATGGGAAATCCTCGTCGGACCACGCGAATCCAACGTCATCCCACGGTACCTCAAGGAGGTCTGGACCTCGTGACCGCACGCGGTAGGGGCGCAGCATGCCACGCCCTTACGTCGCAGGACGAATGACCCATGCCTCAGAGAAAACGCAAACCGTGCCGCATCCTCTTCGAGCCCTCGGGCCTCAAGACCGAGGTGCCCGTCGGCGCCACCATCCTCGATGCGGCTCGCCGGGCCGGCGTTTATCTGACGAGCATCTGCGGCGGCGACGGGTACTGCGGCAAGTGCAAGGTCGTCGTCAACGCCGGCGAGGTCGAATCGCCCCCCACCACCCTCCTCTCCCCGCAGGAAACACGCGAGAACACCGTCCTGGCGTGCCAGGCACGCATCCGCTCGGACCTGACCGTCACGGTTCCCCGCAGCCATGCCCTCGACACCGGCCGCATCGTCGTCGATAGCGACGCCCACCGCTTCAGCGAACTGCCCGGCGAAGACCTCGGCGAGGGCGTTTTCCCGTTCGAGCCCCTGGTCCGCAGACTCTACCTCGAGATGTCGCCCCCCACCATGGAGGACCAGGTGGCCGACCACGAGCGGCTGTACATGGCCATCCGCGAACGCCTCGACGTGCCGCTCCTGCAGACCGGCTACCGCATCCTCCAGCAGTTGCCCGCCCTGCTCCAGAGGACCGAGTACAAGGTCACCGCCATCGTGGCGGAGCGCGGAGGGGTGGCCGAGGTCGTGGACGTTGAACCGGGCGACACCAGCCGGTGCAACTATGCCGTCGTCGTGGACCTCGGAACGACCACGGTCGTCGCTCAACTCGTGGACCTGGACGCGGCCGCCACCATCGACGCCGAGGCCACCTACAACTCCCAGATGCACTTTGGCGACGATTACATCCGCCGCATCATCTACGCCGAGGAGCACGACGCCTTCGAGGAGATGCAGCGCCGCATCGTCCACGACGTCAACGACCTCGTCCAGACGCTGGCCGTCCGCCAGGGCATTGAGTTGCAGTGCATCGCCTCGGTCATCTGCGCGGGCAACACGGCCATGGTCCACTTCCTGCTGAACCTCGACCCTCGCCGCATCCGTCGCACGCCCTACGTGCCGAGCGCCGCGTGGATCCCGCCCATCCGGGCGGCCGAGGCCGGCATCCGCATCAACAAACGCGGAATCCTGTATGTCCTGCCGGCCGTCGGCGCTTACGTCGGAAGCGACATCGTGGCCGGTGTCCTCGCGACACGCCTCCACGAGGCGCCGGGCCTCAGCCTGTTCATCGACATCGGCACCAACGGCGAGGTCGTCCTGGGGTCGAAGGAGTGGATGGTCTGCGCGTCGTCCTCGGCCGGGCCGGCCTTCGAGGGTTCCGGCATCAAGCACGGCATGCGGGCCGCGGCGGGCGCGATCGAACGCGCCGCCGTGACCGAAGGCGGCGAATTCGAGTTCCAGACGATCGGCACCGAGGCGCCGCGCGGCCTGTGCGGCACCGGGCTGCTCGACACCCTCGCCGGGCTTCTGGAGATCGGCGCGATTGACCGGACCGGCCGCTTCGCCGGCGCCGACGACCCGCGACTGGCCGAGGGGCCCGACGGGCCCGAGTTCACCCTCGTGCCGGCCCGCGACGGGCAGGACGCCATCGTCATCACCCAGGCCGACGTCTCGAACCTCGTCCGGTCCAAGGCCGGCGTCTATGCCGCCATCCAGATCCTCATGGAATCCACTGGAACCACCTACGACGGGCTCGAAGCCATCTACGTGGCCGGAGGGTTCGGCAACTACCTCGACGTCCGCAAGGCCATCGCCATCGGCATGTTGCCCGACATCCCGCCCGAACGGATCCACTTCGTCGGCAACACCTCCGTCGCCGGGGCCAAGATGGCCATCATGAGCCGCAAGGCCCTCGCCAAGGCCGAAGAGATCGCCGACCGCATGACCTACTTCGACCTCATGAACCACCCCAAGTACATGGACGCCTTCATGCAGGCCAACTTCCTGCCGCACACGGATATGGCGAGGTTCCCGAGCGCGCGGCAAGGCGCGGCCGGGGCCGGTCCCCAGGAGAAACGCGTCAAGGCATGAGCACGACGATCGCCATCTCGGGCAAAGGGGGAAGCGGCAAGACGACCGTCGCCGCCCTGATCGTCCGACGCCTCGTCGAGCAGACCGGGCGGCCCGTCCTGGCAGTGGACGCCGACCCGAACGCCTGCCTGGGCCTGGCCCTGGGGGTCGAGCCCGAGACCACCGTGGCCGACATCCGCGACGCCGTCCTCAACCGCGAACTCGACGGCGCCAACGCCAACCGCGAGGTCGCCTTCGAGTACGCCGTCCACCGGGCCGTCGCCGAGGCCAA
>DATKXP010000088.1:0-5177 GCA_035529015.1 Phycisphaerae bacterium | reverse complement strand
ATGCCGCGCTCAAAGTCCAGGAACGCCCGCTTGAACGCCGGGCGCACGGGGAGGGGTTCGGACTGCAGGACACGCTTTCCCAGGTTCGCGCCCACGGCTTCCCCTTAGCCTGTTTAGCCGTCGCCGGCACGGCGACGGTCGTTTGCGATCGGGACACCAACGCCCATTCCCGTCGCCGTGCCGGCGACGGCTAAACGAGTGCGACGGCTCAACGCGCACCTGTGAACGCACCCGACCTCATGCTATAATACCCGCAACATGACCCTTTTCAAAGACAGCGAACGGCGGCAGGTGCGGGAGCAGGCGCCGTTGGCCGTGCGGATGCGGCCGCGGACGCCGGAGGAGTTCGTCGGCCAGGAGCACTTTTTTGGGCCGGGGAAACTCTTGCGGCGGATGATCGATGCCGACCGGCTCCAGTCGGCCGTCTTCTACGGCCCACCCGGCACGGGCAAGACGAGCCTCGCCGAGGTGATCGCCGGCCGCCTCTCGGCCGCCTTCGAGCAGATGAACGCCGCCATGGTCGGCGTCAAGGACGTGCGGGAGTGCCTGGAGCGGGCCCGCGACCGGCTCCTGACGACCAAGCAGCGGACGGTCCTCTTTCTTGACGAGGTCCACCGTTTCAACCGTGCCCAGCAGGACGTGCTCCTGCCCGACGTGGAGGACGGCGTCATCCTCCTCATCGGCGCGACGACCGAGAACCCGTTCTTCGCCCTGAACGCCCCGCTCGTCTCGCGGAGCCAGATCTTTCGGTTCGAGCCGCTCTCGGAAGACGACGTCAGGACGCTCGTTCGCCGTGCAGTGGCGGATAAGGAGCGCGGCTTCGGCCGCTACCATCTCAAGGTGACCGACGAGGCCATCGACCACTGGGCCACCACGAGCGACGGCGACGCGCGGCGGGCCATCGCGGCCCTTGAGATCGCGGTCTTGAGCCAAGTCGGCGACCCGCACGCCGCGCCCGAGAAGGCGGGCGAGATCGCCGTGGACCTGGCGGTGGCCGAAGAGTCGATCCAGCAGAAAGCCATCGTCTACGACGGCACGGGCGACGAGCATTACGACGCCGCCAGCGCGCTGATCAAGTCGATGCGCGGCAGCGACCCCGACGCGGCCATCTACTGGATGGCCCGGATGCTCGAAGCCGGGGAGGACCCGCGGTTCGTCGCCCGGCGGGTGGTCATCTGCGCCGCCGAGGACGTGGGCAACGCCGACCCGGCCGCCCTCATGCTGGCGGTGGCCGCCATGGAGGCCGTCCAGTTCGTCGGCATGCCCGAGGCCCGCATCCCGCTGGCCGAGGCCGTGACGTACATCGCGTGCGCCCCCAAGTCGAACGCGGCGTACCTGGCCATCGACAAGGCGATGGAAGACGTGCGGGAGAACCGGACGGTGCCCGTGCCGAAGCACCTCAGGGACGCCAACTACCCGGGGGCCAAGCGGTTCGGACACGGCGAGGGATACAAGTACGCCCACGATTACGAAGGCGGCGTCGCGCAGCAGGACTACCTCGGCGTCGATAAGACCTACTACGAACCGACCGACCATGGCCGCGAGGCAAAGATCCGAGAGCGCCTCGACGAACTCAAACGCCTCCGCCGCAACGGCGTCGGCGATAGCGACGCGGCCGACGGACAGGGACAGCAAGCCTGAGGAAGGGTGCGGGGTGTCCCCACCCCGCACCCACCACAGGACACGGCGGCGGGCGCGGAGACACCACATGGCGACACAGCCTTGGTACTGGGAATCGAAGCGGTGGACCGTTCTGGCGTCGCTGGTGGTCCTGGCGGGGCTTTACGCGGTCATGTGGTATCTGATGGGCGGGTGCGAGCCCACCCTGCCCGGCCCGACTGATTCGCCTCGCCCCGCCGGCGCCCCCTCCGATCCGGGCCTCGACGTCATCGAGGCGATGGCCGACGCGAACGTGGTCGAACTTGCGCTGCACGCCGCCTGGTTCCACGCCTGCCGCGGGCGCCTGCCGGCCAATCTTGAGGAACTCGGCAAGTCGGACCGCCCCACCGGATGGCCGCCGACGCCGGCGGCCACGGCCGACGGCCAAACCATCGCCTACCGCCCCACCGGCGAACGGACCTACGAACTGGCCCTCGCCGGGGTGGACCGCGCCGCCGGCACGCCGGACGATCTGCTCCTTGCGATGACCGTTCCGGACAACATGCCGACGCGGCTGGCGCCGGTGGCCCTGCGCACGTGGTGGGACCTGGAATACGCGCGCGGCATGATGGAGAGACTGCGGACAAGCCTCAACCAACTCGCGCCGACGGGCAACTGACGCGCGGGCACGTGGACACGTCCGTCACGTGTGCGCGGCGGTTCTCCGTACCCGCCGTGGAGATGCGCTGTCGCGCGCGGTGGGTGCGGAGACCCACCGCGCACCATTCGTGTGGGACCGCCTGACCAACCCTCTCACGCGCGAAGCGGGGCCGAGAGGCTCTCGCACAGGTCCGCGACGACGGTCGCGATCTCGTCGGGCGGCTGGCCGGCGTGGTCGGCGATGCGATGGATGATGGCGCTGCCGACGATCACCCCGTCGGCCACCGCCGCCACCGCCGCCACGTGTTCCGGTTGCGAGATGCCGAACCCCACGCACACGGGCACCGTTGCTTCGGCCTTCACGCCGCGCACGTAATCGTCGAGATGCTCCGGCAGCGCATCGCGTTCGCCCGTGATGCCCGTCACGCTGACGCAATAGATGAACCCGGTGGCGTGTGCGAGGATCGTCTCGCGGCGGTTCGGCGGCGTCGTCGGCGCTACGAGGGGGATGTACACGAGGTCGCGGGCGGCCAGTTCGCGGCCGAGCGGGCCGGCCTCGTCGGCCGGCAGGTCCGGCACGATCATCCCGTCGGCGCCGGCGCGGGCGGCGGCCTCGACGAACGTCTCCATCCCCGGCCGGTAGACGAGCGAGTAGGAGACCATCAGGCAGATCGGCAGTTCCAGGCCGTCGCTCCGCAACGCCGCCACCCGGTCGAGAATGGCTCGGGGCGTGACGCCGGCCGCCAGCGCCCGCTGGTAACTCGCCTGGATGGTGGGCCCGTCGGCAATGGGATCGGAGAACGGCACGCCCAGTTCCACAAGGTCCGCCACGCCCCTGTCCTGGAGCGTCCGCAGGACGGCGGCCGTGACGTCCAGGCTCGGGTCGCCCGCCGAGATAAAGGGCATGAAGGCCTTGCGGCCGTCGGCCGAGAGACGCTCGAAGGCGGCGCGGACGCGGTTCACTCCGATTCCCCTTCCCCGAACTGCTGACACCCGCGGGGTGGGTCTCCCGACCCACCGCGTCTGGCCTGCCTTCTCGCCTGTGTGGCCCGGCTGGCTTGCCCAGCCGGGGCCGGCGCGGCACATCTTCCGGGCTGGACAAGCCAGCCCGGCCACACGCCGTTTAGCCTGTATGGCCCGGCCACATGCTACGGCTTGGCGCGGCGGGTGCGGAGACCCGCCGCGCACGATCTACCCGTCTCCGCCGAAATCGGCGCCGAGCAGCCGTGCGGCTTCCTCGACGTCCTTGTCGCCTCGGCCTGAGAGGTTGACGACGAGGACCTGCAACTTGTCCAACTGCGGGGCCATCTTCTTCGCTTCCACGAGGGCGTGCGACGATTCGAGCGCGGGGACGATGCCTTCGGTCCGCGCCAGTTCCACGAACGCCGCCAGCGCCTCGTCGTCGGTCGCGGCACTGTACCGCACCCGCCCGCTGTCGCGCCAGTAGGAATGCTCGGGCCCCACGCCGGGGTAGTCGAGGCCCGCGCTCACGGAGTGCACCGGCCGCGTCTGTCCGGCCTCATCCTGGAGGACGTAAGAGAGCGATCCGTGAAGGACGCCCGGCCGGCCGACGCACAGGGGCGCCGCATGCTGGCCGGTGGTCAGTCCCCTGCCGCCGGCCTCGACGCCGACGAGTGCGACCTCTGTCTCGTCGATGAAGGCGAAGAAGGCCCCCGCCGCATTCGACCCGCCGCCCACGCATGCCACGATGGCGTCGGGCAGACAGCCTTCCTGCTTCTGGCACTGGGTGCGGATCTCGTTGCCGATGACCGACTGAAAGTCCCGCACCATGATCGGAAAGGGGTGCGGCCCGGCCGTGGTGCCGAAACAGTAGTGGGTGGTCTCGACGGTGGCCATCCAGTCGCGCATCGCCTCGTTGATGGCGTCTTTGAGGGTCCGCTGGCCCGAGTCCACGGCGATGACGCGGGCGCCGAGGGCCCGCATGCGAAAGACGTTCAGCCGCTGCCGGCGCATGTCCTCGGTGCCCATGTAGATGTCGCACTCCAGGCCCATCAGCGCCGCCCCGGTGGCGGTGGCGACGCCGTGCTGGCCGGCACCGGTCTCGGCGATCATGCGGGTCTTGCCCATGCGGACCGTCAGCAGGGCCTGGCCGACCGTGTTGTTGATCTTGTGGGCGCCGGTGTGGGCGAGGTCTTCGCGCTTCAGGTAGATTCGGGCGCCACCCCAACTCTCCGTGAGGCGGCGGGCGAAGTAGAGCGGCGTCGGGCGGCCGGCGTACTGCTTCAGGAGATAGTCCAGTTCGTCCCGGAACGCGGGATCCTCGCGGGCCGCGAGGTACGCCTCGGTGAGTTGCTCCAGCGGCCCCATCAACGTCTCCGGGACGTATCGCCCGCCATACGGTCCGAAGCGGCCGCTCGCATCAGGTACGGTTGCCATGACGGCTCCTCATGCTTCACGGTAGGGACAGGACTGTACCGGGAACGGGTGTGAGGTTCAAGCAGATAGGGCGGCAGGCGCGACAAGCCGGGTGGTATGGCCACCCGACGTTGGGTGGCCACGAGCGCGGCCGCGGGGCTACTTATGGCGGCGCAAGTGCCGTTTCCAGAAAGGTCCTGTGTATTCTTGGGGGTGCCACTGGCGGCTTGTCCGCCAGTGTTGATGAGACACTGGCTGCAAGCAGCCAGTGGCACCCGCGTTGGAAAAGTCGTAGGACCTTTCTGGAAAAGGTACCAGCAGTTGCCGCGCGGCGGGTCCGGCCTGCCCGCCGCGCGGAAAGTGGCGTTGGAGGATGAGGAGCAGCCTATTTCTTCTTCTTCTGCTGACCCTGCCACTTCTTCAGGACGCCTTCGGCGTCGCGGCGCGCGCGGGCGTCTTTGGTCAGCGTCAGGGCCTTCTCCATGGCGGGGCCCACGTCGTCGGGCAGTTTGCCGCCCAGGTTCCGGGCGATCTGCACGGCG
>DATKXP010000087.1:0-18097 GCA_035529015.1 Phycisphaerae bacterium | reverse complement strand
GCCATCGTGGCGGGCTCAGGAACGTAGTCGTACCTGACCGTGACGAGGCCGCTGGTCGTGCCGGCCGTGGGTTGCGTCAGGCCGATGCCGCCCGTCGTGACGATGGACGTCTTCAGGATCGAGCTGACGGCGACGTTGAACGTGCCGATGCCCTTGTACGGCGCGAACAGGAGGGCGTCCGTGATCTCTTTCTGGTCGCTGTCGGTGCCGACACCGCCGGTGAGGGTGTAGGAATCCGCGCCGGCGTAGTCCGGGGGAGAGCCATCGTCGTCGGCGGCAATGTTGAGACCCGTGCCGGTCTGGAGCGGAACGGCCACGAGCGTCAGGGCCGACGGGGCGGCGGCGGTGATTTCGCCGCCGATGCCGAGGGTCACGTCCGTGACGACACCCGACTCATTGTCCCAGGTGAGGGAGCCGGCCTGGGCCGTGGCGTCGAGCGTCAGGGTGACCTTCAGCAGCGTGCCGAAGGTGGTCTCATCGAACTGCTGTACGGCGATGTTGGTCCCGGCGTCAGGAACCGCATTGGGGCCGTAAGGCACGGTATACTCAATAAAGGCAGCTTGGGCAGCGCCGGCCGTCAGCGCGAGAGCAACCACAGCAGCGAACAGGCATCCGAACTTCCGCATCAGTATCCCCTTGCATAAAAAGAGCCATTTGACATTCGCCGGAGCACTGAGCAGGGAGCCAAACGCCGATAGGGCGAAGGTACGACTTCCCGCAACAGCATCCCCGAGTAGCGATGCGGAAGTATAATGACAAACGGGGAGGCGTCAAGCAGAGGCGGCACCTGAACATGGCGGGGAGGAGGGTGTTTGCCGGCGGATGGGGCATCCGGCAGGACGTGTAAAGTGTTGTTGTAAAAGAGGTTACGCGCGTTGCGCGGCCCTGTGCGCCGGTGAGGCTTGGCGGACGGAATAATCGTCAGAAAAATCATATCCTGCCTAAGTTAACATGCCTGTGGCCCGACGACGACCGTCCGCTTGCATTGCCCGCAGCATCGTTAACTGCGGCAGACGGGCTGTGGCGCAGCCTGGCAAGCGCCCTTGACTGGGGGCAAGAGGTCGCCGGTTCAAATCCAGTCGCCCCGGCGTAGCCTTGGCGAAGCCGGGTCGCCCCGACCATCTACCAAAGAAGGCCGTTCGAGGAGAACGTCGAACGGCCTGTTCTCCGCCAGACGACCCCCCGGGGGGCGCTTCCGCTGTTCGAACCCCTTCTCCGGCCAGACGGACAAGGATCGAGGCCCTGTGCGCTACGCGCTTGCCGGCGCAGCGGTCCCGGGGTTCGGCGCCTCGCGCGCAAAACATAGAAAACAGGGAAGAAACCCCTTGCATATCGCGAGCTCCTGGTGTATATTCCCACTGTAGTGGGGAAGTGTGGCATAGCCGGGGGTCGGGTCTGCGCGCGAGCGCGGCGCGGCCTTTTTTTTGCGCCGGTCGCAGGGGGCCACTGGCTGGGCCGCACACTGGGCGGCGCGGGGGCGCACGCACCCCTACGTGTAGGGCGGTCACGCCGATCTGAGAACCCGAGCAGGTACGGCCCCGGCGGCAGGGCGTTCCTGCCCACCGCAACTGAGGGCCGCGTGGTTCCAACAGAGGGGGAAGGAGGCGTGTCCGTGTACTCGACAAAACAAGGCGGAAGGTCCGTGCCGTATGTGTGGTCTTTAGCCTGGCTTTGTGCTGCGATTCTGTTGGGCGTGCAAGCGCATGCGGAGATCATCTCGGTTCCGTACTCCAACGGCTGGTCGGGGGTCTTCAGAGACGTGCCGTTCAGTTGCCGAGTGGCTGCTGACGGCGTGATGGAGGTCCGCTATGCAGGGGACCTCGTGTTCCAGAACGATGACGTCGTCACGTGCCAGGACCTATACTGCCCGTGGCCGGTGCGCCTGGTCGCGGCGGGTAACGTGTCCATCCCGGCCGGCGCACGCTTTGATTTCTCGGGGGGGCGCGACGGCATCAATCGCTGGTCCGGCCCGGGGGGCGGTGTCGGCGCCAACTCGGGCTCGACGCGGGCGCCCGGGGGCCAAGGCGGGTTGGGCATGCTCGGGGGCTTCGGTGGCGAGGGCGGCGACCATGGTACCGTAGGTAGCCAAGCCGGCTATTGGGGCGGTAACGGCTGGCCCGGGCTGTGGGGCGTCGTTCCCGAACTCCTCGTCGGGCAGCCCGGTCAGGCTGGCGGCGCCGGGGGGGCAGGCCTCCCCGGCTTCGGGGTCGGCAGCCCCGGCGGGGCGGGGGGTGGCGGCGGCAGCGGCGGCGCGGGTGGCGCGGTCGGGGCGTGGGGCTTGGGCGGCTCGGGTGCCGCTGGCGCCGGTTCAGGCTACACGCCCGGCCCCGCGGCGCACGGGTACGGGGGAAAAGCCGGCGGCACAGGCCAGAACGGCGGGACGGCCCACGGGCGGTCGGGCGGCGGGGGCCTGAACACCGGCACGGGGCCATCGCTCACCGGTGGCGGCGGGGGTGGTGGCGGCGGCGCCGGCGGAGGTGGGGGTGGAGGTGGCGGTGGCGGCGGCGGGGGAGGAGGTGGCGGAGGTGGAGGCGGTGCCGCTAGCCTTTTTGACTACGGCGACGACGGCGGTGCCGGCGGCTTCGGCGGCCAGGGGGGCACCGGCGGTGCCGGCGGGACCGGGGCCAAGGCCAGCGAGGGCGGTGGCGGTGGCGGGGCTATCGAGATCCGGGCTCTGGGGCGACTCATCGTCGAGGGCCAGTTGTTGGCCGCCGGCGGCGATGGTCAGGCGGCTATTGCGGGTTCACCAAGTGGTGCCGGGACCTTGGGGCTCTCAGGGGCCACCGGCGCATGGGCCGAGGATCCGAGTCCGGACATGTTAGGGCCTCCCGGCGTACCCCTGGGCCTGGGCGGCGGGCCGGGACAGGATGGTGGGACGGCAAAGTGGAACCCGGTATTCAATAACTTCATGAATCTGGTTCCGGCAAACGGCGGCGGCGGGGCCGGCGGCGGGGCCGGCGGTGCAGGCGGGCCGGGTGGCAATTCCGGGTCGGGCGGCGGCGGGGCCGGCGGGACCATTATGCTGACCGGCTCGGCAGTGCAGTCGGCGGGGGCGACCGTCGATTGCCACGGCGGCAACGTAAGCGGCGGCTCCGGACGGCTGGTGTTGTGCAGCAACACGGCCCAGGGCTTCGGCGGGACCATCGTCGGCGCGCGATTCGAGGCCTATGACGGGGTGCGCGGCCCGAATCCATTCATCCACACCGGCGTCGGGGTCGTCGAGTCACCGCTGATTCCAGACCTCCGGGGCGGCGCGGAGGCGTTCGGCGTCTTCGACAGCCTGACGGCGGATATGCTGATCGCCCAGGGTCTCCTGGCCGACCGCCCCGCCGGCGCCTGCGCGGCCCTGCTGAGGATGGACGTGGGACCGCCTGGTCACGACGATGACTACCGCGGCTTCGATATGCTGCTTCTGGCGAACCTCTCGGACCGCGTTCTGGATGCGCCTGGCCTGGGGTGCGATGCGTCCGGCACCGAGCCGGACTTCCTGTGGGGACTCCTCGAGGGGGGCCGCGTCGATGACAGCGACTGGCTGAACTTCGTGGCGTCACCTGCGGGTCCTGAACCTCTCCTGACGCTGGGTCCGAACGAGGTTTACGCGACCCTCGTTCCGGAAGGGCCGGAGACCTTCGGCGTGTCCTTTTTCCTGGACGGAGACGGTTGGGGCTGCGGCGGCGAAGCCCTCGACCTCGGCAGCACCGTGTACGTCTTGCCCGAGCCGGCGACGCTGGCGCTGCTGACGCTGGGCGGCCTGGGTGTTCTCCTTCGCCGCAAGCGGCAGTGAGAGGCCTGCCAGGCCATTTGACGCAGCGCGACGGGCGGCTCTCGCGGGCCGCCCGTTTGCTGCGCATCCCGCGGAGATTGGGCGTGAGACGCTCGTGAGCCTCTGAGCCTCACTTGAGCCTAACCATGAGCCCGCCGTGAACCCAGGCCTCCTCCAGAATCGGCCTACACGGCTACCGCGAACGGTTCGCGCCCAAGCCTCGTCGCCGTAAGGAGATGCGGCCCGAACGGGTCGCAGAAGGCGCTGACGAACGGCCTGACGCGCTGGCTGTCCGGTTCGAACGAGTGCCAGTCGCCCCGGCGTAGCCTTGGCGAAGCCGGGTCGCCCCGACCGCTCTTGGCCCCCAAAATTCGGGGCTTTCCTTGACAGAATGGTAAAGGGCGGAGTGAAACCGTGGCGCGGGGCGGAGCAAGAGCGTAGCGCCCTCGCGCAGGTCTACCCCGGACCCAGGCCGAAACGGAACAGATAAGCCGTGTGTTACCGGAACCCTGGTTTTCGCTCATACAGAGAGAACACTGGCGGACAAGCCGCCAGTGGCACCCGGCGCCGAGCGGAGCGGCAGCCGATCCCCTACAGTTCCCACCCTTTGCGATACTCCTCGCGACGGAGGTACCGGTTGGCGTCGGGGCGGTTGGTGATCTTCATGTTCGCATCGTCCCACTCGAGGCGCGTGTTCAGGCGGATCGCCACGTTGCTCAGGCAGATGGCCTCGGCCAGGTGCTGGACGTTCTGGAAACTGCCGCGCGACGGCTTGCCGCTGCGGAAGGCGTTGATCCACTCGTCGCTGGTGCTGACGATCTCCACGTCGGGCGTCTTGACGGCGGCGGCCTCGCGCATCTTCTTCTCGGGGAGGACGCGAGGCTTCTCGTACTGGTAGCCCGCGAGGACCTTGCCCTCGTCGCCGACGAACATGACGCCGGCGTTGGGCATCGGTTGGCCGGCCTCGATGAGTTCCTTGGGCGTGGGCGGCCTCATCCCCCCGTCGTACCAGTACACGTCACACGGCGGCATCTGGCCGCGCGCGGGCAACCCCAGCCGGACCGTGCTCGCGTGCGGGAACGACACGGCGTTCTTCACGGTCCCGCTCTGGTAGCCGCGCACCTCGCACACGATGCTGGCGCAGGCCTCGGCGCTGGTCGCGGCGCCCAGTTCCAGAATCCGCCAATCCATCCACAGGCCGTAGTAGCCCATGTCGGCCATGCCGCCGCCGCCGAAATCGTACCAGCCGCGATACACGGCGTGGGTGTACCGGGGCGAGTAAGGCCGATGCGGCACCGGGCCGAGCCACAGGTCCCAGTCGAAACCCTCGGGGACCGGCGGGTTGTCGGTCGGCAGATACGGCGTGCCCTGCGGCCAGATGGGTTTGTAGAGCCAGCGATGGACCTCGCGAACCGGGCCGATCACCCCCTGCCGAATCCATTCCCGGATGGTGTAGAGTTCCCCGCAGTCGCGCCAGGCGTGCAGGTGCGTCACCTGGCCGGTCCGGCGGGCCGTCTCGACGGTCAACCGGGCCTCGTGCATCCGGTTCGCCACCGGCTTGTGCATGGCAGCATGTTTGCCCTTCTTCATGGCGGCGATGGCGAGGGTGGCGTGCGTGTGGTCGGGCGTCACGATGTGGACGGCGTCGAGGTCCGCCTGCTTCTCGAGCATCTCGCGGAAGTCCGCATAGGCCGCGCAGCCCTTGGACGCGCCGGACGGTTTGGCTCGCCCGTCGTGGGCATCGACCATCTCGCGCCCGGGCACCCGGCCGCCGCGAAAGCCCTTGGCGCCCTCCCTGCCCCGTCCCCATCCGATGTAGTCACTGCTGTCGGTGTTGGGGTCGCAGACGGCGACGACGCGGACGTCGGAACGCTTCAGCAGATCCGACAGCATCCGCATCCCCTGCCACCCCATGCCGATGCAGGCCAGGTTGAGTTGGCCGCTGGGCGCGGCAAGGCCGGGCCCGCCCAGCACATGGCGCGGAACGGCGCTGAACGCAACGGTGGTTGAGGCCGCGGCCTTCATGAAGGCCCGGCGGTTCATGCCTTGCCTGGGTTCCATCGGTCACCTCCTTGACACGTTCCTTGTAAAGAACGAATTCACGACTGCCGTCCGAAAGAGCGGTTGTCATCATACCGTGGCCCCCTGCCGTCGGCAACAAGGCCCCGGCCTTACCGGGCGCGCCGCGTAGCCACACCGCAGGCCGGGTGGCACGGCAGCCCGAAGGGCGGCCGTGTTGCCCACCGGGTCCCCACGGCCGCCCCGGCGGGGCTGCCGTGCCACCCGCGCTAGACACGTACACCCGCGCCGGCAGGGGGCCCAGAAGGGGCTTGCAAAGCCGCTTCGTTCGGGGCATCCTCGACAGCCCGGTAGCGGTGTTGCGCCTAGAAGCCGGCACGGAGGTGGAACATGGTTGGACACGGCGTTCGGTGGATAAGCACCATGGTTCTGACGGCTTGGGCGTTCGACGCGCTGGAGAAGCTGGCCTTCTTGGACGCTGACGTCCCTCCCCTGCCGGGCGGCTTGTATACTGGAAACGACCGAGACCGCGCACCACACCCACGAAATCCGCCCAGGCGCTTGACGCTGGAGGTGGGCGCGATGCTAAAACAGCCACCGTCCTGAACCTGGACCGTCTTCACGTTCACCGTAAATATGGAATACCGGCTTAAAGGAGAATCCTGATGAAGCATACTCGATCTGGAATCGTTGTAGTCGGAATTCTTGTTGCTTGCGCGGTTGTTGCGCCTCTTTCCTCCGTCTCGTCGGCCGAAACGGGCAAAGGTCCCGTTAAGGTCTTCATCCTCGCGGGACAATCGAATATGCAGGGGCAAGGCATTGTCGAGTTCAACGAACGAAGGACCGCGGGATTCAAGCAGAGGGGAATGAGCGAGGAGGCGATCGCAAGGAAGAGAAAAGGAGCGCTCGAGAACCTGATTGAGGATCCCGAAAAGGCGAAGGCCTACAAACATATAGTCGACAAGGACGGCGGATGGATCGTTCGCCAGGACGTGCAGATCTATTACGAACGAGGCCGCGGCGGATTGAAGAAGGGCGGTCTGACGGTCGGCTTCGGCGCGAATGACGAGAGAATCGGGCCGGAATTCCAATTCGGACACATTATGGGAGAGTACTATGATGAGCCGGTGCTTCTAATAAAGACCGCCTGGGGTGGCAAGAGTCTGGCGCTCAATTTCCGCCCTCCCAGTGCCGGCAAACCAGACTTTGAAATCAAGCCCGGCAAAGATGGCACAGTCCCCAAGCCCGGCGAATACTATCGCCTGATGATGACCCAAGTAAACGAGGTATTGCGAAATCTCAAGACACACTTTCCCGATTACGCTGGTCGAGGCTACGAAATCGCCGGATTCTGCTGGCATCAGGGATGGAACGACGGCTGCAGCGAGGAGTTTTCAAAGGAATACGAGAGGAACATGCCGGCTTTCATACGCGACGTGCGGAAGGAACTCGGCGCTGCGGACCTTCCTTTCGTGATTGCCAATAGCGGCTTCGGAGGGCACGCGCCGGCGGGTGGCGTTGTGGGCCGGTTGCAGAAGATGGTGCAGCCGGCGCAGGCTGCGGCAGCGCGAAGCGTAGACAACGTGCAGTGTATCGATACGCGGGATTTCTACCGGCCCGAGGACGAATCGCCCGGAAGGGGCGATATCGAGCACTGGTTCAGCAATGCCGAATCGTACTTCCTGATCGGGGATGCGATGGGCAAGGCTATGAAACAGATGTTGAGCGGGGGCAAAAAGTGACGTAGCTCCTTGACAGCAAGGACATCGAGGTCGCGGAACTTCGGCCCGCCGAATGGAGCATCCAACACCAGGAGAACAGCATGAATCTTTCACGCCGCCGATTTCTGCGACTGTGCGCATTCGCGGGCGCAGGTGTTGCTCTGGGGCGGGCCCGGGCCGCCGAGGCGCCCAAACGCCCCAACGTGCTGTTCATTGTCATCGACGATCTAAACGACTGGACTGGCTGTATGGGAGGTCACCCCCAGGCGAAGACGCCTAATATCGACCGGCTGGCGCGACACGGAACTCTTTTTACGCGCGCCTATTGCTCGGCGCCGGCTTGTCTGCCGTCACGCGCGGCCACGCTGACAGGCGTCGCGCCTTACCGGTCGGGATGTTATGTGAACGCGGCGACTCAAACCTGGCAGGAAATCCTGCTGCCGGCAGCCGACCCGTTGCCGGCTCACTTCCGAGCGAATGGATACGAGACCGCCGGCGCCGGAAAGATCTATCACCATTATCAGAATCATCCTGCTTCGTGGGACGATTTCTGGCCCAGCAAGAACCTGCAGTTTCCACCCACCCATGTACCTGCGAAGGAATACCAGCCGACGTTCGACAAAATGCCGCGAACGAAAAATTGGTACATGGACTTCACTTGGGGGCCGCTCGACAAGGACGTCGAGGAGACCGGCGACTGGATGAGCATGAAGTTCGTTTCTCAAAAGCTCCGGGAGAAGCGCGACAAGCCCTTCTTTCTCGCCTGCGGCATCTATCGACCGCACGTCCCCTGGTTCGTGCCACGGAAGTTCTTCGAAATGTTCCCGCTCGATGAGATTCAGTTGCCGCCGAGAAGGGCCGACGACTACAGCGACATCCCGAAAAGCGCCCCTCGCGGCGGCCCTTGCGTCTACTACAACGTTCTCGACGCGAACGGCTATCACCGGCAGGCTGTGCAGGCCTATCTGGCGAGCAGTGCTTACACCGACGACCTCGTCGGCCGCCTCTTGAAGAATCTCGACGAGAGCGGTCATGCCGACAACACCATCGTCGTCTTGTGGTCCGATCACGGCTGGCACCTCGGCGAAAAGTTGACTTACCGCAAGTTCACGCTGTGGGAAGAGGCTTGTCGCGTCCCCATGATCGTCGCCCTGCCGAAAAGGATGCAGGGTGACTACCGCCAGGGAGTCAGTTGCTCGCGGACGGTCAATCTTCTGGATCTTTACCCAACGCTGGTGGAATTGTGCGGCGCGCCCAAGCCGCGCCAGCGTCTTGACGGTCACAGCCTCGTCCCGCTGCTGAAGAACCCTTTGGCGGACTGGGAACATGGCTCTGTCACGTCACACGGTTTTAGGAACGATTCGCTTCGCACCGAGCGTTGGCGATTCACGCGCTACGCCGATGGTTCGGAGGAACTCTACGACCACGACACCGATCCGTACGAATGGACGAACCTCGCCGGTGAACCCGCTTATGGAGAGATTGTTGCAGATTTGCGTAAACGCCTGCCACGGAATCCAACACCTCAAGTGAAAACAAAACCCTTCGACTGGAGCGCGCATTCCAAAAAATACCACAAAGAGTTCCATGAAAAGAAGCTCGTGGAGCGCATCAAGAGGGACTGAAAGTGCTGACACAAGAACATATCCGCGTCCACGCTTATAGTCGGAATTTGCTGCGGCTGCCTCTTCCAGAAAAGAAGAACAACGGCCAGGAGCGTGATAAGTGATGCCCACCTCCACAGTAATACATGTGGTGAGTTGCCACGCGGAAGGTGACGTTGGCGATGTGATCGTCGGCGGAGTAGCGCCGCCGCCCGGCGACACGATTTGGGAACAGCGTTGTTTCATCGAGAAGGACGATCGTCTGAGGCGGCCGCCTGTACGTCGCCACCGTGGACGGTCGCGTCGCGTGCTACAAGGGACGGTGAAAGAACGCGACAAGGCCGTCGCCCATGGCGGTTGGATGCCGTGCGTCTCAGGCCGGTCAAGCCCTGCCTTGTCTCCCGCGACCACGACGCCTATGATGCAGCATAAACGGCGGCCTGTTTCCGGCAGTGAGCGGGTTAGACAGGGTGAGAGGGTCCGCCACCGTGGCGGTCGCGCCTCGGGCACGTGAGTTGCAACGGGAGACCAGTCGATGGCAGACAGACGGACGCGTCGGGATTTCGTGAAGGGCTCGCTGGCCGCAGCGGCCGGGGCATCGCTGGCGATGAGTTTCGAGGAACAGGCCCTGCTCGCCCAGGCGGGCCAAGGCGCGGCGGGGAGCGGCGAGGGCGCCGGATCCGCCGGCGCCGGCGGCGTCAAGCCGAACTCGAAGAACTCCCTGCCGACGGGCACGTTGGGCAAACTCAAGGTCAGCCGCATCATCCTCGGCGGCAACCTCATCGGCGGATGGGCCCACGCCCGCGACCTCCTGTACGTCTCGGCGCTGCTCAAGGCCTATCACACCGACGAGAAGGTCCTCGAGACGCTCCAGATCGCCGAGGAGCACGGCATCAATTGCATCAACACGCATCCCAACGCGGGCGAACTCATCCAGCGGTACCGCAAGGAGCGCGGCGGCAAGATGCTCTGGCTCGTTCAGGGTCTCGTCGATGAGACGGGCGACCTGACCGGCATCAAGCGGTCGATCGATCAGGGGGCCGACTCGGCCTACATCGTGGGCAACGCCGGCGACCGGCTCGTCGCGGCCGGACGCGTGGACCTGCTCGGCAAGGCCGTCGAGTTCATCAGCAGCCAGGGCCTGCCCACCGGCGTCGGCGGCCACCGCCTCGACGTCCCGATAGCCGTCGAGACCGCCAAGTTGCCCGTCGATTACCACGTCAAGACGCTGCACAGCCACGACTACTGGTCCGCCAAGGGACCGGACGGCAAGCCGCACGACAACTGCTGGTGCGACGACCCGGAAGCGACCATCAAGTACATGGCCGAGATCGCCAAGCCGTGGATCGCCTTCAAAGTCATGGCCGCCGGGGCCATCCAGCCGCAGAACGCCTTCACGTACGCCTTCGGCAACGGGGCCGACTTCGCCATGGTCGGCATGTTCGACTTCCAGATCGCCAAGGACGCCGAGATCGCCAAAAGCGTCCTCGCGAAGGTCAAGCGGAAGCGGCCCTGGCGGGCGTAGGACGACACTACCTTGGGCGCGGCGGCGCTGCCTCGCGGCCGTACTCGATCCGGCCGACGTCCTTGAGCACCAGCGGGTCCGCCGCACCGGTGACTCGGGGGAAGCGAAAATTGTCAAGCGTCAGCCGCTCGACGCCCTCGCCGATGAGAACCGGCCGCAAGTCGTCCTTCGCACAACTCAGCCGCACGTCCTCAAAGCGAAGATCCCTGACGTTGTGCGCGTAGAAGCCCCAGGCGGACAGCCCCCGTGCGTCCAGGCCCGGTTTCCGGACCTCAAGACCCTCCTCCGGCTTCTTGCCGCCGCCGGCGTACTCGATGCTCACGTCGCGAAACACCACACGCCCGACCGGCGTCCCCGCCCACGCCTCGACCGACGCGGCCGCACGATACACGCCGGTCGCCGTCAGGCGCGTGACCGTGATGCCGTCGGCCGTGTTACCCGGCCGCCGCAGGTGGATCGTGACCGGCGAGGCCACGTTCTTCATCGTCACGTCAGAGATCAGGACGTCTTCGAGCGGTCCCTCGCAGGCGTCCCAGCCACCCGGCTGCAGGATGATCCCGGAGAGCATGTTGTGGCGGTCCTGCGTCCGGTGCGGATGGACGCCGGGGCCGTAGAAGAGGCAATTGTTCACGACCATGTGCTTCATCGGACCGATGATCCGCAGGCCGTTGCACGAGGAGTTGATGACGCAGTCGGCGACGAGCAGGTTCTCGACGTACCGGCCGGCGATGGAATCGTCGCCCGTGAAGAACTGGCAGCCCACGATGGTCAGGTCGCGGCAGGGCCGGTCGCTCCAGCCGCGAAAGTGGACGCCGTCCCAGCCGCCGGTCACCTTGACCTGCCGCACGTCTACCCGGTCGGAGAACTCGATCAGAATGGCGTAGTTGGCCGAGTCGCGGATCGTCACGTCGCGGATTTGGACGTCCCGGCAGTTGCCCAGGATGATGGTGTGGGGCCCCCGCATCTTCTCCTCGCCGTGAGGGTCGAAGACCTTGTTGCCGTCAATCACTCCCTTGCCGGCAATGGCGAGGTTCTCGACACCCACGCCCAAAACCAATGCCCGATGCCACTTGGGCGACCCTGCTTCGGGCGTACCGGCGGGCGCCGTGAAGTGCTGGTAGTGCTCCAGGTTTGTGCTGCCCACCAGCCGCGACCCGGCGTCCAGCCACAGCGTCACGTTACTCTTGAGGTGGACCGTCCCCGAGAGGTACGTGCCGGGTGGAAGGCGTACCTGGCCGCCTCCCGCCGCGGCACACGCCTCGATGGCCTTGTTGATTGCAGCGGTGTCCGCGGCCTTGCCGTCACCGACGGCGCCGTAGTCGCGGACGCTGTAGACGCCTGAGGAATCCGCCACCGCCACGTGTCCCCCTGCGAGCAGCCCCGTTAAGACAAGCGGCAGGTAGACGAGAACCGCCCGGCCGTCGCGCGGCGCTGCGATGCGCGTCATGTAAGCCATGCCATCACCTCCTCGGCGCGGTGAACGGCAACGTCTGCTTGCGCTGGCCGCGCACGATGCCCAGCACCGCTTCCTTCCCCGGCGCAAGCCGCGCGAAGGCAGCGATCAGATCGCCGACGTCGCCGATCCCCTTTCCGCTGAGATCACGGATGACGTCGTCCTTCTTCAGCCCGTACGATGCGGCCGCGCTGCCGGCCTTTACGTCCACGACGACCACGCCGGTGGCGTCCGGCAGGCCGTAGCCCGACCGGTCGCCGTCGCCGGCAACGTTCCGGACCCGCGCGCCTTCCCACTGCCGCACACCGGCGTCGCGTTGGGGCTTCGGCTCGGCGGCCGCCGTCTCGCCGGGAAGCGCAGGGGTCCGCGCGATCGCCTTCAGATCGGCCTTCGTCACGCCGAACTGGTCCATCGGGAAGTTCTTGAAGCCCAGTTTGAGCGCGGGCGAGCCGTCCCTGACGCGGTAATCGCCGGCGGAGGGGTCCACGAACATCGCGTCGGCGACGACCGACCGGGCGTCGCCGCCGAACGTCCGCAGGCCCTTGGCCGGACGCGCATCGCCGACGCCCGCCTCGTGCACCAGGTTGTAGTCCATCCGATCGCCCTGGTCCGTCGTGCGCATCCGGGCCGGGCGGTAACGGTCCTCCCATACGATGTTCCGCGCGAACGCCGTGTGGCAGTTGCCGTACCACACGTGCGGGTGAAACGTGTTGTCCACGATGATGTTGTTCTCGCAGACGCGGTAGAAGCCCTCGCGGAACTTGATCCCCCCGTGCAGGCACAGGTTGTTGTAGACCCGGTAGTTGCTGGAGCCGTCGTCCAGGTCGATGTCCCACCCGTGGTCGCACCGCCAGCGGTTGTTCCGCAGGATGACCGGCTTGACCACGTCGAGCAGCGGCAGGTCCTTGTGCTCGCCGAGGGTCACCTGGTTCAGGTCCACGCCCCCCAGGCCCCAGAACCGGTCGCGGCCCCACGAGTTGAACGACCCGTGGTCGCCGGTCTCCTTGACGGTGTCGAAGACGTCGCAGAACTCGATGACGTGCCCGCCCCAGGTGCCCTCGCTGATGTTGATGCCGGCGCGCGGCACGTCGTAGACGCTGCAGTGCCGCACCGTGATGCCCTGGGCCATCGAAATCTGCACCCCGGCCGTCTGCTTCTCGACGCGGCCGCTGCGGTAAACCAGGCACTCCTCCACCAGGCAGTCGGCCGGGTAGTTGTCCGTCTTCGGACCGGGTTCGGTGTCGATGTCGCCGAGACTCTGCCGCTGCCTGTACTCAAAGAGCGGGCTGCGCACCGCCTTCGGGTCCCCGACAAAGGCCACGGCGTTCGCGCCGGCGTCCGAGATGTGGCATCCGACGACCGAAATCCGCCGGTTGTACATGTTGACGAACACCGCGTTGCCGCCCACCTGGTCGATGTGACAGGTTTCCAGGCCGCAGTCCTCGGCGCCGCTGAACAGCACGGCGCCGCCGCGGTACGTCGTCCAGTCGCTCCGAAGCAGCGGCTCCTTGTTGTCCATGAACGTGCGCGCGGCGTGGCGGAAGGTGATGCCCCGAAGCGTCACGAACCGCACCGGCGACTTGGCCGAGCCGCGGAACTCCACCAGGTGCCGCAGGCGGACGCCTTCCACCGTCGCCTTCGCCATGTCAAGGTCCGCCGGCGGATGGAAATAGAGAACGCCGGCCTTCGCGTCGAGGTACCACTCGTCGGGGGCGTCGAGTTCCTCGAAGAGGTTCTCGACCATGCGGTGCCTGGCGTTCATCCCCATCTGGCGGTTGTTCTGCCACCCGCCCTCGTACGTGACCTCGCCCTTGGCGTCCTTGCCGGTGATGACGTAGTGCATGCCGCCCCACATGTTCCGGTGCATGGCGTGGATGAAGCCGCCCGCGGGGTCCTTCCACCGCGCGGCCCGTTCCTTGCTGAAGGCGTCGGCGGCCGAGCCGTTGAAGATCCGCACCTCGGGGTCATAGTTGGGGTACCGCGCCATGTGCCGGCGCACGCCGTTGACGAAAAGTTGGTCGGTCTTCGTTCCGGCGGGCGCGCGGGCCTTGAGAATACCGTCGCGGTACGGCGCCCACGCCAGGTCCATCGCAAAGCCGCCGCTGACGACCGGCGTCTCGCCCTCGCCGGCGACGTACACAACGGGCGCGTCCTTCGTGCCGGAGTCCGCGGCGCCGAAGACGACGGTCTCCGCCAGGTAGTACATGCCGCCCCCCAGGAAGACGGTGACCGGTTCCTTGCCGGCCTTGCCGCCGGCGCGGACGGCGTCGCGGGCGCGGGCCATCGACGCAAAGGGCTTGTCCTTCGTTCCCGGATTCGCGTCGCTGCCCCGGGGCGCGACATAATACTCCGCCGCCGCGGCGAAACCCGCGAGCATCAGCACAAGGACCATCGCCGCTGCCGGGATCGAACCTGTCGCGTGCATCCTGTTCCCTTCCACTCGGTTCCAGGGGGACGACGTCTTCGGTCAACGAACGCCGTGCGCCCGATGCCGATTGTACCGCCACGCCGCCAATCCGCCACCTTCCTCACCGGTAGCAGGTCACGGTGCCGTCTTCGCTGACCACATAGACGGCCATGGCGGCCACGGCGACGCCCGCGTACAGCGCCTTGGCGGGCAGTTCCAGTTGCTGCACCTCCTTGCCGGTCTCGTAGTCGAGCACCTTCAGGTAATGATGGTGTTTGACCTTGTGGTGCCCGTCGCGGCCCTCGATGCTGTAGGCAACGAGGACGCGGTCGCCGGCCACGGCGCAGGCCTTGAACGAGTTGGTGCCCAGCCAGTTGTTCGGCCGCTCGCCCTGCCACACCGGCACGCTGGCAACGCCGCGTTTCGGTTCCTTCTCATCGGGCCGAAGACGGCGCATGCGCAGGATGTTGGCGGCCGGGTTGCCGCCGCGATTGCCCTTCTCCAGGCTCCCGAGCAGGCTGACAAAATCGCCGCCGCGATAGCAGAACTGCTTGGCCCGCACGCCCCCGTAGTAGTGGCTGTTTGCATTGAGACCCCGGCCGCGGCGGCCGTCCTGGAGCGTCCCCGTGTTTGCGGGAATCATGGCGTCGATCCGCGACCGCGCCTGCCAGGTATCCCAATCGTGGCCGGTGCGGCCCAGACCGGCGTCGAAGCGCACGAGGCCCTCGCCCCGGCGCTCCAGGAACTCCTGGGCGAAGTGGAACCGTTCCCCATCGTACACGGGCGGCATGTTGGCGATGCGCGTCGGACGGTCCGCCTTGGCGTCGCGCCACAGGTCGTCGGACCCGAGGCGTCCCCTGGCACGCACCGCCCCCGACGCCGTGTCGAGGCGGACCCAACGCAAGCCCCCGTCCAGATCGCTGTGCCGGCCCGCGAACGCCCAGACGTCGTCGCCCGCCGCCACCACCGACCCGAAGACGGGCCACGGCGACTCCAACTGACCGTTCACCACGATCCGCTCGGCCGACGGGGCCGCGAAGTAACGCCACACCGTCGCGCCCGTGTCGCGGCTGACCGCATACACCCACCCGCTGCGCGTGCCGAACAGCACGAGACCGCCATGGATCGTCGGCTGCGACTCGACCCGGCCGTCCACCGCGATGCGCCAGCGCGGCTTGCCGGTTGTGGCGTCGAGCGCGACGACCTGCTGCCGATGCGGCACCGCCACCACGCACACGCCTTCGGCCACGCTTGCCGCCGTGATCGGCCCGCGCGTGTAGTAATGATCGTCCCACTCGCGTTGGAGCATGGCATCGGCGCAAGAGGCGACGGGGATCGTCTCCTGCCAGGCGGCCTTGAGTTCGCGCGCCAGGGTGTGGTCGCTCCAGGCGCTGCGCATGCTGTCGCGGAGCAGCGTCGGCCAGTCCGCCTCGGCGCCCTCAACCGCCGGGGCCGCTTTCGCCTCGCCGCGCTCCAGCCGCGCCAGGCCCGTGTCCTCCGAAAGCAGGCGGCTGTGGGTGGCGTTCGAGCCCGGCTGGTACGGCTGGCATCCGCAGAAATTCGGCGTGATGTACAGGAAACCGTTGGCCGGGAAGGCGCCCACGTCGCAGTGCGTCCGCATGGCGTCGGTCCAGTAGTAGCCGGTGCCGTCGAGCGCCGCCACCGTCATCGAGCCGATGAGCCACTTCGGCGTCGCCCGCCACACCGTGCAGGCGACCGGCCGCAGGCCGACGTACTCCCCGGCGACCGTGTTCGCGGGGTCCGTCAGGGCCGCGCTCGCCGAACCGTAAATCGTGCTGACCCAGACCTTGCCGCCGACGATCATCGCCCGCGCGTGGCTGTGGCCGCCGCCGATGTCTCCGCGCGTGTGGCCGGTGCCCTGATAGGCGATGGTGCGGCCGGTCGCCGCGTCCACGAGCAGCAGTTGAAGCCTGCCCTTGTCGGGCCGATCGCCCCGCCCGTCGCGCACGGCCAGCGCCAGCACGCCTTCGCCGCACGTCATGTTGTAAGCGACTCCCGGGGGGCCGTGTTCGGCCGGCCAGGTCCGTGTCCAGCGCTCCTTGCCCGTCGCGAGGTCCATCGCGACGATGCGTTCGCAGGTGGCGGCCGGCCAGTGCGTGTACGAGAAGGACCGGGCGCTTTCGCCCTCGATGACGTAGACGACGCCGGCGCGGACGAGAGGGTGCATCCAGACGCGGCCCAGCAGGTGGCCCACGTGGTTGACGTTGAGGCCGCCCGCCTGCGAGGTCTGCCTGTCCCACAGCCGCTTGCCGGATTCGGCGTCCAGGGCCACCATCTGCTGCCCCGTGACCTGGAGCAGGACGCCGGCGTCGAGGCGTGCGACGAGGTTGCCCGCACGGCCGCTGAGGCCGCGCTGGATCGTTTCCTGCTCCTTGCGGTCCTTCGGCAGTTCGGCGGGGGCCTCGAACGTGATGCCCTGGTCAAACTCCGCCACCGTCCGGCCGGTCCGCAGGTCCAGGGCGATCATGCTCACAGCGGGCCAGCCGCGATCGCCGGGGCCGGGGTTCACGTACACGCGTTTGCCGTCGGCCAGGAAGGCGAAGCGGCTGTTGACGGTCACGTCTTCCCGCTGCCACAGCGGCAGGCCCGAGTAGGCATCGCGGGCGATCAGGCGCTTTCGCTCATTCTCAGGCGGCGGCAGACGCATCACCTCACACGCGATCCAGACGCCCCCGACCAGACGGATGCCGTCTTTGGTGACCTCCTCGGGACCGGCCTGCCACTGGAGTCCCCGGGCCGGGCCGACGCGCACGTCGCTCGAGACGTCGCTGGCGGCGGCATCGTGCGCGTACTCGGGCCAGTCATCGGTGTCGGCGGGGCGTTTCTTGATGGTGGCCGACCACGTGCCGCCCTGCTTCAGGAACGCGACACCGCCGGGACGCACGGCACGCAGACATTCCTCGGCTCGCAGGCCGTCGCCCGCATCGAGGTCGGCGATGACGGCGATGGCCGTGTTATCGAGAAACGGCAGGCTCTTGGGATCGCGCCAGCGTGCGACGGTGGCCTGTCCGTGCAGACCGGCCCCGACGAGGGCCGCCCGGGCCGCCTGTTCCGTCGCCGCGTCGCCCAGGAGGGCGTGAACCACCAGGGGCGTCTCGGCGGCGAGCGCGGCGGCCAACTCGGGGCCCGCCGCGCCGGCGTGAATCACCAGCCCGCGATCGGTGGGAAGAACCGCACGGACCGCCTTGACGTCGGGATCGGCCGCCAGGACGCTCGCACAGAGCGAGGCGGCGGCGATCAGCCCGCAGATGACGGCCATCGCAAGTCGCGGCATACGGTCACCTCTCCTTCTCGGCGCCGTTTTCGCCATGGCCTTCCTCGTCCAGTGCCCCATGGCCGCTGCCGGCGGCGTCATCTTACCGGCCCGTGCGGCAGATGTAAACACGGCTGAAGCGTCGGGCGGCCGTGGACGTGGCGCGTGGCTCTCGTGCTGCCGTTCGGGTTATATACTTTACGAAAACGGCCTTTCTTGAGACCCCCCAAAATGGCGCTTTTCGGGGCGTCGAACCCCGTTTCTGGCCTGGAAACGGGGTTTTGGGCCTCAAATGTTAAGATAGGCAAGGCAAAAAGCGCTCCGTTTTGAT
>DATKXP010000086.1:0-10321 GCA_035529015.1 Phycisphaerae bacterium | reverse complement strand
GTCGAAAAGTAGAAAACCCGCGATAGCCATCCCTTGGTGAGCTCCTTGGTGGTGGTGGGCGGGGACTTGTCACTCTCGCCCGTCACGCCCAGTACCAGCTAGAGAGGGAAGAAAAAGGTGAAACGACGTGGGACGGGACGGTACTGGCGGGGATTCAGTAGGTTAGGACAAAAAAGGCGGCCGTGGGAAAAGGTGGGAGCGGAGGGATGGGGCGCCGCAGGGTGGCGTGACATAGGCGTATGCGGGCGGTAGAGTTAGAGGCAGATGAGCGGGGAGGGTGCATTGTGGGATGACGGGGGTTTGTCGGGGGTAGCGTCGGGGGTCCGCGGCGGGACTGGGCGCGGTCATTTCGGGATATGGACGGGTTCCGGCGGCGGGTTATCTAGGTGGTTAACGTGCGCAAGTCCCAACGCAGATGAGACCGCCGCCAGGTGTTGGCGGATGGTCTCGACGGCGTCTGCGGGTAGGAGGATGTCGCGGTGGCGGTCCCCCAGGCGGCGGAGGATCTTCCGGCCGTCAGCCCGCCCGCGCAGCAGTTCCAGCATCCCATTGAGGAGCTCCTCGGTGCCGACGCCCTCGGCGGCCATCATCGCGCCCAGCTCATCGCGCCGCTGATCGGCGTCAGGCTCGACTAGGTTGAGGCACAGTTGCGCCAGCTCGACATGCGCCTGGCGCTTCCCGTAGATGGCGGCGAGGAAAAAGTGGGCACGGCCCATGCCGCGCGCCTGTCCCGAGGCAATGGCGTACACGCCCTCAAGCGCCTCAGGCCCGTCGCCCCAGCAGTACCCGGTCCCCGCAATCCCGACGATCTGGCGGATGCGGTGATGCACATGCCCGTACGCGGCCACCAGGCGCAGCGCCCGCGTGTCCTCCACGCCGAGGTCCTCCGCCAATCGTCGGCCCTTGATGGTCCGTCCCTGGGCGGCGATCAATCGCCGGCACAGATCCGCCAGCAGTCCATCGAGTCCCTCGCGAGTGCTCGGCAGGCCCGCGATGCCGAGCGGATCGGCGGCTGGGCGCTCGCGCTTGCGGTACTCAGCCGCAGTTTCCGCCAGGCCCGCCTGGCGGTGGATTTCATATTCCGTCGCGTGCCAGTCCGGCTCGTCGCTCGACTCCGCCTCCGTCGCCGCGTTCAAGTCATCCATGATTTCCGCCACGGTCTGCTCCTTCCATATCTGTCGTAACCAACCGAATCTCCACGGCAGCCACCGCCGCCGGTCCGCCCTGTCGCGCCGCTTGGCCGGCGACCTCGGGCATTTTCGCCGCGTTTTCCGCGACCTCGCGGTGCGGGTACGCGACGATCGTCCCGCCGTGTCCCCGAACGATCATCCCGCCAGCGACGATGATCCATCCGCCCAAGATCATGGCAGCAGGCCCTCGCGGCGGCCCAGGGCGATCGCCGCCAGGCGCACCTGTTTTTCACGGTCTCTCAAGCCGGGCGTGAGGGCCTGTTTCGCCCGGTTCAACAGCCCGTAACGGACGTCCGGCCTGAGCTGATCGAAGGCGGCCCGCCCGTCCTCCGCCGGCGTCGTCGGTTCGGCTGAGGGCCGGCCGGCGGCGGCCGGCTCCCCGGGGGCCGGGTGTTCGGCCTCGGCCTCGCGCCTCCCCAGCCCCTGCTCGATCCACCGCGTGGCGACGGCCAGGTCGATCCACGCGTCGAAGGTCCGCCACGCCTGGCGCTGGCGGTTCCACGACTGTTTGCCGTACCACTCGATCCCCGCACAGACCTCCTCGGGCGTCCACGTGTTGAGCAGGTACCGAAGGTCCTGGTACCTGGCCTGGGTGACGATCCGCACGCGGTGCTTGGGGATCGTCGCGTTCCAGCACGCCACGACGGCGGCGATCGCGTCACGGAGTTTCCCCGCCGGCGTCGCCGGCTCGGGCGACTGCCCACCGGGGCCGGCCAACCGAAACGCCATCCGCAGTTCGGAATCGCATTGTTCCGTCGTCATCGGCGCCCCTGCCCACTACCGTTCATTACCACTCATTACCACTCATTACCGCTCGTTCATGCAGGCCCGGATCCGGCGGCCCGCCGGCCGCGATCGCCGGTCAGGAGCCCCATCCCGGCTATCGCACGGACCGCCGGATCCGGGCCTGTCATTTCCGGTTGTCGGGGCGCTCGCCAGCGCCCTCGGGGAACGCCCGCGAGAGCGGGCACTCGCCTTTCTGGAACATCAGCCAGCACAGAACGGGCACCGCGAGCTGGCGGGCCCGGGCCTCCGCAGCCGAATTGGCCGCCGGGCAATCGCACAGGATCACCCGGTAGAGCTGCGGCGCCGCCGTCACGGGGTCCTCGCCCACCGGGTGCAGATCGATCGCCGGCGACAGGTCGGCGTCGTAGCGGCTGAAGAGGCAATCTGTCGGGTCCGTGATTCCCATGGCACTCGTTAGGGTTCCCACTGCATTCCATCGTCCCGCGTCATCGCGGCGCCGCACGTGCAGAGCCCCCCGTCAGGTTGCACGAAAGTTTCCCTGGCGCACTTCTCGCACACCCACCGCTGCATCGACTCCCGGTAGACGTTGTCGACGTACCACTCCGCGAGCCGATCGAGGCCGTACCGCCGAAGCATCGCCTCCCCCGGCACCAGCCGTCCGCGATGGCAGGTGGGGCACACCCGTCCCACGTCGGAGCCCAGAGTGGAATGGGCCTCGTGGCATCGGTGGCAGTACGCCACGTTGCCGTTGAGCGTGGCGATGCACCGGACCCACTCCGGATCGCCCATGACCAACGGCGTCTTCGGGCTCCAGATCGACGCCGCGATCGCTTCCGTGAGGACGTCCTCGAGCGACTCACCCGTGCATGGCATGTCTCGTCTCCCATCGGGGAAGGGATCAGGTCGAAGGTCGAAGGTCGAAGGGAAGAAAGGAAAGGTAGGAGGGGACCTTTCCCGTTTTCTTCGACCTTCGACCTTCGACCTTCGACCTCATCTTCTCGCCTTCGACCTCATCTTCCCACCGTCTCCCGTCGATCCGCCGCCGCCCGCCATCCCCGGCGGCGCATCGCCTTGAATGCCTCGAGGCACCGACGCAGCCAGTAGGGCGTCGCGTCGGCGACGCCGTCGCATCCGCCCCGGCTCATTCGTTCGCCCGCGATGAACCGGTCCGCCGCCGCGTCGTCGAGGCCCAGCTCCGCCGCCGCCTTCCGCACCAGGAACCGCAGCGCGTCGGCGGGGTTCGCCTTGCGGTCCTCGGCCTGCCAGTACCCCTCCGTGCAGCCGGGCATCTGCCCGCCGGAGCGGGCCTCGTAGACCGCCATCACGGCGATAAACCCCTCCCGGCTTGCCGTCGCGTCCGCCGCCGAGTAGAAGCCGCCGGCATTCCACTGGACCATCCTCCGCACGTCGTCCGGCAGCCCCAGCCGCCTGGCCGCGACGTGCAGCGCCTTTTTCTGACCGTTGGTCAGCATGTCGCTCGATTCCTCTTCAGCAAGCTTCGCGCCGGTCAGACCACCGCCGCCACAGGCACGATCGTGACGGGCTCGGCGCGCCCGTCGCGGATCCGCACCATCTGTTCGTTCTCCGTGTTGACGACGACGACGTCCCCGCGAACGCGGAAGCCGGCCACCGGCAGGCCGATGGCGTCCGCCGCCACGCGGAACAGCTCGATGGCCTGCTCCTGGACGATCGTTCCGGCCAGCGGCGAACCGCCCGCCGGGGCCGCCGGGACGCGCCGGGCGAGCGCCTCATCCCTCCCCGCCGGCCTGGGGCGGGCTTGGCCGCCCGTCGCGGCGGCCTGTCGTTTCCAGCCGCCCTTCGATTCGTCCACGCAGGCACCCGGCTGCTTGACCAGGTGCCGGCGGTGCGCCGCCTCGGCCTCCGCGTCTCCCCGCCGCCAGGCGACCAGGTGCTTGACGCACAGGCCGTCGTCGCCCTTGGCGAACTCCAGGCAGCCATCATACTCGCACCAGCCGGGGTCGTTCGCCGGCGTCGCCTCGGGCAGCCGGGGCTCCTCGTCGCATTCGTCCGTGTCGTCGGTCATGCCGGCTCCATCCGAGGCGGGCCGAAGGGCCCGAATGCCCAATGCTCAATGCCCAATGTCCAATGACGGACGGGTCAGCTCCCCGATCCGCCGGGCGATCGCCGCCCGCCGCCAGTCGCCCGTCGCGTGTGCGTACCACTGGTAGAGCAGAGACAGTTCCTGCCTGGTGCACGCGGCCAGGCAGGAATCGACTCGGTCCCGCCTTCGCAGCGGCTCATCGAGGATGCACTCCTTTAGACGATCGCACCACGCCAGCCATTCGGGGGATAGAGGTCGAAGGTCGAAGACAGATCGAAGGTCGAAGGTCGAAGTGAGGAAGGAGCTCCGCGATCGCGCAGGTCCCCTCCGCCTCCCCTCTTCGACCTTCGACCTTCGACCTTCGACCTTCGACCTTTCCATTTCAGACCGCCTTCCTCATCTCGCCCGCGTCGAAGGGGCTCGCGGCCTCGGGCTGCTCCTGGGCATGGCCGACGAGTCCCGCCACATAATCGAGTTCCGCCACGCTGAATGCCGGCTCGCGTCCCACCGCCTCGGCCACATCGGCGGCGGCGTGCAGGCGCTGCATGACGTTGCGGAGCGCCCCGTCGCGGAGCACCAGTTCCTTGCGCCCGCCGTCGCGGACGAAGCGGTTGGCGACGTGCTCGTGCAGGAACCGCAGGCTCGCCGCCGGCAGCCGGCGGGACACGTCGATCGACCTCAGTACGCTCTCGGCGACGGCCCGCACGTCGTCCAGGGGGATCGGCCTGTCCACCGTCCAGCGGACCTGCGCACCGGCCCGGCTGCGGAGCTGCTCGTAGCCGCCCGGCAGCCCCCGCTGGCTGTGGAGCTGCGCGTCGAGCCGCCACGTGTCCGCCAGAACCAGCGGGCACCGCGTGGTCGGATCGTCGTGGAGGTTGCGGAGCAGGTTGATCGCCGTCGGCTGGATGCTGGTGGACTCGTCGACGAGGATCGTGATCGGCGCCGCCCTGCCGCCGGCGTACAGGCTGGCCAGCCGCTTTTTCACCGCCCGCACCACCGCCGCCGTCCCCGAGCGGTTCGGCACCGAGACGCCCAGCCGGTCGGCGAGCTCCCACGCGAGTGCCGTCTTGGAGTTGCAGCTCTCGCCGCCGACCAGCAGCAGGCAGCGGTCGCCGAGCCGCCGGGCGCACTCCCGCAGGGCCTCCGTCTTGCCGACGCCGGCCGGCGTGATCACCAGCCCGATCGTCTGCCGCCGGGTCGCGCGGGTGCAGACCCCCAGGATCAGGTCGGCGATCGAAGTCCGGACGAACAGCCCCGGCGTCATCGGGTCCTGCGCGGCCCGCTCGTCGAGCCACTTCCGCAGGCGTTTTAAGACCTTCTGGCTGTCGCCGCGGTACTTGAGTTTCTTGAGCTGGTTGATCACCGGCCCGCTGTAGCCGACGATCCCGCCGACCTCGCCGTCGGTGAGATGCTCCAGCGTCTGGATCTCCTGGACGCGGAGCATCAGTTCCCGCATTTCCTCGGCCGTGAGTTTGGGTTCCATCCCGCCGTTCACCATGGCTCCTCTCGTCAAGGTCCGTTCAACCGCCGCCTGAATCGCCGTCGTCATGTGTGGGCTCCTGTTCGGGGGGATTCACCGCAGAGGACGCAGAGAACGCAGAGGGGGAGGGCGATTTTGCGGGGACTTCGCCTCCCAGACCATCGCGCCTCTTCTCCGCGTCCTTTGCGCCCGGTTCGGCCCTGAGCTCACCGCCGAAGGGCTCTGCGGTGAAATCCCCGTCGTTTTCGGCGGCGTACCGAGCCGCCAGGATCTCCGCCGCCGAGGCGCCCCGCCGGTGGGGCGTCTCGCCGGCACGTTCGTCATCCGTCCCCGTCGCCCGCGCGAAGAACGCGGCCGCCGAGGTTTCAGTGCGTCGCCGCTGGCTCGCCGCGCGGCCCGCCTCGGCCGCAGCCGACAGCTCGGGCGTGATCGTCAGCACCACGGGGGGAAGGGGGGGCGGCGCGGCGGGCCCGGCCAGCCGACCCGTGGCCCGCGCGCCGCCATGCTGCGCCGCCAGGAGGAGCTCGTGGTGGTGTTTCCTGGCCTCGGCCAGCGTCCCCCGCATGTCCCGCGCGAGGCGCCTTTGCAGCGCGATGGCCTCACCCACCGCGTCGGACTCGGCCGTACCCGCCGTCGCCAGAGGGTGCATGCCGTCGCCGACGTAGGGCGCGGCGATCGCCAGGAACTTTCCGGTGCGGGCGTCGAACACGTAGATCTGCGAGGCGTCGTCGTCGCGGTAGCGGTAGACGATCTTCCGCCTCTCGTCGCGGCCCGAGGAGCATCGCCTGTCCTCCAGATCGTCCGACCAGTAGCTCCGCCCGAACGCCGCGACATGGATGCCGTTCTTGCCTACCACCACGGGCTTACTGGGCATCAGCAGCAGCGCCAGGTCCTGTGCCGGCGGGCGGACGGCGCGGAAATCCTCCGCCCGGAGGTCGCGGAACGCTTCGACTGCGCTCAGCGGCTTCGAGGCCGCGACGGGGCATTCACGCAGGGCGTAATCATTCGTTATCCAGCCGTGGAGGGCCCGTTTCACGGCCTCCAGGTCGAAGCCCCGGCCCGCGAACTCGCCGGCCTTGTGTGCGAGCGCCTTGAGCCGCTCGGGCTTGCGGTCCTGACGGTTGCCGCAGTAGGTCTCGAACGCGCGGTCGAACCATTCGCTCATCAGCCGGAACCAGGGCTCGATCACCTTGGCCCGCGCGTTGTACGGAGTGGCCCACGTGACGGGAATCCCAAGCAATTCCAGCATCGGCTGGAAGGCAGTCATCTCCGGCGCCTCGCGCCGGCCCGGCCGCCCGCCGGCGAACCGCCGCGCGCGGAAATCCTTGCCGTTGTCGAGGTAGGCGTGGGCCGGCTTGCCGTGCTCGATCACGGCCTTGCAGAAGACGCTCATCACCTGCTGGCTGTCGGGGCTCTCGAAACGCAGGTCCCATCCCACGGGATACCAGCTCCGCCCGTCGAGGAACATCGTCAGCCAGGGCCGCCGCCAGGCCCAGCCCTGCACGCTGTGCCCGTCCTTATCCTTACGGACCTCGGGGCACGGCACGAACACGTCGATCTGCCTGTGGTCCGCCACCCACAGACCCATGGCCGGTACGAGCGACCAGTCCCTCGATATGTCGGGCACGCAGCGGTCGCGGAACCGTCGCGGGTCGCGGCCCGCGACGATCAGCTTGGCGTCCACGTTCTTCTGGAGCCACGCCCTGGCCGTCCGCAGGCTGGGCATGGTCCAGCCCTGGCTGGCGGCGAGCGCCGCCGCCCGCTCCCAGCAGACCCGCGCGTGCGGGCGGCTCTCGTCGCAGTACTGATCGACGACGAACTCCATCGCCTCGGGGCTCCAGCCGCGCCCCGTCGGCCGGCCCCGCCGATCGACCAGGCCGGCGATCCCCTTCGCACGGACCGCCGCCACCCACCGCAGGATGCTGGTCCGGCTGACAGCCAGGCCGGTCCTCCGCCGGTAGACGTCGCACCATGCCGCCGCGAACTCATCCACGCCCACGCCCGCCGGCCTGGCGGCGAGGTCCGCGTGCCAGTCCCGCACCGCCTCGAAGCGCCGGTACGCCCTGTCCCTCTGGTCGCGGCTGAGCCCCGCCAGCACGCCGTCCGACGCCACCGGGGCGCCCACGTCTCCCCGGCTGATCCGCAGTGCCGGCACGAGGGCCGAGTTGACGTACCACGTCGGCCCAAAGGTCCCCGCGCAGAGCCGGCCCGGCAACTCGCCCGTCGAGCACCGCCGCCCGACCGCCCGCGCCGAGATCCCCATCGCCGCCGCCGCCTCGGCCGCCGGAACCCACCCCGCCGGGGGGGCGGGAAGGTCGGGGGGGCATACATTAGATGTACAGGGTGCCTGGGTCACCGGGGGTCTCCTGCGGATTGCCCTTCGACAGGCTCAGGGCCCCGAGCGGAGTCGAGGGGCGGATTGGGGATTGGGGATCAGCAAAGAGGCTCGCCCTTGCGTCCCGCACGATCTCGGAGAGGATGGCCCGGCCCGTATCTATCTGGATGGCCTGACCGATCTGTTTGGCCACGTCGCCGGGGCTGCCGTAGAATACGTAATCCTGAGGGAACCCCTGGCCCGCCGCCATCTCCTGCCACTCGATCTGGCGACGCCCGCCGGGGATCGCCGGATCGACGATCACGAACTCGGCATCCCGCCGGCTCGTGTAGGCGACCACCGTGCGGAGCTTCTCGCCGACCTCCTGGGCATACGCCGAATTCGGAGTGAAGGTCCGGCTCTTCTCCAGCCGGCAGTCCGCCGCCCGCCGGCCGATGCGGAACGGGCCGTCCCTGAGGACGTCCCTGGCCACCTGCCGGTTTGGATTCACGAAGATCGGGGGCGGGAATCTGCCGACGTACAGCCTGCGCCGGGCCTGTGCCGAGAAGGCGGCCGATGTGCACTTCCAGCACGGCGTTCCCGGGGGCAGTTCGGCCTCGAGCTGCACCACGTCCTCCATGCACCACCATGCGGGGCACAACTCCCGCACAATATCCAGGGCGGCCGCCAGAGTCTTCCGCTCGTCCGCCATCTCCCCGTCGGAGGGGGCGTTGTGCATCGCCTCGGACCGCCGCCGGGTGAGCCACTCGCACGGAATCGCACCGAGCACCAGATCCACCCCGCCGCCGGTTTCGTCCAGAATCGCCGTCCGGGTCTGCTCGTCGCGTATGTCGCCGCGGATGAACTTCGTCTCGGGATGATTCAGCCGGTGGGTCCGATCGCAGACGTCCCAGTGGTCGATGGCCAGTTCGATCCGGATGGGCAATCCCCTGGCCGCGCAGGACCATCCACCGGCCCCGCAGCAGACGTCGATCGCCCGCAGTGGCAGTTTCATCTTGCGATCCCCGCCATCACGCGGCGGAGTCCCGCCGCCTGGTCCTGGATGTCGAGCGCCTGCTCGTCGGCGACGGCAATCCCCTGCTCGTAGTCGCCCTGGCCGGTGATGACGAGGGGCTTGCCCGCCATTTCAGCCAGCACGTCGCCGACCGCCGTGGCCTCGAAGCAGGCTCGCTCGCCGTCGATCGGTGCGACGATCAGCCGGTTGGAGCCGTCGCCGTAGCGGAGGTGCATCTTGCCCCGCTCCCAGGAGACCGTCCACGCCCCGAAGCGGATCGCCCGATCCGCGTCGAGCTTGCCGACCACGATCTGGGCTTGCCGCCCGTCGGGCATCTTCTGATGGAATCGAAAGGCCATGATTGGGCTCCTGGAAGAGGAAGATCGAAGGTCGAAGGTCGAAGGTCGAAGGGAAGAGGGAAAGGGCGGAGGGGATGGCCGTCCTTCCTTACTTCGATCTTCGACCTTCGACCTTCGATCTTCTTCATTGGCAGAACCACTTCTCGACCGTCTCTCCCGACCCGTCGAGACGTCGGCACAGCCAGCCGACCTGGCGGGGCGAGTAGCTGATCAGCTTGCGGATCAGATGCACCCAGCCGCTGGGCCTGCGGTTGGTCATCGGATCGGAGTAGCCCATCACGATCATCCCGGAGCAGAGCTGGCCGGCAGGTTGCAGGACGAAATCCATGCTCACGCCGCGCATCACCTGGACGGCTTGGCGCGCCCGCTCGCGGCCGAAGTCCTCGTCGCCCGGCCGCACCCGGATCGGCTTGAACCGGAGGCCTCCGGTGGCGACTTCGGGCAGGGTCACGCCCGCCCACTCGACTCGCCCTTCGGTCATCGTCGCCGTCGCCGTCACGTCTTGGTCTCCCGTCAGCCCAACTCGTCCGCCACGAGGCGGCCCCAGAACCGTCTCACCACCACCGGCCTGCCCGTCAGAGAAGAGAAGGCCAGGGCGATCGCGATCTGCCCCTGGGGATTCCGGGTTCGGCCCGACAGATAACTCGTCAGCGTGCTTCCCGACATCCCCGCCTCGCGGGCCAGCCGTCCCAGCGCGACGCCCGCCGCCACGATCCGGCCCTTGACCTGCGTGCCGGGGTGGGCCGGCTTTCCATAGGATTTGCGAAGCAATGCCCCATTGACAGAACCGCTTCCGGTAAGTAAAATACTTTGCATCGCCTGCGGTTCCTCGCGGCGTCGAGATTTGTTCGATTTGGCCATTTGTCCTTGTGTTTCTAATGCATCTGCGAAGATGGTACTGCATTATCGGCTGCCTGTCAACGATCTGGCAAGCTTAAAATCAAAAAGATTTACATGACCCCAAAGAACCGAAAATCCGATCACGAATCTCAAGCGGAGGCGAAGGCTGCCGAGGCTTTCGCGATACGCTTCCGCCAGGTGCTCGCGATGAGCCGGTGCATTCAAAACGAGGTGGCCCGGGAATTGGGCGTCAGTCCGAGCGTCCTCAGCAAGGTCACCAGCGGAAAGTTCCGTCGCTTCGGGCTTGGCACGAT
>DATKXP010000085.1:0-2890 GCA_035529015.1 Phycisphaerae bacterium | reverse complement strand
GCGCGGGCGTGGCGCGCTGGGGCAGTTCGATCCGCACGTACCGGCCCTCGACGCTCGCGGCCGGAAGCCCGCAGGTCGCGCACAAGAGCACAACCGCTCCCCACAGGGTCGCAGGCATCCATCGTCCTGGAGTTCGCACGCCGGATTCCTTCATCCTGCTCTCCGTACCGGTTCAGCGTGAACGGGACAATCGGGCCTTGAAAATACGAGACTCGCCTGCCCGCGGCAAGCGGGTTTCTGGCAACGTGACGCCGCACGATGTATACTACGGCTGCCGGGAAGGCATCCTGACCCGTCGCCGGCGTCGAAACACGGGGAAGCGCAGGCCGGACAAAGCCGGCCGGACCGGGATACCCCCATCTGCACCAAGGCCCTGATTGTGCCGTTGTGGCTGACGCCATACAGGCTCCATCGCCACGCGCGGTTGCCGTGGCCTGTCCCGTGGGGCCGCCAAAGGAGCCATCGCATGCGTGCAAGTCCCGAAGTGTTTCTGACGGCGGCGTGCATGTTCGCAGCCCTTGTTTGTGGTGTGCGGCAAGGGGCGGCCGGCCAGGAGCAGGCGGAGATGACGTTGCCCGAAGGCGTGCAGGCCGTCTGGGGGTTGGAGGACGCTCACCGCGAATCGACGCCGACCCGCGAACGGATCTGCATCAACGGCCTGTGGCGCTGGCAGCCGGCCCGGGCAGACGCCGACGCCGTGCCGGGAGCCGGTTGGGGCTACTTCAAAGTCCCGGGCTGTTGGCCGGGAATCACCGACTACATGCAGAAGGACTGCCAGACCGTCCATGCGCACCCGACCTGGAAGGAGCAGAATCCGGGCGGCATCGCGGCGGCCTGGTACCAGCGCGAGGTCACGGTGCCCCGGCAGTGGACCGGCCGACGCATCGTCCTGTGCGCCGAGTACGTCAATTCCTTCGCCACGGTGTACGTCGATGGCAAGAAGGTCGGCGACATACGGTTCCCCGCGGGCGAGGTGGATCTGACGGCGGCGTGCCGGCCGGGCCGCACGCACCTGGTCAGCATGCTCGTGGTCGCCATGCCCCTGAAGGGCGTCATGCTGTCGTACAACGACACGGCCTCGGCCCGTAAGGTCAAGGGCCGGGTGGCGCGGCGCGGCCTGTGCGGCGACGTCTACCTGGCGAGCACGCCGCAGGGGGCGCGTATCGGCGACGTCGCGGTCGTCACGTCGGTGCGCCAAGGCAGCATCCGCGTGGACGCGGCGCTTCACGGCCTTGCCGGCGATTCGACCTACGTCCTCAAGGCCACCGTGGCGGACGGCCGGCGCACGGTCCGGGAATTCGCCGGCCGCCCCTTCCGGAGGGACGACCTCCAGGACGGCCGCGTCACCCTTACGGAAGCATGGAAGCCGGAGAGACTGTGGGACATCCATACGCCCGAGAACCTGTATCACCTCCGCGTGTCGCTCTCTGAGGCCGGCGGGGGTGTGCTCGACGCCGGCCTTCCCGTGCGCTTCGGGTTCCGGGAGTTCTGGATCGACGGCCGGGACTTCCGTTTGAACGGCACGCGCATCTTCCTCTCGTCGGTCCCGTTGGACAACGCCCAGGTGGGCGCGGCCTGGGCCACGTACGACGCGGCCCGTGAGAGCATGCTGCGCCTGAAGGGTTTCGGGATCAACTTCGTCTACACGCACAACTACGGCTGCGAGCCGGGCTCCCACCTGAGTTTTGAGGAGGTGCTGCGCGCCGCCGACGACGTCGGGATGCTCGTGGCCTTTTCCCAACCGCACTTCTCTCACTATGACTGGGACGGCCCTGATGCCGACCGCGCGAACGGTTACGCGCGGCACGCGGCGTTCTACGTGCGGGTGGCGCAGAATCACCCGTCGATCGTGGCCTACGCCACCAGCCACAACGCCACGGGATACAACGAAGACATGAATCCGGACATGATCGACGGCATCCACGCGCAGCGCAGTGAGTGGGCTGAGAGAAACGTGAATCGGGCCCGGCGGGCCGAGGCCATCATCCGGCACCTCGATCCCGACCGCATCGTCTACCACCACGCCTCCGGCAACCTGGGCCCCATGCACCTGAGCAACTTCTACCCGAACTTCGTGCCCATCCAGGAAATGTCGGACTGGTTCGAGCACTGGGCGACCACGGGCGTCAAGCCGGTCTTCACCTGCGAGTACTCCGCACCGATGCCGTGGGACTGGGCGATGTACCGGGGGTGGTACCGGGGCCACCGGGAGTTCGGCAGCGCCGCCGTGCCGTGGGAGTTCTGCGTGGCCGAGTGGAATGCGCCGTTCTTCGGAGACCGCGCGTATCGCATCAGCGAGCAGGAGAAGGCGAACCTCCGCTGGGAGGCCGCGCAGTTCAGGGACGGCCGCCTCTGGCACCGTTGGGACTACCCCCACCCCGTCGGTTCAAGCGATTTCAAGGAACGTTACCCCGTGTACGCGATGTACTTCTCGGAGAACTGGCCTGCCTTTCGAACGTGGGGCGTGTCGGCCAATTCCCCCTGGAACCACGGGCACTACTGGACCCTCCGAGACGGCGTCGGCAAGGGCCGCAAGGAACTCCCGGTCGATTGGCGGCATCTCGGCCGGCCCGGCTTCAGCCCCGATTATATCGACGACCGCTACGAGAGGATGGACCTGGCGTTCGAGCGCGCCGACTGGATTCCCACCGTCGCCGCCGAGGCCCTGATTCGCAACAACCGGCCGCTGTTGGCCACCATCGGCGGCAAGCCGGGCGCCTTCACCAGCCGGGACCATAATTACACACCGGGCGAGACGGTCGAGAAGCAACTTATCGTCATCAACAATTCCCGCGAAACCGTGACGTGCGACTGTGAGTGGTCGTTCGGCCTGCCGCAGGCCGTCGCCGGCAGCAGGAAGGTCGCCGTGCCGACGGGCGGGCAGGAGCGC
>DATKXP010000084.1:0-3889 GCA_035529015.1 Phycisphaerae bacterium | reverse complement strand
CATGGGAAGCGGCCGGGGCGAGACGTTTATCTCATATGCCACATCGGGCGATCTTGAACGCTGGGAGCGGTGGGCCGGCGGCCCAATCCGCTGCGCCGTTGGGAGAGACCCATTTGTGTTCGATCATGCAGGGAAAGCGATCCTACTATATACGGGGCATGGCGGCGCACGGGTCTCGGGTTGTGCAAGCCGGGACATGATTCAATGGGAGCCGCTCCCTGATCTGATGCGCATACCCGGCGGCGCGGCTGCGGAATCGTGCTCGCTGCATCCGATCCATGGGAAGTACGTCCTGTGGTTCAATGACTATGGACCTGAGTTGACTGGGTTCCGCGCGGCATATGCCTTCTCGGAGGATCCGTTGCGCTTCAACCCGGCGGTCATCCGCGAGTTCCGTTTCGTCACCGACCATCCCGCGGCGACGCCAAGCCCCGAGCTGCCGGTCGACCATCCCGTGCCGCTGTCCATCGAGTTGATCGCGGCCGGCCGCAGTCTTTGGGTCGCTGCCTACTTCCGTTGGCATATCGACAGAAATCGGCTCTTCTTCGGCTCGATCGACTGGTCTTCCGACCCCGCAATCATCAACGAGATCAACAACGAAGCCGAGTTGAGCTCCGTGCTGCGGAAAGCGGGCATGAAATCATTGGGAGATGTCGAACCAGCAGCTTCAGGCGACGCATGAACGACAAGCACAACTTCAGGCCGTATAACCCGGACCAATCGACGTTGCTGCCGCCGAGCCTGCACGACTGGCTGCCGGAGGATCACCTGGCGTCCTTCGTGCGGCCCCGTAGGTGAAGGTCGGATCGTTCGCGTAGGATCGCGTGTCCATCTCGCACAGGAAGAGCTTGCCGCGCAGGACGCACGTGTCGGCCGCGCCCTCGGGCTGGAAGACCCCGCCGATGCCGCGGGCCTGGTAATCGTGTGGCGTCAGGAGGCCGTCGAAGCCGGGCGAATCGAACAGGCGCGCCACGCCGATGTGCCCGGCCCCGCCGAGCATGTCGTGGAACGCCAGGGGCATCGACGCGCCGGGATCAAAGAAGGACACGTTGTCCCGCCCAGCCATCGTCTGCTTCAGGGCATCGTAGAGGACGAACCTCTTGCGGTCGCCAAGGGCCTGGGCCGCGGCCTGCGCGACGCGGCGAAAGCCCTTCTGAAATAGCTCGGCCGAGAGTTCCAGGTAATCGCGGAAGGCCTGGTTGTCCGCGGCCCGCTGGAAGAAGAGGGTCGAGGCCACGTCCGGCGCGGGCCCGCGCAGGGCATCCTTCGGAATCGGTGGCGGCCGGTCGAACGTGACGTCCGCGCCGCGGTAGGCCTCGTCGAGGCGCTCGACGGTCCCGTACTTGTGCCGCAGAAACGCTCGCCACGCCCGCTGCATGGGCGGACTGTGGTCGTAGAGCCAGCCCTGGATGAGCGGGAGGTGGCTCCCCTCGAAGCGCATGAAGTTGGCGTAGCCGATGACGCGGCCGGCCCAGGGACGCGACTCGCAGTAGCCGAGGACCGCCCGGACCTGGCGCGCCGCGTCGCGCCAGAAAAGGTCCGACGCGAGCGACGGAGAATCGATGACCGCCCCTTCGTCGTTTACGAAGAGTTCGTCCTTGTGGAGGTCGCGCCACGTCTTCGGCTCGACGATGCCGAGGCGGATGATGAGGAGCGAGCCGGGGTCGATCTTCTCGAGGTGCGCCGCCTGCTCGTCGAGGGGCGGATCGTTGTCGGGCGGAAGCTGAATCTCGGGGCGGATATCGTCGCCGACCCAGAACGGCCCGGCGAAGAAGTCGTAATCCCCCTTGGCCTTGGCCCGCGGGATATGGATGAGGTAAGCCCCCATGTGGTGCGGGGCGACCGCCAACATCCCGTTCTTCGTGAAACCCTGATCGCACGAGTCGCCGACGGCAGCCGTCACGCGGCACGGCGAACCACCACGAGGACACCCGCGCTTTCGGCAGCATCGTGCTCGCGGACGTGCCGCTGAAACAGGGCGAACGCCGGTGATAGGGGGCTGCCGATGCGGTTACTTGTCGCCGAAGACCTGGAGCGTGATGTCCTTGAATTGGACCTTCATGGGCCCGCCGGCGTGGAGCTGGAAGGCCAGGATGCCCTCCATCGCGCGCCGCTTCTCGTCCTCGTCGGTCACGTCCACCGTCACGAGGCCGTTGAGCTTCTGGACCACGTGGTTGCCGCGGCCGGTGATGACGTACTGGTTCCAGTCCTTGAGTTTGATCGCGTCCTTGACCTTCTTCGGGTCGCTGACCGTGCCGGTGACCTTGGGCTTTCCGTCGGACCCGAGGGTCACCTTCTGGCCGACCTGCGCCACGATGCCGCGGCCACCTTCCTCGTAGAGGATGCCCGTGTAGGTGCCCGAGCCGTCCATGTCGGCCTGGTAACCGTTCACCACCCACTTGCCGCGGTCCTTGCTGCGGTACTGGATGCCGGAGTTATGATTCTCGAGGCGCCACGCGACGTGCAGTTCGAAGTCCTTCAGAACGCCGCCGCGCCAGATGATAAACGTGTTGCCCGGCGTGGGGTTCTCCTGGGTGGTGATGCCGGTCATGGCGCCGTCCTGGACCGACCAGAACCGGGGGTCGCCGTCCCAGTCGGTCAGGTCCTTGCCGTTGAAGAGGGTCTTGGCACCCGCGGCGCCTCGCGCCCTGGCAGAAATGACGTAAGGCGCGGTCACGGCCAGGCTTGCCACGGCGGCACCTTTCAGAAACCCCCGACGCGTCAGTTTGCTCTCGTGCATAGGAATCCTCCCTGTCACCGACTTCGATCACCCGGCGGGCAACCCTCGGCCGACCCCGGCTGCGTTGACCGCACGCTCCGGAACCTACCGCCGAAGCCCCGCCATGGCAACGCAAAAACGCAGGCGTGTCGCAGCCACCCCCGACGCCCATAGCCGCAGAGAGTACCTTGCCCAGTGGGCTTCCTGGCCCCGGCCTGAATGGGCTCTGGGGGGGTCTTGGCCCGGATTTCCCAGATAGAAGTTGAAGTGTTCTCTTGCGCCCTTGGGTTTACCCGCACAGAATGCCCTTGTTCAGGGGTTTGTATTTGCCCCCCGGCCGAGAAGGGGTCTATGCTCCCACACCCGGGAACGGTATAATAGCAAGGTTTGCCCCCCGGAGTGGGTCCGGGTGGCACGGGCTGACGGAGAAACAAGCGGCCGGGGGGGGCGGAATTCTTCGGCCGCTTTCGTTTGGCGCTTAGACAGGCCGTGATTCAGGATCAGAGTTGGGGGCACGTCAACCGGAAATCTGCCGCCATGTGCGGCGCCGATCGATAAGGAGATGCTGTCATGACCAGAACGACGCTTGGGAAGACCGTCCTGCGTCTCGCCGCCACGCTGCTGACCGTCGCTTGTTTCCTCCCGGAGTCTTCCGGCGCGCCCTCATGGCACCGGCGTCAGCACGCGGACCTGGTGACCGGCCATCGGCACGGGCGAGACGGCCAGGTCCTCGCCGGCTAGCGCGTCCTTCCATCCCTTGAGCGTGCGCCAGCCGTCCGGCAGCGAGAGCGTGCTCGACACGGCCTCCGGGTTCAGGCTGATGAGAACGAGGGCTTGGTCGTTGCCCGACTCGCGCAGACAGGCGAACACCCCGCCCGAGGCCCGCACCGCCTGGTACGCGGCCGTGCCGCGCGCCAGCGCCGGAAGGCGCTTGCGGCACACCATCAGCCGGGCGAGGAACGCGACCCACGACTCCCCCTTCCCGCCGTAGATCGCCGGGTCTTCTTCCCCCTGGTAAATCATCGGCAGGCCGTCGATCAGGCAGGCAAGGGCCAGCAGCGCCCGGGCCCGCGCGGGGCCGTAGGCGTCCCGCGTCCGCTTCTTCTGGAACGTCCACGAAACGGTGTCGTGGTTGGCCGTCCACCGCATCTTGAGCGCCCCCGGCGGAAG
>DATKXP010000083.1:0-8107 GCA_035529015.1 Phycisphaerae bacterium | reverse complement strand
CGGCCGCGGTGGCCTGGGCCTGCGCTTGCTGCTCGTTTTGCTGTGCCTGGGTCAAGGCGGTCTTGGCCGCGTCGGCCGCTTTGCGCTTGGCGCCGGCCTCGGCTGCGGCCTGCTGCTTCTGGGCCTCGGAAACCACCTTGGCGTTGGCCTCCGCAGCCAACGCAGCCTGCTCGGCTGCCTGGTAAGCAGTCGTGGCAGCAGAGACCTGGTTCTTGGCGCCGGCCAAAGCCTCGTCGGCTGCCTTCTTCTGCATCTCGGCTTCGGCCAGATTCTTGGGCGCGGCGTTGGCCTGGTTCTGCAAATTCTGCTCGCCTTGCCGTGCTCGGGCCAGGGCGGCCTTGGCCGTGTCAGCCGCTCGGCGCAGGGCGGCCGCTTGGGCCGCGGCCCTCTTGGCTTCGTTGTCGAGCTTGTTGGCCGCGTCGGAGGCGACCTTCGCAACGGCCTCAGCCTCCTTAGCCGCCTTCTCGCCCGCATCGTAAGCCTGCTGAAGTGGGAGCGCGGCGGCCTTGGCATCCGCCAACGCCTTGTCCAAGGCGGGCTTGGCGTTGGTCGCGTCCGTCAGGGCCTTGATGGCAGCGGGCACGTTGTCCTCGGCCTGCTTCAACGCTTCTACGCCCGGCTTGCCCGCCAAATTCTTCGCATCAGTGGCCTGCTGTCGCTTCGTGTTGGCCGCTTTCCTCGCGTTAGCGTATGCCGTGTCGGCCTCTTGCACGGCGACCTTTAAGGGGGCGACCGCATCTTCCGCCGCCTTGGCTGCCTTCTCGGCCCCATCGTACTCGGCCTTCGCCTTGGCCTCCGCGCTTGTCTCGGCCTCCACGTTCGCCTTGGCCTCCGCTCCGGCCGATGGCGAGCCTGGCGATGCCAGCATGAACACGACAAGTGCAATCGCCCTTGTCTTCATCACGAGTCACCTCAAACCTGGGCCGAGTTCGACATGGGCCTTCCAGCTTGCCCGGGTGACACGTCGTCTTCCCGGAAACCAACGCGCGTCATGCGCAACGCGAATGCGAGTTCCATGGCTTGTACTCGGCCGAGTGACCTGCCCCCGATTCTTGTGCCAACCTGAATGAGAGTCAAGTTGCCATCTCCTGCGTGTGCTGCGGAGGGTGAGGCGTAGCCGAGCCCGGAGCAGCACACGCCGCCGCAAACGCCGCGGGCGTCACCCAATCCAGGGCGCTGTGCGGCCGGTGATGACTGCAATCCAGCCGCCAGCGGTCCACCACATAGTTCGCTTCGGCCAGACTCAGGAACAACTCCCGCTTGAGCAGTTCATCCCGCAGTCTGCCGTTGAACGACTCCACGTACCCGTTTTCCCAGGGACTCGCCTTCCGGATGTACAGCGTACCCGCACAGGCCCGATCCAGCCAGCGCTGAGTCTCCTTGGCCACGAATTCCGGCCCGTTGTCGCTGCGGACGTGTTCCGGCGCACCCCGCCCCGCGAACAGGTACTCGAGCGTCAGCATCACGTCCCGGGCAGTGAACATCCGGCCCACCTCAATCACCAAGCACTCCCGCGTGAACTCGTCGATCACCACCAGCATCTTTAAACGCCGCCCGTCCTCCATGCGGTCTGTCAAAAAGTCGTAGTTCCACACGTGGTTGCGATGCGTTGCCTTGTGCCGGATACAGCCGTTCTCGCTGTTTCCGGGCAATCGGCGCCGTTTCCGCTGCCTCCGGGGCACCTGCAGGTGTTCCTGCTTCCACAGCCGGCGGACTCGCTTGACGTTCACCCGCCAGCCCGTGCCCACCAGCAACTCGTGCACACGTTCGCTACCGTACCGTGGATAGGCTGCCACCAGCCGACGCATCTGGGCGACCAGACGCCGATCCGCATCCGGACGCTTCGCTCGATACCGCTGCGTGCTTCGAGGCGACGTTGGTTTTGGTCGTGTCACGCGGTACAATTCCCACCCCGCAACCCGCGGGCCGGTGTGACGGCGCGTACCGTCCTGGAGAAAGGCAAGTAACGTGATTTACCGCAACATGACTTGCAGGCGTACGTTCCTCGTTGTTCTCGGGAGCATCGGCCTCGCCGCGGCCGTGCTGGACGCCGCCGAGAAGGCCGACGCCCCGAAGTTCTCACAGCGCGGCGCGACCGAAAAGACCCCCTCGTACTCACAGTACTTCTCGTGGATCAACAACACCAACGAGGGCTCGACCGACCACAATACGATGATCAACCTCGACTTCTTCGAGTGGCTGCACACCGGGTACGGCATGACGCTGGACATCTACGTCATCAGCGCCGGCGCCATCGACGGCCCGCAACGCTATGGCACGATGAGCGACGACCGCTTCAAGGCCAATTTTCCCCGCGGCTGGCGGCCCATCTACGAAAAGGCCAGGCGAATGAACACGCGCCTGGCGACCTGGCTGGGGCCCGACGGGTTCGGCGATACGCCCGAGGAGGAAAAGGCCCGCCGCGACATGATCGTCAGGCTCTGCAAGGACTACAACTTCGCACTGCTCAAGATGGACGCCGTCTGCTCCCAACTGCGCGAATCCAAGCAGGAGGCACTCAAGAAGACGCTCATCGAATGTCGAAAGTACTGCCCCGACATGATCCTGCTGAACCACCGCCTCAAGCTCGGCGCCGCCGAGCCCTACGCCACGACCTTCCTCTGGGGCGGGGCCGAAACTTACATCGACGTCCACATGGCCAACTGGGCCTCGCCCGCGCCGCACAACCGGGCCGCCGCACTCATGCGACACCTGCCGCCCGACCTGATGCGACTGACCGAAGACCACGGCGTGTGCATCAGCTCGTGTCTCGACTTCTGGGACGACGACCTCGTTCTCCAGGCGTTCAATCGCTGCCTCATCCTCGCTCCGCAGACGTACGGCAATCCATGGTTCCTTCGCGACGAGGAGTACCCCCGCTTCGCACGCATCAACAACCTGCATCGCCGCTTCCGCGACATCATGGTAGACGGCATGATCCTGCCCGAGGAGCAATACGGCCCCTACGCCGTTTCGCGGGGCGACAAGGACACGCGACTGATCACACTCCGCAACCTCACGTGGGAGCCGAAAACCTGCACCGTCAAACTCGACAAGACCGTCGGGCTCGGCGGGGCGGGAGCAGTCGAACTGCGCCAGTTGCACCCGACCGAAAGAAACGTCGGGCGGTTTCCGCCGGGCGCCGAGGTGCAAGTGGAAGTCCTGCCGTACCGTGCGTGTCTCCTGCTGGCCACCAGCAGGCCATCGGGCGAACTCGGCGTGATCGGCTGCGATTACCACGTTGTCCGCGACGTGCCGGGCAAGGACGCCGTTATCAAACTCCTCGGCCCGCCGGGCGCGACCGCATCGGTCAAGCTCGCGACGATTCGCCGCGGCACGTACAGCGGCGTCACCCTCGACGGCAAGCCGGCCCCCGCGTTGCTCTCGGGGCAGGCCGTGGACGTGAAGTTCCCCGGCACGCCGCTCAAGCGGAAGTGGCATCGTAAGTTGGGCGACCTGAAGCCCACGCCTGTCCCCGCCGACGCCGAGGCGCTCTACGAGGCCAGTTGCTTCGCCGCCGACAGCAACGCCTTGGAATACCGCGCCGTCGAGCGGTCAGGCCCGACGAAGATCAAGCAGGTCCAGGCCGCCCGCGACGTGTTCTTCGCCCAGCAACTGCTCCGCGAGCGCGGCTGCTGCGACCACTTCATGTTCGACGGCCACGACGAGACGTACTTCGGCGGAAGTTCGCGAGGCCGCCACATTCGCGGCGGGGCGTTGCGGCTGGACTTCGGCGAGCAGCTCCGGGCTGACACGCTGGAGATCACCGCCGCCTACGACGATTCGGGCATCTGGAGCCTGATCGCGCCGAAGTACCTCATCGACGCCAAGGGCCGCCCCGGCGGGCTGACGGGCGAGTATTTTGCGGGATCAACCTTCGAGGGCAGGCCCGCCGTGACGCGCACCGACCGCCAGATCAGCTTCCGCTGGCGCAGCGACCCGGCCCCGGGCGTGCCGGTCCGCGACTTCTGCGTCCGCTGGACGGGCAAGATCACGCCCTCGGCCTCCGGGACGTACCGCTTCGTCGTCCCCATGCGCGGCGCCCAACTGTGGATCGGCGGAAAGCAGGTCATCGCCGGCGAGGCCCCCGGCGTGATCGACCTGAAGGCCGGTCAGGCCTGCGATATCAAACTCGAGCACGTCTGCCGCAAGGGCGGCACGTGGGTGCAACTCGGCTGGGGCCAGGCCGCCAGGCCCGCCCCGCAGGTCTCGGCCGACCTGGCGACGTGGCGTACCGTGCCCTTTACGAAGACCGACACCGGCATGACGGTGGACATCTCGGGCCTCGGCGGGGCGAGGTACTTCCGCATGGGCGGGACGTTTTCGACAATCAGAGAGGTCGTCGCCTCCCGTCCCAAAGGCAAGCCCGTCAGCCGCAAGGCTTGGCGAGGCTCGAACTTGCTGGCCTCCTACGCCTCGGCCCCGGCCGAAAAGGCGTGGCAGTGCTCGTTCACGCTCGACGAAGCCGCCAGGGGTGCCTACCTCTGCATCGGCGTGGCCGGCCGCCACGGGGCCGAACTGGCCTACGCCGCCCTCCGTATCGGCGGCAAGCCGGCAGGCTGTCCCACGCGGGCCCCGTCGTACCCGGTCAACCCTTGGGAATACCCCGTCCGCACGCCGGCCCAGAACGTGACGTACTACGTGCCGGTCACGCCAGAGATGATCGGCAAGCCCATCGATGCCGTCCTGCTCGGCCTCGACGGCGTGGGCGAGGACCCCACCCCCGACGTCTGGATCACGTCATACCCGATCCCGCACGAATCCGTCGAACTGGTGCTCGAATCCGCCGGCCCCGCACCGAAGAAAGGCCGCCAGCCATGACCCGCCGCCCACCCACAAGGCGTGCCGGACGAGGGACTTTGTGGGTCCTGTTTGAGGGCAGATTGAGCCCAGTTTGACGTTGGAAATGTAGGGTCTGGGGCCGGAATCGGGGTTGAGTGCTGTCCCACGCGGTGTAAGCGACTAGTTGCTCGGCACCCTCGCCGGACGACTGGCGGCGACGCCGTTCGCCTCATGTCAACTCCGGGCTTTCTTCTGCCCCTTCCACTCTTCGGCGTCGGCGTCGGTGGCCCAGCCCCATCCTTGGGGCATGCGACCACCTCGGCCGTCCTTCATCCAGGAGGTGTCGGGGGGCGGAAGTTGGGCGGCCCAGGCGTCGAGGCGTTTGCGCATGGCGGCGGCCACGTCGGGATGGGCCGCGGCCAGGTCGTGGGTCTCCTTGGGGTCGGCTTTCAGGTCGAACAGTCTCCAGCCGTCGGGATACTCGACCAGCCGCCACTGTTTCCATCGCATCGCCAGGAGTCTTCGGCGCTCGGCGTCCTTGGGATCGACGTTGTGCCAGTACAACACCTCGTGCGCGTCGCCGGTCTTCTCGCCGCGCAGATAGGGCAGGAGGTTCTTGCCCTCGCAGCGTTCGGGGAGGGGCTTCTCGGCGACGGCGGCCGCGGTGGCGTAGAAATCCATCGTGCACATGAGTCCGTCGTAGGTCTTTCCCGCCGGGAGATGTCCGGGCCACGAGATGATGGCCGGCGTATGGACCCAACCTTCGAGTTGGGTGCCCCCGCCCTTCCCGCCGCGGTACGGCTCGGCGCTTCCCTCCTCTGCCGGGTTCGGGCCGTTGTCGCCGGTGAGGAATATGAGGGTGTTCTCCCTCAGGTTGTGCTTCTTCAGCATGGCGAGCAGTTTGCCGACCGCGTCGTCGACGGCAATGATGGCGCCGGCCAGGGCCTTGCGTTTTCCCGTCGCCTTGGAACGCTTCTGGTAGCGGGCGGGCGTGTCGCCGCTGGGCGAATGGACGGCATTCGGCGAGAAGTAGAGGAAGAAGGGTTTGTCCCGGTTCTGCTCGACGAACTCGGCCATGTAATCACCGTCGAGGTCAGTTCGGAAGACTTCGCTTCCGTCGGGCCGAAGGCAGATGAACGGCTTCTTGGCCGGGGCGGACCGCGCCACTTCCATGAAACCGCGGTCCAGTGGGCCCTGGTCCCAGCAGCCGATGTCCCACTTCCCGATCATGCCCGTCACGTGCCCCGCATCGCGCATGAACTCGCCCAGAGTGGGATGGCCCTTGGGGATCGGCAGGCCGCGCGCCATCCCCGACTTGCCGAACCGCTGCGTGTACATGCCGGTCATGAGGCAGCACCGGCTGGGCGAACAGGGCGGATTGGTGATGTAGGAATTCGTGCATTTCACGCCGTTGGTTGCCAGCGAGTCCATGTGCGGCGTGGGGATATCACGGCAGCCGAAACTTCCCAGGTCGCCGTACCCCAGGTCGTCGATGAAGAGGATGACGACGTTGGGCTTGCGTCCGCCGGTCCCGCTCAAGGCGAGGGAGGGCAGCCAGCCCATCGCGGCGATGCCGCCGGCCGTTGCCTTCAGAAAGTCGCGCCGTTTCATGATGTTCCTGATTTTTTCTTCCGTGAAAACGCCTGAGCGACTCGTACGGTCTTGTCTCTTGCCTAGCATTGGTAAGGGCCTCCCTCGTCCCCGGTAGAGAGTAGTCTACCAAGGCCGTAGCGGATTGGCTACGGCCTCTGCGCGGGCCGTCCTGCTTCAGAGCCCGACCACAACCTTTATAAACCCCGCCGCATTACCACTGGCCAATCCTTACAGCAATCGCACGACAAGTGCCATAGGCGAGCCGCCTTTCTCCAGGGAGATGGGCACAGGGCTCGCCAGCCGACCCGCCTTCAAGGCACCTCGCCGGCACAATCAGGGCCGGATGATGCGCCTCGCCTTCGACCGGCCGGTGCGCCACAGGTCGTACCGCGGATCGGCATAGCGGGCGAAGAAGGCGTCCAGTTGCCTCTTCAGCCGCGCGCACGTGGCGGCGTGGGCGGCCTCGTCAGCCAAGTTCGTCGTCTCGCCGGGGTCGGCCGCCAAACGGTACAACTCGTGCGGGCCGTCGGGATGGCGGTGGACATACTTCCACTCGGCCGTTCGGACGGCCCGCGTGTTCTCGAACTCATAGAAGACCACGTCCTCCCACTCGACACCTTTGCCGCGCACGAGCGGCGAGAAGTCGCGCCCCGGCGACGGCGGCGTCTGGGGCATCCGGTCGCCCAGGCCGAGGCACGCGAGAAGGGTCGGCATGAGGTCGTAGTTGGCGACCATGCGGTCGCACGTGCGGCCGACGGGAATCGTCCCCGGCTGCCGCAGAATGAGCGGGATGTGCATCGTTGTGTCGAACGCGTGCAGCGGGCGCGTGTGGTCGCCCATGCCCCAGATGCCGTGCTGCCCGCCGCCCCAGCCCTGGTCGGCCGTGTAGACGACCAGCGTGTTCTCGTCCAACCCCAGCCGTTTGAGGGCGGCCAGGACCTCGCCCACGCCGTCGTCCACGCCGCTGCACTCGGTCGCATAGCGGCGCATGGCCTCGGGGCGGCCCAGGTACTGGCGGTTGTGGTGGACCCACGGATGGGCCGGCAGACGCGGAAACGAACGCATCTCCTTATCGGCGTAGTAGGCAGCGTGGCGGTTGCGGGCCGGTCCCAGCAGGCTCTTCCCCAGCCCGTACGGGCCGTTGTACGCCAGGAACAGGAAGAACGGACCGGCGCGGTTCTGCTCAATGAACCGGATGGCGTGCTCGGTCCAGAGGTCGGTGGTGTAGCGCGCCTCGGTGTACACCTTGCCCTGGAGAATGATCGGGACGTTGTAGAAAGCCGTGGTGTGTCCGTGCGGCTTGGTGATCCAGTACCGGAACGTCTCCTGAGGATGGAGGTTGTCCCCCAAGTGCCACTTGCCCACCAGGCCGCACGTGTATCCGGCGTCGGTCAGGACCTTGGGCAGCGTGCGGAACTCGCCGATCGTGCAGTACGCCTCGGGCCCCATCTGGGCGCCGCCGGCCGCCAGGTAACAGTGGACGCCGTGCTGCGACGGCATAAGGCCCGTCAGAAAGGTGGCCCGGGTGGGCGAGCAGACGGCGTTGCTGGCGAACGCCCGCGTGAAGCGGACGCCCTCGGCCGACAGGCGGTCGATGTGCGGCGTCCGGATATCCGGGTTGCCGTAACAGCCGAGCGTCCAGGCGCCCTGGTTGTCGGCCATGATGACGACCAGATTGGGCCGGGGCGCGTCGGGTTCCGCCGCGCGCAATCGGGCTGCACGGCACAGTGCC
>DATKXP010000082.1:0-12442 GCA_035529015.1 Phycisphaerae bacterium | reverse complement strand
CCCAATCTTTCGAGTTTGATCCAGCCGTATTCTACGCCGCTGGACATCTTAAGAGATTTGGCCGCATGAGGCGGCCGCCCAAGAACGCCAAGCAAATCACATAGTTTTCAGACCATTGCACCTCCTCGGCTCATGCCGACGGTCTATGCCCACTATGTCTGAATCCAGTGACGCTCAGGTTAAAGGAACCCGAGTCGGATTTGTTGGACCACCCCCTTTCGCGGCAGCGGTAAGAGCTTGCAGTACGTGGGGCATTCGCTTCCGTTGCGAACCTGCACTGCATGCCCCCATCGCACTGCAATGGGGCAATCCCTTGCGGATGACGGGCAGTTCCATCTGCCCGGGCGGGCAGCCATGCCTGAAAGCCCGGAATACTCGCCGTATGGAAGCCAAGCCGGGGTTCTTCCCGTCTTACTGTGTCGATATTACGTGAACAGGCCTCTATGTTTCAGCCGCCGGCTCCAGCTCATCGTCGAACAACGCAGGCACGGTGACCACGGGAGGCGCTTCTTCGCCGCGCCGTTGGCGCTCGATCAGCTCCACACTGGTGCGGAGGATCCGGCGCATGTCAAACCCCACGCGCTTGGCCGGAACGGCGCTCGCGGTGGGATAGGGGAAATTGCAGTGCGCGACGACGTCGATGTCGTCGGGCACGCGCACTCCGGCGTTCAGCAAGCCCTGTGTAGCCGCCGGTACAAGGTTGTCATTCGTGATGAAGAGGGCATCAGGCCGCTCCGAACCAGGCCGGCAGAGGAATTCGGTCCAGTTCGCAGCCCATTCGGGCGATCCGATGTCGATGCCTTGTATCCAGTACCCATGGGTGGTCAGGCCGCAGCTAGAGGCAAGGCGGATCAGCGGGTCCGTCGGCAGTTCGCCGCGGTTGTGAAAGGTGGGGACAAGGATGGCGACGCGACGCCGGCCTCGGCTCACCAGATACCGGAACGCCTTCTCACGCAAACCATCATTATCGAGATCCAGGATCGTGAAACCCTCCATGGGAATGTGCGAGCAAACCACCTTTGGCATCCTGCGATCGGCGAGTATCGGCGTCCCGCTGAGTGCATCGGGGAAGGCAGGGGATATCAGCCCGGCGAGGAGGTCAGCCTCCACGTCGGACTGCAGTTTCTGCACGGCCGGGGCGCCCTCATTGAGGTAGTAGAAGGAAATGCGCAGGCCTCGCCGGCCGCCGTCGCCGTCTGGCGCCGCGAACCGCTCCGCCTCACGCTTCCAGGCGACGAGGAAGTGCGACCACCAGCCGTCGGGCTCAGGGCTCGACAGAAAAACGATGCCGAAGTGGGTGAGGTTGGGAGGGGTGCCGGAGACGAAGCTGCCCGAGCCGCGCTGGCAAGTGATGAAGCCTCGCTGTCGAAGGTATCCCAGAGCGCCGAGGGCAGTCTTGGTACTCGATTTGTGGGCGGTGGCGAGCTCGTTGACCGATGGCACGCGGCTTCCCGGTGCCAACTCGCCTGAGACGATGCGCTCCCTGACGGCCTCCACGATCTCCCGTTGCCGGGACGAGTGATACTCCACAGTGCGAACCAATTGTGCCATTCCGGAATTCCTCTTGACACAAGCAGTGACGACGGTATAATTAGGAGCGTGGTTAAGTAGACGTCTAACCCTAACTTGATTATAGCACGATTTGTGCCGCATGTCAAGCAGAAATCGGGTGAAATCTGTCACGAGAGCAGCAGTGCGAGCGTAAGTCATTGTACAGCAAGAGTTTACTGCCACCACAAGGTGTGGCGGCGGGTGCGCATTTTTGCAGACTTGGCGAGGGAACATGGGGGCTACCTTATGTGTGACGGACTGTCTGTTGGCCGCATTGCCGGCATGGCTGTGCTGATAGCGAAGTGCATGATGCCGCTGGCACAGGCGGAAAACATGATCGGCCAGATGAGTCAGAACGAGGGCATCCTCGTCCTCCCGGTTCCGGGAAAAGTCGTCATCGACGGCAACCTCAAGGACTGGGACTGGTCCGGGCGCGTGTGGATGTTCGCCGACGCGGCCGTGCGCGAGCGCTACTCGGCCGAGGTCGCGGCGATGTGGGACGCGGAGAATCTCTACCTCGCGGCGAAGTGGAAGGATCCGACGCCGATGTTCAGTTTGGTCGATCCGGCCATCAACGCCAACGACGGATGGAAGTCGGATTCGTGGCAGATGCGCGTGGAGGCGGGCGATCGCACCCTCTGGGTGACCACCTGGTACTACACGGTCAGAAAGCAATCGGCGCTCGATCTCGCCTACTGGAACAATCCCAACGATTCGAGGGGAGGAGTCGGCGGGCAGACCCTGATCGCGAATCCCGGGTCCACCTCCCTCGGAAAGGGTGCGGAAATGGCCTACAAGGCCGACCCAGACGGCAAGGGATTCGTGCAGGAAATCCGCCTGCCGTGGAACCTCCTGTTCAAAGCCGTGCCCGAGATCAAGCCCGGCCTTGCCATCCGCCTGGGCTGCGAATTCCTCTGGGGCGACGTCACGGGCGGCAAAGCGCCGCCTACGCACCGCATCGCGGACAACATGGCCAAGGGGCGGACGGACCGCATGTTCTACTGGACCACCAAGGACGCCTGGGGCGAGGCCAGGCTGGTCGAGAAGGGAAACGTCCCGGTTCGCCAGTATGGGATCGCCGCGGTGCAGAGCGCTCGCATCGAGGGCACGGTTCCGGTGCGCGTCACCGTGCCCGTAACCGCCAAGCGATTCACCATCGCCATCGACGACGACCAAGGCCACCGCGTGCGCAATCTGGCGGGCGACCTGGATCCGCGCGATTACGCGACGAAGGAGGAGGGCGCGACCCGGAGCGTGGAGGTCAAGTGGGATTGCCTGGATGACGCCGGCGCCCAGGTCAAGCCGGGGGCCTACAAAGTTCGCGGCCTGGCGCATGACGGGCTCGATGCGCTCTACGAGATGTGTTTCTACAATCCCGGGACACCGCCATGGGCGACCGGGGACGGCCGCGGCGGCTGGGGTGCGGACCATACCGCGCCAATTGCCGTGGCCGCCGCCGGTGACGGGATGGCCGTTTCCTTCCCGAGCGCGGAGGGCGGCAGCGGCACGATCGGCCTCGGCGCCGATGGTCGCAAGAGCTGGGGCGAGAAGCGGGGCGCCGTACACTTGGCAGGGAACGACCGCTACGTCTATACCGTGCTCGCGGACTCGCGCTTGTGCCGATATGCGCGAACCGATGGCGCTTATCGTCCCTTTGTACGCGATGGCCAGACGTTGCCGTTCGAGTTGCCGGTGAGCGATTTCGTGGGAAGCAAAGTCGAGGCCACGGCGCTCGCGGCCAATGCCACCCGCGTTGCGGTGGCCTGCAAGGCGCCCCAGCAGGCTCCGGACGGGCGGCTGGCGATCCTTGACGCGGAGACGGCCGCGGTTCTGAAAGTCCATGTAACACCGGCGATCACAGGTCTCGCATTCTCGCGGAAGGGAGACTTGTATGGCATCTCCGAAGGCCGGATTTGCAGAATCAACCCGGAAACAGGAGCCAGCACGCCCGTGCCAACACCGGGTTTGGAGAAGCCGGCGGCGCTGGCGGTGGATCTCGACGGCAATCTGGTGGCGATTGACGCAGGCAAGGACAACCAGGTCAAGGCGTACTCTCCTGATGGCAAGCTCATGTACACCTGCGGCCGCAAAGGCGGTCGCCCCATGCGCGGGGCCTTCGACGCACAGGCCATGACCCACATGAGTTCCGTGGCCGTGGACGGCACGGGGCAGGTGTGGGTGGTCGAGAGTTGGGATTACCCGCGCCGGGTGTCGGTGTGGGGTAGAGACGGTAAACTGGTGCGAGACTACATCGGCAACACCAACTATATGGGAACAGGATGCTATCTGCACGATCAGGATCCGACGCTGGCGTATTGCGGGCCGATCGAGATGAAGCTGGATAAGAAGACGCGAACCTGGAACGTCTCGCAAATCCTGTGGCTGCCGGACACCGCCTCGGGCGAATCGTTCGAAATCTCCACCGGCTCGCACGCCCAGCCGCAACGGTTTACGTCGTCGGCCGGCGGGAAGTCGGGCGAGTACCTTTTCACGCATCCCTACAACGATGGTCCCGCAGTGGTCTTCATGGAGCGGCGCGGGACGTGGCTGCCGGTGGCCGCCATCGGCCCGGTGGCGGGTCTGCCGGCGGGCGTATTTACGGCAGCAGAAGCCAAGCAGTCGGTGTTCTGGAACGACGCCAACGGCGACGGCAAGGTGCAGCGAAGCGAATGCGAACTGACGGATAAACGCCTGCCAACCAACAGCGGATGGGGCGGACGGATCGACGCCAACACGCTGACGATCTACGCCAACGGCATCGTCGCATATAAACCGGTGGGTTTCGACGCCGACGGCGCGCCGCGGTACGGGCTGGAGGGCATGCGCGAGGTGGGGGTCAGCGATTATGGCGACCTGGTTCCGGTACCGGGGGAAGATCAGCTGCTCTGCCTCAGTTTCAAAGGGTACGCCGGTCCCACGAAGTTGCTCGGCATCGATCTCAAGAACGGCCGGATCGAATGGTCCTACCCGAACCCGTTTCCCGGCGTGCATGGTTCGCATCGGGCCACCATGCCCAAGCCCGGCATGTTGATCGGACCGCTGAAGATCTGCGGCGTGGCGAACGTCAACCCGACGGTCGGCAACGTCTTCATGTTGCGCGGCAATCTCGGCCAGGACTTTCTGATGACTACGGACGGCCTGTGTATCAGCGCGTTGTTCGAGGATGTCCGCCTGCCTGGCGGTATGCTGCCGCCCACCGAAGAGGCCCTGATCGGCAAGTCGGTGAAGTGGTACACCAACAAGGACGAGCCGTTCAACGGCTGGTTCGGCAAGCAGGCGGACGGCAGGATTCGCACCGTTACCGGCATGCCGCGTGAAGGCGCCATGGTCCTTGAAGTCACCGGTTTAGAGACGATCCGCCGCTTTGACGGCGGCACGATCGCCCTCGATGCCGCGGTGATCGCCGGGGCGGCGGCCGACAACGCGAGGCGGGCGGAAGCGGCCAAGAGCGAAAAGGTCACCCGATATGTCGTCAAGAAAGCGCTTCGCGCCCCGACGCTCGACGGCAATCCGGAGGCGTGGAAGGACGCGGCAAGCCTGACCATCTCCCGCGAAGGCCTCCCCGACAGCGCCGTGGCGCAGTTGGCATACGACGACAACAACCTTTACGCCCGATTCGCGGTCAAGGACGCCTCGCCGTGGCGCAACGAGGGAAAGGATTTCGGCCGGCTTTTCAAGACCGGCGACGCGGTGGACATCCAGCTCGGGATGAATCCCACAGCCGCGGCGCGTGCGCAGCCGGTGGAAGGCGACGTACGAATCGTCATCGGCCAGGTTGACGGCAAGCCGGTCGCGGTGCTGATGGCCCCGGTGGCGAAGGGCGCACCGGCCAATGCGGGCAAGACGTACACGTCCCCGGTGGGTTCGAAGACCTTTGCCAGGGTCGAGGTGATGAAGAACGCCAGGATCTTCGCAACGCCGGAGGATGCAGGCTATGTCGTCGAAGCGGCCATTCCGTGGCAGGCGTTCGGAGGCAAGCCGGCCACAGGCGCGACGTTGCGCGGCGACGCGGGATTCCTCTCCTCGGACAACCAGGGGCTGCGCACCACAGCACGGACCTACTGGATGAACAAAGACACGAATCTGGTCAGCGACGAACCGCTGGAGGCGTGGCTGTATCCGTCCAACTGGGGCGAGTTGGTGTTCGAATGAATGAAGATGCCGTCACACAGGAGGTATCAAAGAAGTAGTGCTTCGAGCCTTATCCGGCTGCATGCTTGGTTCGCTGTGAATCGGCGGTCGGATGAGAGGTCCGTGCAACAGGCTCAGGGGTCCGGAAATGACAGCAAAGCGAAACCATGAAAGGTTGTGTAACATGCAATCGCGACTGACAATACTGCGGGCGTTTATGATAACTGCAGGTATTTCTCTTGGCATCGAAGCAAGCGGAGCGGACAAGACGACACCGGTGGCTAGCGCCATTCCGAGTGAGGGGCAAAGGGGTCAGGAACCTTTTCCCTTGACAGGCGCGCAGATAAAGGGGTCAGGAACCTTTTTCTGCATTCCTTCGCGGCCGCCCTCTTCGCCGCAGGGTGCAGACGAGGCCGAACCTCTTGACGTTACTCCCCCTCTTGAAGAGGGGGAAAACGAGGGCACCTTCTCCCCACCGGGGAGAAGGCATCTGATGACACGGAGAAATCTACTTATGACACATATCGCACTTCTCACCGCTCTGCTGCTCGCCACGGCGAGTGTCGTATCTGCCGGGGATGTCGCGTCTGAACGCAAAGCGGTAACCGTGGTGACGCTGACGAACATCAAGTGCCCGAAGTGTGGCGACGTGTGCGCCGAGAAAGCGTCGCTTGCGACGCCGCAGATCACGGCCGTCGACGGTGTTCGCGAAGGCAAGTGGTGCGGAGCCATGTGGTGCCCGGTTCCGGGAACCAGCGTAAAACTGATCGGCAACACCGGTCCGGCCTATGGAATCGCGGACGTCTACATCGACGGCATTTTCCGCAAGAGCGTCGACTGGTACAGCGAGAAGGAAGCCCGGGACGTCGAGCTCTTCTCCGCGAACGGACTCGCCGACGGCAGACATCTGCTGGGCGTTCTCGCTCGCGCGACCAAACGACCCGAGTCGACCGGAACGGCCATCCATTGGTCGCGCGTCGAGTACATGCCGGGGCAGCATCCCGATCGCTTCACGTCGGCGCAGCGCACGCGGTTCGATCCGAACGCTCCGCTGTGGCTGGACGACCGAGGCGAGTCGGTCCAATGCCACATGGGCAACATCCTCTTTCACGACGGGAAGTACTACATGGCGGGCGGCGTCTGGCCGACCACCGGACGACACCTGGAGGGGTTGCAGGCGGACTGGTGCCGAAACGCCGGGATAGCCGTGTACTCCTCGCCGGATCTGATGAACTGGAAATACCGCAGCACCTCCTGCACTCCCGTCAACGAGCCCGGACATCCGTTGAGCATCGACATAAACGGCGCCGGACGCCCGAAACTGCTGCGTGCTCGAGGGACCGGCAAGTTTGTCCTCTTTTTCCATTTGGTCTGCCCCTGGTTCATCGTGCCCGGAGAAACGTTACGCCCCAACTTTCAGGGCGTCGCGGTCGCCGACCAACCGGAGGGGCCTTATAAATGGCACGGCCTTCTGGAGTACGACGGCAAACCGGTGCAGGGCAGCGACAACGCGGTCTTCACCGACGACGACGGCTCGCAGTACCTGATCGCGGGCAAACGTCCTGGTCAAGACCCTCGACATCCGACGAGCGCGTGGAACGTGGCCGACTGCCTGTACAAGCTCAGCCCTGATTGTCTCCACGTGGAGAAGGCCGAGGTGTTGGGCACGGGAGGTGAAGCCGCGGCCATCTTCAAGCACGACGGCGTCTATTACCTCCTGCATTCGGAACTGAGCGGGCTGATTCCGAACGAGAACTTCTATCACACGGCGAAGAATATCTGGGGCCCGTGGGAGCCCAAGGGGAAGATCGCGCAAGGGCCGCACAGCGAGCAGACCTTTCAGACGCAGACGACGGCCGTCGTTCCCGTAGCGGGCAAGCCGGGCGCCTTCATCTGGATCGGCGACAGCCTCCGCAACGCCAATACGATGCCGCACACGCGCACCGTCTGGCTGCCGGTGACGCTCAAGGGCAACGGCGAGATGGAAGTCCGGTGGCGGGACAACTGGGACCTGTCGGTATTTGACGGGGCGTCGGGAATGAAGAAGGAGTAACCCCCCCGCCCCCCGGCAGAGCCGCCCGCCGGCCCCAGGGGTAGCCGCAAAATCGAATCTATCAGTTGAAGATGCCGTCATACAGGAGAAAATCATGCGTAAGGTCTGTTTGCTGTCGTTGGTTCTGTGCGGGCTGTGTGCCGGCTTGGCCGGCGCCGCCCAGAATCCCGTGATCGGCGTGCCCATCGCTTACCAGTTGCCGACGGATGGCCCGCTGCCAAAGACCTACCGGGTGACGCTAGCGGTCACCGATCCGAAGAATCCGGATTGGATCGTCAGTACGTTCCTGGCCGGCGCTGCCCGCACCGTGACCGCCGAGAATCAGGGACGCTTCACCGACTACTGGGACGGCTTGGACGATAACGGCATGCCTCTCCCGCCCGCCGACTACGGCGTGAAAGGGATCTACCTGGCCGCCAGCAAGTGGGAGATCGACGGTCAGTACCACTCGATCATTCCGAAATATCGCATCGGCGCCGGGGAATCCTGGAATCCGACGCCCGATCATGATCGCACCACTCCCGCAATCTTCAACCATTGCATGATCGGCATGGAAGACATCCAGGTCGGCCCCAATGGCGTGGCCGGTTTTCTCTTAGGCTATCTCGAGAACGGCGACAACCCGTTTCTCGTGGATCTCAAGAAGCCGATCGGCCGCGATCAGGTGATCGCCTCCTACTCGTCCGCGGGATTCAACGGCGGCAGCACGGTGGCTTGCGACGGCGAGGTCATGTGGTGCGGAGTGCAAGTAGATAGAATGACGCACGCCATGCTGTACCGGGCGGACCATGCGCCGTTCGGCGAAACGCTGAATGACGTCAGCTTCTCCTACAAGAAGCTGCCGGTGGCCCCGGTGAGCATGGCGGCCTGGCGCGATGGCGCCGGCGGCAGGCGTTTCCTGTACGTGGCGCTGCCGGCGCCGCAGAACCAACTCCTCGTGATCGACGGCGAGAAAGGCGCGACCCTCGCGACCGTGGGCCTCAAGTCCTCGCCGCTGGCCGTTCTGCTCGACCGCACGGCGCCCGGGAAACGGCTGCTGATCATGCAGCCGGGCGCAGCAGGTGGCCCGCCCGTGGTCACAGCGATCAAACTTGAGAACGGACGGCCCACCGGCGACTGGACCACGCTGTTCTCGCTTTCCGGCATTGCCGCTCCCGCCGATTGCGAGATGGACTCGCAGGGTCGCTTCTACGTCAGCGATGCGGTCAACGGCCAAGTGTACCAGCTCGGCGCGCAGGGGAAGATCCTGCGCAAGTTCGGCAAGGACGCCAAACAGACACCGGGTGCCTACGATCCGCACATCTTCATGACGCCGCGGAGCCTCGCCGTTTGGACGGACCCCGAGGGCGCCGATCGTCTGCTGGTCGTGGAGCGCACCGGCCCCGGCCGGGTCAGCGAATGGAACCCGGACGGCAAGCTGCTGCGCGAGTGGTTCCTGGGGCAGAACGGCAACAACGGCTACTGCGTGGACCCCGCGCGTCCCGAGCATCTGTACCTTGTGTGTGCCAGCGGCGGGTTGGTGCGCTTTCTGGTCGATTACGAAAAGGGGACGTGGAAGGTGGACGCCGTTTGGCCCGACATCTGTCGCGGCGACAAGAAGTTTCCCTCCGGCGTGCAATGGCCGTCCATCATTAAGGCGAACGGGCAGAAATTCCTCTGCTTCGCCGGCGGCAGCTGGAATGGCCCGCACCTCCTCTACCGGCAGCAGGGCAACGACTGGATTCCTGCGGCGGGGGTCGTCGAGGTCGCGGACGGCGGCAAGGTTCAGTCATTCTGGTGGCACGACGCGAACGGCGACGGCAAGGTGCAGCCCGAGGAATACCAGGGCAATCCGGCCAGTCTTCCAAGACTCAATTATTGGGCCGATGCGTTCATGTCCGATCTGTCACTGGTCATCGCCAATCGGGACACAGGCAATGAGGTGTGGCGTCTGGCGCCACGTGGTTTCGATGCGCATGGCAACCCGATATTCGACGGCAGCACGTGGAAGAAGCTTCTGAGCGACACCGTGCTCGCCGCGCGCAAGGCCGGCACGGCGGACCCCCTGCATGGCGGCAATGAACTGGCGGATATGCTCGGCGGGTGGACGAGCGTGGCCGGCACCATGGAAGATGGTTTCTATGTGTCCGACAACGCGGGACCAGGCAATCCCGGCGGCATGGACAATGCCGGGTCTCGCTGGGCGCAATTCAAGCTGAGCCGCTACGTGCCGGACGGCAACGGCGGCTTCGCGATGAAATGGCGTGTCGGGCGCAAGGCGTTCCGCGTGGCGAATCCGGGCGAAGTTTATGGCACGCAGATGATCGCCGATCCGGTCTATGGCATCGTGGGCACCTTCGACAGCAACGGGCTGTATCATTTGTACACCACGGACGGCCTGTACGTGGACACGGTGATGTCGGACTCCTTCCGCTACGGTCGAGGAACGGGGGGCATGTACTGCGTCACCGGGGAATCGTGGTTTGGCCAGCATTTCCTCAACGCGACCGACAAGCAGGTCTATCTGGCTCTCGGGCGCAACGCCGCCACTGTCTACCGTCTCGATGGCTGGACGCCCGGCGCGGTCAGGCCGGTGAAATTGGCGGCAGCCACGGTGGTTATGTCCGCCGGGCAGGTCGGCCCGCCCAATCCGTTCGCGCTGGCGCTGCGCGGCGGCGCGGGCAAGGCCGCGCTGGCAAACTTCATGCCGGCGCCAGGCGGCGGGCCAAGCCTGGACGGAACGATGAACGGCTGGGAGATCGCCGAGCCGGTCCTCTTCGGACTCGACGACCAGCGCAAGGTCGAAGTCCACTGCATGTACGACACCGCGCAGATTTTCCTGCGCTGGCACGTGCGCACGGCAAACCCCTTCACACCGGTGGACATGGGCGACCCGACCACGATCTACGCCCACGACCGGGGCGCGGATTTCGTGAGCTTCTACCTGCAGGGCGATCCCCAGGCCGCCCCGGGAAGAGAAGAAGGCCGGCCGGGTGACGTCCGCATCGTGTTCGCCCTTGTCAAGGACAAGGAAACCGTGCGGCCCATCGCGGTTGGCATGTATCCGCAGTGGAGCCTCGGCGGGGCGCCGGCGCCGGCGAAGTTCACGTCTCCGGTCAGTTCCGTCTCGTTCGCACATGTCGGATTGATCCGGGATGCGAAACTTGGCTACACCATCGATCCGGACGGAAAAGGTTTCGTCATCGCCGCGGCGATTCCGAAGACCGCCATTCCGACGGCGAAACTGAGCGGTCTGCGGACGCAGGCCGACTTTGCCGCGACCCTGGGCGGCAACGCGAACTTCTGGTGGGCGAACGTGGGCAGGCTGCAGAACGCCACGATGACCATGGACATGCCCGCCGAAGCGCGCCTCTATCCCGGCGCCTGGTCGCAGGCGCAGTTCGTCGGCATGGACCGGTTGCCGGTCCGCAACTGGGTGGTTTGTGGACCGTGGGGCGGCGCGAACCTGAAGAACCGGCCGAACGATCCCCATCCGCAGACGCAGGGCCATAACTTCACGCGTTTGCTCTTCGCGGCGGCCACGTATCCCCCCGATGACCGCAAGGTCGATATGAAAGCCGTGTACAAAAGTCCCCTGACGCAGGACGTGAAGGGGATCCAGCGCGAGGTGCGTTGGACGCCCAGGAATGCCGCCGGCGATACCGTCTTCGTGTGCATCGGCCCCGAGTTCTGGTTTGCCGCTACGTGGATCTATGTGCCGCAGGATTGCCGGTTGGAATGCGAGATCCTGTTCGATGCCTACGGATCGGCCGAATATTGGGTCAACGACACGAAGTTGGCGGGAAAGACGACCTATCCGGGTTTTTATGCGCCGGAACGGAAGCAGACGATCGACTTCCACAAGGGATGGAACCAGGTGTTCATGCGCGGTTGTGCGCAGAATGGGGCCGAGCTTAAGAATGGATTCATCCTGCACGGCCCCGAGGATCTGCTCTGGCCCGTCAAGGTTTCGCCGACGCCGCCGGCCTGGTCGCAGGCCGTCGGCATGGACAAGCTGCCGATCCGCGACTGGGTGGTGTGTGGACCGTGGGGAGGCGAAAACCTGAAGAACCGGCCGAACGATCCCCATCCGCAGACGCACGGCCATAACTTCACGCGTGAGCTCTTCGCGGCGGCCACCTATCCCCCCGATGACCGCAAGGTCGATATGAAGGCCTTGTACAAGGGCCCCTTGACGCAGGACGTGAAGGGGGTGCAGCGCGAACTTCGATGGGAGCCCAAGAGCACCGTCGGCGACAGCATCGTCGTCTGCGAGGGGCCCGCGTTCGCCTACGCAGCCACCTGGATCCAGATGCCGCAGGACTGCGCGCTGGAATGCGATATCTTCTTCGACACGTACGGGCTTGGACAATACTGGGTCAACGAGACGAAGCTGGCGGAGAAACCCACGTATCCGGGCTTCGTCGAGCCGGTACGGAAGCAGACCATCCAGTTCCGCAAGGGGTGGAACCAGGTCTTCATGCGCGGCTGCGCCCAGAACGACTTCAAGCTCTATGCCGGGCTCACATTGCACGGACCGGAGGATCTGCTCCGGTCCGTCAAGGTTTCGCCGACGCCGCCGGATGAGTAGCGGCGTGGAAAACGCCAAGAGCGTCTGCGTGCGCGGGGCACGGAGAATGACCCGATGCGGGGGAATGCAAGTCCCGAACGATAAAGCGGATCGCGCCAGACGCCGATGGGCGCGTGGCTTGGCTGCGACCAGAAGGA
>DATKXP010000081.1:0-14096 GCA_035529015.1 Phycisphaerae bacterium | reverse complement strand
GGGAAGAGACGGCATGACAACGGTTACCGGCCTGACCAAGACCGCGGGGCACGCTCGCGATGTCATGACGATCGTCGCCACCGAGTCCGTGCGTGCGGCCGCCGTGAAGATGCAGAGAGAGGAGGTCGGCTGTCTTGTGGTCCTCGGCGAGAGCGGGGAAACTGCTGTTGGGATTGTTACCGAGCGCGACATCGCGAGAGGCGTGGTCGCTGCGTTGGCCGACCCCGTCTCCACGCCGGTGCAGGCAATCATGACGGCCGACGTGATCTCGTGCGGCGCCGACGCCACGACCGCCCAGGCTCACGGGTTGATGGCCAAACATGGCATCCGGCACCTGCCGATCATTAAGGACGGCGTGCCGGTGGGCATGGTCTCCAGTCGGGACATCCTGACCCATCGCCTGGATGTTCTCAACTCCATGAAGGCGGGGGCCGAGAGCATCGCCAGACTCATCAGACGCCTCAGGTCGCTGGACGTGAACGAACTCCTCAGGCTCATCACCGCCGAGGCCTGCCGGATCTTCAACGTTCGCCGGAGTGTGTTGTACATCGGCGGCAACACGGATGCCCTGGCACAGCAGCCGTTGACGTGCCGCAGAGGCTGTCCGTGTCCGGAGGAGGCCCTTCTCGCTCTAGGCGACCTGGTGCAGCCTTCCGAAGCCCCCAGGCTCGTCCACTCCGACGTCCCGGCCCCCTGCGCAGCCCTCGGAGGCTCCCCGCCAAGATTACACATTGACTTGGGCCTTGATTCCGCCCGCCCGCACTTGCCCGACCGCGGGGACGGCATCTGCGGTTACTTGTGCATGTGCCATTGCACGCTCGACCTCGCCGAGGCGGACGAGGCCCTCCAGTACACCTGTGGTTTGCTCCGCGACATCCTGAGCACCAACCTCACGAACGCACTCTTCATTCTCCGTGAAGCCCGGACCGACGCCCTGACAACGGTCGGGACGCGCCACGTGTTCGAGGAGAGGCTCCGAGCCGAGTATGCCCGCGCGGCCCTGCATCAGTGGCCCTTCTCCGTTGCGCTGGTCGATCTGGATCACTTCAAGCGGGTTAACGACCACTGGGGTCACACGGTTGGCGACAAGGTCCTCCGGGTTGTGGCAGAGGCCCTGCGGGCCGAGGCGCGCGTCACCGACGTGGTCGCCCGCTATGGCGGCGACGAGTTCGTTCTGCTGATGCCCGAGACAAGCGCGTCCGATGCGGTAACGGCGTTGGAGAGGATGCGCCGGCGGATAGCGTCGGCGTCCTGGCCGGACGGCCCTGCGTTCACCATGAGTTGTGGCATCGCGGAGTGGTCGGGCCAACCGGAGGATGACGAGGCCGCCCTTCTGGAGCGCGCCGATGCGGCCCTCTATAGCGCCAAACGGGGTGGCCGCAACCGCGTGGACGTGCTCTTCACGCCCGTGGCGACGCCCTGACGATGCGGCAGCGCACGCCCGTTGCCCTCTGCCGGATGGCCACAGGCGTTCCAAACACGTCCGGCGCCGGGGCGGGTAACCCCCCGTGTCCTCGGAACTCCGGAACTTGCGAGGACGTCTGCCGGAGACGGGCAAGACGTCCTGCTTTCATCGGGCACCTCCATCGTGCTGTCTTGGCGCAACGTGGACCTCGATCTCCTTCTTGTCAATCAGCCTCTGGCTGAGGTGACGGAAGTCCTTCGAGACGGCATGGGGGTAACCGTCGGCCGGGCCGTTCGCCCCGGGCAAAGTGGCCTTCCTGTCGGCGATCAGCCAGACGTCCAGCAGGGCCTTTCGATCAGGCCGCAGGCGAGGGCCATCCGCCGGCGCGGTCAATCGGCCGACGATCTCCACGGTCCTTCCTCGGCGATCCCGCAAGTCGTAAGCGTGGAGACCCCATGCCTTGCCCCGGTTGGATCGAGTCGCCGCCGCCTCGGCCCCGTCGATGCGCAACGACGGTGTCACTGCGGCCCAGGGCTGGACGACCAGGTCGTACCGCTTGAAGGCCTCATCGGGCACGCGCAGCGTCAACTCGAAGGCATCGTCCCGGACACCGGCCTCGGCCGCCGGTAAAGGCGCCGGCCGCCCTGCACGATTCCGTTGCGGCCCGCCCGGCTCCAACTCGAAGACGTGCACGGATTCGCCCGGCACCTCGACCTCGAACGCCTGGCCGGACGTCAGCCGCCAAGGCATTGCCTCGATGAACGGATAGATCACCCTCGCCCGGCAGGGCCGGCCATTCGGGCCGCGGTAGTAGACGCTCCGGTCGAAAGGCACCTTGATCGCCTGGGGCCCCCGGTCCGGGTTCCGCAGCGTAAGGATGGCCCGGTCATCGACCCAACTGACGTATCCGTAGACCCCGCCCCGTTCGGGGTCGCCGCCGACGAAGACGGTGTTCATGAGGCGCCGCTGATTGCGGACGGCCCAGTTGGCTGCCATGCCCAGCACCTTCCACTGGTCCTCGTCCAGCAGTTCCGGATCGATGTACAGTTCCTTCAGCGTCGTGCCGCGGGCGAAGTACATGACCACGTAGTCCGACCAGTCGCGGAGCGTGTCCTTGAAATCGGTGAACGGCTTTCTCTTCGAGAACAGGATGCCGTGCGTCATAAAGTTGGCGATCGGGATAATCGGCCGCGGGCAGCGCTGGGGGTTGTTGAAGTTCTGGAAGAAGTACTTGTCGCGGTAGGTCGTCGCGCCGGCCCGGAGGGACAACTCCGGCCAGGCCCCGCCCCCGCCGGAATCGCCCGACATCATCCAGAGGCAGTCCACCACCTGGAGCCACCAGGGGCTGAACCACGTGCCGTTGGTGTAGTTCTGGAAGACGCCCGGATGCAGTTCCCGCTCGTAGGCGAGCAGATCCAGCGTCGCGTCGAGGCACCGCTCGCGGGCATGCCGCTGCGGCAGATGGTGCGTGGTGAAGTTGTGGTTGAAGTCGTGCTTGATGTAGTCAACCTTCGCGTCCACCAGAAGCAGCCGCAACGAACGCTTCAAGTCCGACTGGTACCGGGGATCCAGGATATCGAAGTAGTCCTTGCCTTGGTGCCACCGGGCCGCGGAGCGGTCGAACCCCTGCTTGTAGGCCGAGCGGTAGCCGACCTCCAGCCCGCGCTTCAGGCTCTGGTTGGTCCCGTCCAGGGCCATCCAGATTCCAAGCCGCGTCCCCTCTCGCATCAGGGCCTCGCCGACCTTGGGCAGCGGGTCGCACCGGCCGTCGGTTTTGGGCTCGAAGATCCGGTCGAACGTCTTGGAGTTCTCCCACCCGTGGTCGGGGACCATCGCATCGAGCGTGGCGCCGTAGGGTTTCAGGCGGTCGCGGATGGTCCGGTAGACGCCGTGGACAAAGCCATCGACGGTCACGACCTTGCCGTCTGCGCTGTACCAGTTGTTGTAGTGCAGGTGGCTTCGCGTCGGCTTGCGGGTCTCGGCGATGTAGTCGAGCAGCCCGATCTCGGCGCCTTCGCCCCTGGCGCGGCTGATGCCGATGACGGCCGTCCTGCTTTGGATGCCCCACGTTTTGTCCGGTTGACGTCGGGCACGGCCCGGGAAGTGGAAGAGCGTGACCAACCCCCTGCGCGGCGCGTGCTCCCGGTCGCCGCCTTCCAGGTCGATGTCGTAGGGGATTCGGTACATGACGTCCGGCTCGACGAAGCCGTCGCTGTGACGGCTGTAGAAGCCCGGATACTCGACGCCGAAGAACCAGTTGCCGATGAAGACCGGCTGCCCCAGGCCGCCGCGCGAGGCTTCTCGATCCGTCGAGAATCGCAGCACCTGCAGGCGGTCAACCTTCTCGCCTTCGCGCATTGCCAGGCAGATACTCTTGCGGACGTACGGGCCGTCTCCGAGCGTGTAGTGGACGGTGATCCCTTGCGGGGCGGTCTGCGGCGTGCTTGCCTTCCGCCGGTAGTCGATGCAGACCGTCTCGCGACCCGCCTGGCGGCCGCGCGTCGGCCCGCCACCATGCGCATAGTCCGCTGCGGTGTACCGCGAGCCGTCAAACAGCAGGATTTCGAACTCGTCACTGTTGACGGCCAGACCGTCCTCGCCATCGCTGCGGGCGAGATGCGCCAGCCTCCACGCCCCGCCTCCCTTCTCGAGCGTCACGCGGATGTGGGCATTGGCCAGGGTCACCCGCGTTTCTGCCGCTATCGCCCAGGAGCACAGGGCGCAAACGAAGATGAGTGGAATGCCACACGTCCTGCCGCGTTGGCTCGATGGTCTTCTGCCCGGGATCATGGTCGGCCTTCCCAACTGCTCCGGACCTTTCCTAGCCGGCGTTTCCCAGAGAGACTCGCGCCCACGACCACCGTGGTCTTTCCGGTGATCCTATTCTGCCTCCCGGCCCTGCCAATAGCGGGGGGAGATTCTCTCGCGCATCTTGCCGGGCGCCGTCGTGAATCGACTTGTCATCACCGACTCAATCGGGCGCGTAAACCGGCAAGCACAGGAGAAGCGGCGGCAGGGCGTGAGGGCAATCCTCCAGCGCTTCGGGATCCGAACCCGCCTTACTTCGTCTTGGCGCGTGCCTTGCCGGCTATGCTCTTGGTGCCGGCGGCAGCCAGACTCTTCATTGCCTCGCCCATACCGTTGCCGATCAGGAAGTACGTCTCGGCGTTGCCGTTCCAGTGGTAACCCTGCCGCGAGGGCGACTCTTCCGGCGGCCGAAAGTAGTCCTGCGTCTCCACGCAGAACACCGTGCCCTTGAACTCGGGGTACCTGGCGACGGCGGCCTGGGCCTTGCGAATGCCCAGGCGCCGGTCCACCTTCTGGTTGCGGCCGCCGAAGCCGCTGTCGGCGATGACGAACGGCAGGTCCTTGACGCCGAGGGCCTTCCGCACGTCGCGGATGAAGTTGGCCATGTTCGTCTCGTACTCGGCGACCATGTCGGCGCCGCACCCGTCGTTCCACCCCTGGTGCCAGCCGAAGCCCGCGATCTCGTAGCCCTTCCCGTCGTAGTCCGGGAAGTGCGTCTTGAGGTCCGCCAGCACGTCCTTGAGGTGCTTGAGCATCTCGGTGTAGAACGGCCCGACTTCGCCGCCGGAACTCGGCGGCCTGAAATCCTTCGCCAGGCTCTTGCCGCCCCACGCCGTCTTGATCAGCAGCACCTGGTTGTCGCAGGCGTCGCCCATGACGTGACCGAACTGAAACTCCGGGCCGATGCGGTCGCTCCGCGCCCCGTAGCCGGCCGTCAGGCCGCCCTTGCGGCCGAGGTACCAGATCCACACGTCGTCGCGGACCACCCACTTGCCGTCTTTGTCCACGGTGTGCGCGAACTGCTTCGCCGTGGCGGGATCCTTGACGAGGTACTCCAGGCTCCCCTTGCCGCCGTTCCTCTCGCTGCCCTTGATGGCCCCCGCGCCCTCCATGTTCGACTGGCCGGCCAGGATAAACACCTTCACCGGGCTCTTGCCCGCCTGCCCCGCCTCGGCTGGCTGAACCGCCGCCACCGCAACCACGGCCATGAGAACAACCACACTCAACAGGCGCTTTGTCGTAGTCGTCACTGGTCACGTCCTTTCGTATCACGCGTCGGCGCGTCGGCCGACACCACCGAGCGGGCCCTCTGTGGATGAGTGAACACGGATTAGGCCGGCCGCGGCCCCCGATTCTCAGTCTATCCCGCGGCTCTGTCAGTGCCCTTTGCCGCGGAAGGCGGCTCAGACCTCCGGGCGCGAATCGCTCACGGCACGGTCGGGTCAAGGGGCTGAGGAGACCTGGTGGTTTCGACTGCGGGTCCGGCATGGCGGTGTTTGCCGATGGAGTTCATTGTTCGTTCACCCAAACCGTCATGGCTCCGGTGCCGCGGTTTGCCCAGGCGTAATAGGGCACGGCCGTAAGGTCCACACCCCGCTGCTGACTATCCTCGCCCTTGGCACACAGGACCGTCACGCCGCCCAGGAGGCTCGGCCGGTGCTCGGCAGACAGTTCCGCCTCGCGCGGCAGCGAGACGTTGAGCAAGTCCACTTCGGGATGATCTACGGCCTCGAGGCAGTAAACGATCGGGCCGCGCACGAGCGCCGCCCTGCCCTGGTCGGCCTCGACTTTCTCGTGCGCGTACACCCGGTGGACCGGCATCGGCAGGTCGAGTTCAACCACGTCCCCGGCCTGCCAACGACGCTGCAAGTGGACGTAGCCGTCGTCTCGCGGGGAAGGACTGGTCGCCTGGCCGTTGACCTTCAGCCCGACCGGCGGGACATCGGGGTCGGCGAAGCGGTACAGGTCGCTGGGAACGGGTCGGCCGCGTGCCCAACCGGGGATCCGCAGACACAGGGTGAATTCGGCCGTCTGATCCGGCGTGACCGTCAGCCGCACGCGGCCGTCCCACGGGTAGTCGGTCTGCTGGACCAGGGTGACCGTCGTGCCGTCATCCATCTTGATCGCGGCCTCGCCGGCGAGGTAGAGGTTGACGTACACCTGCCGCTTGCCCCGGGCATACGCCAATCCGCCGACCTGCGGGATGATGCGCGTGAGGTTCGTCGGGCAGCAGGCCAGGCCTATCCACGACGATCGGCGTCCGCCTTTGCCGGCCAGCGGGTTCTGGTAGAAGAACGCGTCGCCGGAGATGGAAATCCCCGAGAGCACACCGTTGTACAGCGCGAGTTCCATCACGTCGGCGTACCTGGCCTGCCCTTTGAGCAGGCTCATCCGGTGCTGCCAGAGCACGTGGGCGACGGCCGCGCACGACTCGCAGTAGGCCGACTGGTTGGGCAGCAGGTACGGGTCTCCAAAGCCCTCATCGTGATACTGGGCCGTGCCGATGCCCCCGGTCAGGTACATCTTCCGGCTCACCACGTCGCGCCAGAGATCGTCCAGGGCCAGTTCGTAGGCCGGGGCGTCCATGAAACGCGCGATATCGGCCATCGCCGAGTAGACGTATCCGGCCCGGACGGCGTGGCCTACCGCCTCGTGCTGCTGGGTCAGCGGCTTGTGGTCCTGCATGCGGCCGTTGCGGATGCTGTTGCGGGCGCGCCGAACGGTGCGGCGCTGATCCTGGGTCAGCGGGGGCTTGAATGTCGGCAGTTCCGTCGAAACGCTCTTGGGATCGAAGGGCTTGCGCTCCAACCCGTGGGCGTGGCCGCGCTCGTCCAGGAAGAACCGCGACAATTCCAGGTACCGCCGCCGGCCCGTGGCGCGGTAGAGTTTGACGAGGGCCAGTTCGACCTCCTCGTGCCCCCCCACGTCATACCGCTTGCCGGGTCCGAAAACGCCGTCGATGTGGTCGGCAAATCGCCTCGCCGCGTCGAGCACCTTCGTCTGCCCGGTCAGCCGATGGTGCTCGACCGCCATCTCGAAGAAGTGGCCCGCGTTGTACAACTGGTGCTCCAACCGCAACTCGTCCCACCGCTTGTCGGGGTCCTTGACGATGTAGCACGAGATCAGGAACCCGTCCTCTTGCTGAGCGGCCAGGATGCGGTCGAGGATGCCTTCCACGCGCCGGCGCAACGTGGGGTCGTCGCGATGAGCCAGCGAGTACAGTGCCCCTTCGAGGGCCTTGTGAAGATCCGAGTCGAAAGCATGGTGGCCTTGGAGCGGGCCATCGAACACGCCGGCCGCCTTGTCGAAGTTGGTGACGTGCCCCGCCTTCTCCAGACAATCGAGCGCGTGAGGGACGGTCACCTCGTGATGGGTCTTCAGCCGTGGGCCCCAGAACCCGCCACGCAGTTCCACTCGCGTGTGACTCACCTCGTCCAGCCCGTGCGACGGCGGCAGGTCGGCCCATGCAGCGGCGCTCACGACGCCGAGGACAAAAAGGAACACCCTCATTGGCAACCCCTCTCTTTAATCGTGGGGTGAAACCACTGCCCTGGTCGATGAGTATGCTTCCTCCCCATTCAGTCACATCAGCATCCCGCACTCACTTTTTCAGGCCAACCTTCGACAGATCAATCGGGACAATGCCCATTTTCAGCGCGGGTGATCCCGCCTTGAACCTGAAGTCGCCATTCTCCGGATCAACAAAGAGCGGATCGACGGCCAGGCTGTGGGCGTCGATTCCGTCGCGCTGCGCCTTCTCAAGCTCTTGCTGACCCCATTTGGGATCTCCTGCGCAATAGTAAATGTTGTAATCCGTGTCGCCTTCCTTGGCCCACGCCGCCGGAAGCCGCGGATTCTTGCCTTGATCGAAAAATGTGCCACGGCTCCCTGTATCATAGAGGACATTCCGCTGGATCGAACCGCCCGTCATCGGCCCTTCGCGCAGTCTAAAGAAACAGACTGGGGCTTTCTTGCCCCTGTGCGTGGGTTCGATGAGATCGACAATGATGTTGTTCTCCGCACGGTTATTCAACTTAAGATGGATACCGTGCGAAACACACTTGTAGATCACATTCTCGGCGATCAGCGTATCGCGCTGCCCGCCGTCAGTTCGGATGGCGGACTGCATACTAACAGGAGCGAGAAGATGGTGAATATAGTTGCGGCGGATCATGTTCCCCGCACCCGCCCCGCGAATGTAGATTCCGTTGCCGTCGCCGAGTTGCTCCATCGCATGGTGAATCTCGTTGTATTCAATGCGATTGTCGTGTGAATGCAGAAACGGCCTGACCTGATCCAGCGTTCGTTCACCCGGCTTGCCGCCTACTTCATGCCACCGGATCGTTCGAGCCAACTCCCGGCCTCCATCTCTCTTTCCGAAAAACGCAGTCATGACGCCGGAAACGATGATCCCTGCGTAGGGCGTGTGGTGGATCAGGTTGTTTGCCACGCGGTTCTCGCCGCTCTGCCACACAAACACGCCCGGAGAATGCGAATAGACTTCGCCGGTATGATGAATATGGTTGTTATAGACCACATTGTGATGGTTGACATCTTTGGTTCCCGGACCGTAGCCGCACAACAGAACGCCGGTTCCCCCGATATATTCAATGTGATTGCCGACAATCCGGTTCTGCTGCCCATGCAGATCCACCCGGATCGCAGTCCCGCCGCTGTGAGCAAAGTGACACGTCTCGATGACGCAGTTCTCAGCGCCGCGCAGACGCACCAGGGCGTTGGCCTTGTCGTGCATCTCCCAATCGTGTTGAAGACCCTTATCATCGGTCGTCAGCGAATCGCGCTCGCCATGCACAAACGCAAGGCCGCGGAAGCACAGATTGCGCACAGGAATGTCCTTCGGCCCCTGCTCATCCACATGGCCTTCGACGCGGACATATTCCTTCAACAAGGGTGCCATGATGCCCTTGGGCGATGTCTTGCTTCTCGGCCACAGGTAGAGCCTGCCCTCCTTCGTATTCAAGACCCACTCGCCCGGCTCATCGAGCGCCTCCAGCACATTCTCAACCCAACACGACTCAGTCCCTGCCAAGTACTTGAGCGCATCCATCGCATAAGTTGCCGGGATCGACGTGCGGGCGATCTGCTTCTCCTCGTCAATCGAGGCCAACGGCAGGATATTGACAATCCATGCGTGATGGGGACGGACGACAATCTCCACATCTGCGACATTCGGCCAGTTCTTCAATCTGCCCTCTGGGAAATGAAGCGTGTTGCGACTGCCGCCGTCCAACGGAATGAAACCGGCCGACCGCGCGCGCGGCAGCAGCCCCTCAGCATCATAGAGCGTGAAAAAGCGATCGGAAACGTCCGCCGTCCACACCTTTCCGCACGCCTCCCCGGGCAGACCCGGAAGCTCGCCGATCGCCTTTTTCCAGCCTTTGATCTCCCGACTCGAACTGAACACAGGCTTCTCGCCGGGATAGGCGGCATAGGTGACGGTCGAGTCGCCCTCTCCCGAATCCTCCAGACCGAACACAACCGTCTTCTCCAGTTGGTAGGTTCCCTCGCGAACCAGAACAACGAGGTCCGTCGACTTGCTCTTTTTCAAATCCCGAACGGCGTCGCGCGCTCGCTCCAGCGTCGCGAAAGGACCATCAGTCCCCTGTGCGTCGGGCTCGGACAATGTTCCGGACCAGTCGTCGGAGCCTTTAGGGGACAGGTAGAAATCAGCCTTCGTCGGTGCGGCACTGCAAGCACTCCCAACCATGAGGGCCAACATGAAAATCAACAGTTGTTTCATCTTATTCTTAACCAGGAAATCCGGGTTAATAGGGATTGCTGGGCATCATCTCCCAGGCCTTGACGCCGCGGACCTTGGCGGCGCCGCCCTGGGAGAAGAGCGACACGCCCACGCTGTCGGCCCGCGTGGGATAGATCCGCCGCACGACCGCCTGGCGGTCGTTGGCGAAGGCCTCGACGACCGACTTGTCCACGAACACCCGCAACGTCAGCGTCTCGCCCGGTTTCAGTTCGAAGGGACCGGCCTCAACGTTCTTCGGCCCTTCGCCCAGGCTCGCGCGGGTTACGTCGATCTTCAGTTTCTTGTCGGCGGCATCATAGTAGACACGGGTCTGTTCCGCGCCGTCGGGCGATCGGCAGACCTTCACGCCGCACTGCCCGGCGCCCTGGGGATCGACTTCGACCATAAGTTCGATCGTGTTGCCCGCGATCGTGTCGAGCACGACCTCCTTTTCGGCCTCGACGGCGATGTTCCCGGCCGTCTGCTCGTTGTAGCGCAGCGCCTCGAGTTCCTCGACGGGGCGCATGCGCAGGGTCTTGTCGTCGCCCAGCCAGAGCGTGCGCGGCAGGCTCATCGTGCCCGACCAGCCGCTGTCGTTTCGCGTTCCGGCGCTTCGCTGGTCGAAGATCCACGCCCACATGATCCGACGGCCTCCGGCGTCGAGGAGGACCTCCGGGGCGAAGAAGGCCTTGTCCACCCACGTCATCCGCCCGTGCCTCTCGGGGGTGAAGCGATCGTCGGCATACGTGCCGATGTAGTACCGGCAGCCCAGATTGTGGCTGATGCACAGGATCATGTGGCGGTCGCCGGGCTTGCCGCCGTCCGGACCGGCCGGCAGGGGGAAGAACTCAGGGCACATGTTGTCTTCGTCGGCGCGGGTCCACTTTCGGTCGGACGTGTAGAACGGGTGCAGGTACTGCCACGTGACCAGGTCATCCGAGCGAAGCAGGTACAGCGTATCGCCCATGTGCCGGGCCTGCTTGCGTTTCTTGCCGAACTCGTTGAGGACGAGCAGATTGCCCGTGAGCACGTAGTACCGTCCGTCTTTGATCCAGATCGCCGACGGATCGGCCGTACCGTAGATCGCCTCGTCGTCCTTGCCGACGTTGTGCGCCGCGTAGCCGAAGCCCGTGGACTCGATCACGGGGTTGTGCGGGCTCTTGGTCCAGGTGTCGAGGTTCTTGTCCGTGCTGGTTGCCAGGCAGATGCCTCGCGGCTTTCGCCCTTCGCCAAGGCCCCAGTAGGTGATGGTCGGCACACCGTTCTTGTCGGCGAAGATGCCGCCGCTGAAGATGCCCTCGTCGCCCTCCCCCGGTTCCAGGGCCGGTCCGTGGTGCCGCCAGTACACCAGGTCCGTGCTGGACGCGTGGCCCCAGCAGTGGCCCTTGGGGGTCTGGACGATGTACATCAGGTGGTATCGGCCCTTCCAGAAGATCGCCGCGTTCGGGTCGAACGGGGCGCATCGGCCTTCGGGGCTGACGAAGTGATAGGCGGGCCGGTAGGGATCATTGAGGAACTTCTCGCGCAAGGCCCGCGCATCGCCGACCATTCGCCCGACGTCCTGGGCGCGGGCCAAGGCGAGGCACGCGCCGACCACGACGCACAGCGCGACGAATTGGACCAGATGCCCTCTCATTGCCTTCTCCCTTCCGGGCGATGCCGGCGACCGGATCGCGAGCGGGGCTAGAACGGATTCGACGGCATCATGTCCCAGGCCTGGAGCGAGATCACTTCCGTGGGCCCACCGTCGGAGAACAGGACCACCCCCTCGCTGTCGGCCCGGGACGGGTAGATCCGGCGTGCGATCGCCTGGCGGCCGTCGTTGGCAAAGACCTCGACGACGGACTTGTCCACGAACACGCGGAGCCTCAGCGTCTGCCCCGCGGGCAGTTCGAGCGGGGCGGCCTCGATCTTCTTCGGCCCTTCGCGGCCCGACTGGCGGGTATCGACCTTGAGTTTCCTGTCCGCCGCGTCGTAGTAGACCAGCGTCTGCTCCTGGCCGTCCGGCGAACAGCAGACCTTCATGCCGAACTGCCTGGCCCCCTTCCCCGGGGCCATCTCGACCGACAGTTCGATGCTCTTGCCGCCCACGTCCTTCAGTCGCACTTCAGCATCGGCCTGGACGGTGAGGTTCTCTGCGGTCCAGGGATTGTAGCGCAGGGTCCGGATTTCCTCGGGCGGGCGCATCCGCAGCCTGCCGTCTTTATCCAGGGAGAGCACGCGCGGCAGACTCATCGTGCCGGACCAGCCGCTGGCACCGCGTGTGGCGGCGGAGCGGCGGTCGAAGATCCACGCCCACATGATGCGCCGGCCCCGGTCGTCCAGCAGGCTTTCGGGGGCGAAGAACTCGTTGTCCACCCAACTCATTCGCTCGTGGAACTGGGGATGGAACTGCTCGCCCCTCCACCGGCCCAGGTAGTAACGGGCCCCCAGCCCGTGGCTGATGCACAGGAGCATGCGTTTGTCACCGATCTTGAACAGATCCGCACAGGACACGTCTTCGTTGATGCTCACGCCCTCGACGGCATGGGCCAACAGATCGCCCGCGTATTGCCAGTCTCCGCCGAGCGTCTTGCACTTGGCCACCGCGGGCCTCTTGCCGCCGAATATGGCGTAGTACGTGTCGTCCTCCACCCAGCCGTACGGGTCCCACGACCGGTACTTGCCGTGATGCGGGTCGCCCTCCTGTGTCTTGGGAGTGATGGGGTTGGTCGGCAACTTCTCCCACTGGTTCAACTGGTCGTCGAGCGCGACGGCCATCGCATTGCCCTGGCCCACCTGGTGGTAGCACATCGTGGGCTTGCCGTCCTTGTTGACGAAGGCGTTGCCGCTGAACATGCCGGAGACCAGGCCGGTCGGGTGATGCCGCCAATGGAACAGGTCGATGCTCGATGCGTGGCCCCAGTTGTGTCCGCGACCGTCCTGGAAGATGTAGAAGAGATGGTACCGCCCCTTCCAGAAGATCGCCCCGTTGGGGTCGAACGGCATGCCGCGCTGGTCCGGGTTCACGAAGTGGTAGCCCGGCCGGTGAGGATCGCGGGCCATCATGGTGCGCAGCGTGCGGAGATTGTCGATGGCATCCGGGCCGGGAGCGCCCACGATCGCGGGCCCGGCGGAACGGACGGTGGCCCCCACGACCATCAGGCCGCTGCGCCCGTCGAGATGGAGCCTGCCGTCGGCGATCTTCGCCCCCCCGACGAGTTTGCCGGCCGGGAAGGTCTTCATCAGGTCCTCGGCCTTGCCGTCCTCGAAGTTCCACCAGCCCGCCGGCTTGGGGTCCGACGGCTCGTTGGGCTTGAGGGAAGCGATGGTCTTGGCGTCCAGGGCGAGGTCGTAGACGCGGGCGTCGTCGATCGAGCCGGCGAAGAAGCGCGCCCCCCCGGCGTCCAGGTGCCTCAAGCCCATCAGCACGACGCTGTCGGTCGAGAACACGACCGGTTCGGGCCCCATGCGATAGTCGGCGTACTCCAGGCCGTTGCGGTAGAGGGTGACCTGTTTGCCCTTGTACACGATCGCGATCTGGACCGGCGTCTTGGGGTCGGCCTTCTCCGCGGGGTAGCCGCTCTGCTGCCTTTGCGTCCGGGCGAAGATGTTGCTGCCGGCCATCCACTTGCCGCGCGCCAACTCGCCGAACACGATCGCGTCGAAGACACCGCCGGGATTTTCGAGCGTCAGCGCACTTCCCCCCCGCTGGGTCAGGTTGGCCACGTATACCCACGCCACGAGCGTCTTGTCCCGGATCGGCAGCGGCTTCCCGGCCGGGGGGTCTGCCTCGGCCAGCCCCCCGGAAACGGCCCGTGCGAGCAACGCGATGAGGACGATCCGCGTCACCGACCAAAGCCAGAGTCTCACGCGTCACCTGCCCTTTCTGCCCCGGCTTCTGAGGGGGGCCGCCCGTGCGCGGTCGCCGTTCACCTCAGGCGAAGGGGCTGCCTGGCCTGGCACCGCCCCCTATGCTGTAAACACGGGGAATCCGTGTTGCCCGGGACGGCCGTGTCACCACTGCTCCGCAACACGGCTCTCGTCATTGACGGCCGTCTCGTAGTAGTAATGGCTGCAGGGGATGAAGATCTTCTTCTCGACGGCCTCGCCCTCAAGATGCTTGACGAAAGCCTCGACCGT
>DATKXP010000080.1:0-16367 GCA_035529015.1 Phycisphaerae bacterium | reverse complement strand
CCCCATCGGGCGGACCTCCAGGCCCGCCTTCCGCGCCTGGCGGACCTGGCGGCGGACGACCTGCTTGTACCCGTCCCACAGGCTCTCGGGCGTCTTGCCCGCCAGGTCCAGCACGTGCCGCACCTGCTCGGTGCGGATCGCCCCCGGCAGGTCGCGCACGGGATCGTCCTCGCAGGCGATCATCCGGACGGCATGGACGCCGCGCGACCGGCATACGTCTCTCAGGCCGTCGAGGTGCTCAGCGATGGTCTCGGCCTCTCCGACGAAGTTCCCCTTCGGGAACACGCCGTAGAGCATGCGGACGGGTCCAAGTGTGAGCATGCAGGCGGGCCATGCGGCCACGACGCGCCCGTCGCCCGAGAGCAGCGCGGGCGCTTCGACCGGCCCGCCGAACCCGCGCTCGAGTACGCGGCACCAGCGCTCGCTATGGAAGAGCGTTGCGGCGGGCAGAGTGTGAAGGCCCTGCCACTCGGGATCGGCCGACGTCAGGACATTCCAGTGGAGCATCCGGGCTACCCATCGGGCCGTCGGCAGCGAACGATGAACCCGTGCGACCGCCAGTGGCGCCGCCGCTTGCCTTCCAGCGGTCCGTCGCATGGCTTGTTGAGGCAGAAGATCTCGACCAGTTCCAACCCGGCGTCGCGCACCAGTCTCTCGATCTCTTTCGGGCGGAAGGCGTGCATGTACACCCACCGCAGGTCGCGGTACCACCAGAAGATCTGGTCGCCGATTTCGCCGCGGCCGATGAGCCACTTCAACAGGCCCGTCACGATGAACGGGAAGTGCAGCGTCGGCAGGTTGTACAGGAAGTTCTGCACGTGAAAGACATACTCTCCGCCCGGCCGCAGGAGCGAACCCGCCTGCCGGACGGCCCGGACGCGGTTCGCGTGGCCCTGCACGTAGCCGAGGGTGGCGCCGAGACAGACGGCAAAGGCGTAGGGCGGGCTGAGGCGGTCCATCGGCGGGTCGGCCAGGTTACCCTCGTGGAGTTTGACGTCCGCGAGGCCCGCCTCGTCAAGTTTCCGGCGGCTGATTTCGAGCATCCGCGGCGCCAGGTCCACGCCCTCGACCTCGAAGCCGCGTTTGCCGAACTCCACGAGCGTCCGCCCCGTCCCGCACCCGAGGTCGAGCAGGCGGCCGGGCTTCGCGAACCACCTCAGCAGGACCTGGTGGTCGTACTCAAGCAGTTTGTAGTCTTTGAAGGCCGCGTCGTAGTTGTTGGCGATGGCGTCGCAGTGGACCATCCGCTTGATGCTCGGCGGCACCGAGGGGTCGGCGGCGTCTTGACTCTCTTCATCGCTCAAGGGGAATCCTTCCCGTGTACGCTGACCATTCTAGGCCTTGGCCGCGCCGGAACAATCGTTTTCGGGACGCGGGGGAGCGCGACACGCATCTTGCGCCTGTCATTGCCTGGGCGCGAAAGTCGTCGGAATGGCGCTGGCGCCGAGGGTTGACTCTGCCCACACGGGCCCCATCGCGCCGAGCGTGACGGCGGCCGATTCGGAGCCGATGGCCTGATCGGTGCCGGGCGCGGTGGTCAGGGGGGCGGGTCGCGCGGGGTGGGCGTCGGGGGCGCGTCGTTCGCTTGCTCGGCCGCCGCGGCCCTGCGGCGGCGAAGCCATGCGACGATGTGCTTCCGCGGCTGGGGGGTTGCCAGAGACGCCCCAAGAAGCGCCGCTGTGGCCACGAGCATCACATATAGGAGCAGCGTCGGCCGCGACAGTCCCTCCGGCATGAGCCAGCGGCCGAGGAGCGTCACGGCGGCCGTGGCGGCCAGCGGCAGGGCCACGTCCTCGAAGTGCCAGCGCCAGTTCTCCCCCTTCAGCAGCCGCCTGTGGGCCACGTTGACGCTGACGGCCGACGTCACCGCCGCCACCGCCACCCATGCCGCCGCAACGCCCACGGCGCCGTACCGAATGGCGAGGACGGTCATGAGGGGCACGGCGAGGACAATGCCCCCCAGGTTCACGTACAGCGCCAGGCTGGTCCATCCGTGCGCCAACTGAAGGGCGTAGGGCAAATTGGCGAGGCAGTTCAGCGTGAACGCGACGACGAGCAGGAGGAACACCAGGTTCGCCTGCTCGACCTTGACGGGATCGCCCGTCCAGGCCCAGAGGAGTTCGCGGGAGAACACGACGGCGACGGCGGCGGCGGTCAGCAGCAGCGCCGACTGCAGTTGCGAGCCCAGGTGGTACAGGCGACGCAGGGCCGGCTGCGCCTCGGGGTCGTCGCTGGTCGCCAGTTGCGTCAGGCGCGGGCTCAGGGCCGTGAAGACGGGGCTGATGACGCAGTACACGACCGTGGCCGCCATGCTGGCCATCGCGTAGTAGCCGAACCGGTCGAGCATGAGGATCTTGCTGAGGATGACCTTGTCGAGTTGGCAGAGGACGAGCGCGGCAACGGAGATGGCGGTGGCGCCGCCGGCAAAGCGCCGGACGCCCCTGAGCAGTTCCGTTCGAAACGCCGGGCGCACGCCCGTCGCCGGCAGGGCCAGCCACAGCACCACGCCCAGGACGACCGTGTGCACGGCGCTCGCGCCGACGTTCCAGAGGAAGAACACGTCTACCGTTGGCGCGATGAAGCGCAGGGCGACCACGGCGCCGGCAAACCGCGCCGTGAAGAGGACGGCGTTGATGACGCACAGGAGGACCTGCCGCTCCAGGCCGTTCAGGCCGCCCGCGTACAGGGCGTAGGGCAACTGGAGCATCAGGGCGGCGCCCATCAGGAGGATCGCGCGGCTGACGGTGGGGACCGGGAGTTCCTGTGCCCGCACCCAGTGGGCGGCGAGGAGGGGCGCGGCCAGCATGATGACGATTCCGAGCCCGATGGTGATGAGCCAGTAGACGATCTCCAGGGTCCGCAGGAGGTCGCGCATTTCCCTGGTCCCGTCGGGGCGGACCGAGAGCATTGCCAGCCGCCGGTTCAGGGTCATGCTCAGGCCCATGACGATGGGCGCGAGCAGGGAGTAGAGCGCCGTGAAGAAGCCGACCAGGCCGAACGCCTCCATCCCCATCGACTGCATGTAGTACGGCAGGCACACCAGGGCCAGCAGGGGGGTGTAGGCGCTGCTGAGGGCGTTGGCGACCAGGTTCCGGCGGATGACGCTCATGCGGGGGGCCCGCCCAGGGTACCGGACTCGTCGGCCGGGTCGCGCGGCGCGGCGGCCGGGCCGCGGCGCCGGCCGCGGAGGACCAGCCAGTCGGTCAGCCGTGTGTAGGTCCGCGGGAAGACGGTCGAACCGATCAGCATGCCAAGCGACCCCGCGATCATCCGCACCAGCCGCAGCAGCGTCGAGGCGCTCAGGTACAGGCGGTCCGACGGCGTCGGCGCCCGCCGCGACACCATCGCGAGGAAGGCCCGCGTAAAGTCCGCGAACAGGCCCGGCACGTGCCACCAGCGGGTCTCGCGGTTCAGCAGCCGCTGCCAGACGGCCGGCATCTGGCCCAACGTCCGGAACACCCGCAGAAGGAACAGCGGCTCGGGAATGTTGGCGAAGGCCCCGAGCATCGACAACTCGCTCAGCACGACGTTGTCGGGTCCGATGACCGGCTGCATCGGCAACGCCTGCCGCAACGCCTCCGTCCGATGCAGCCCGCAGATGGCGTAACAGTCGAGGCTCCAGAGGACGGCGTTGTACCGGCGGCGCAGGTTCATCCCCCGCGTGTCAACCTGGCGGGGCAACTTCACCGTGACGCGGTCGTCCTCGTCGATGAACGCACAGTCCGTGTAACAGAGCACCACCGACGGGTCGCTTTCGAGGACCGCGACGCACTTCGAAAGCAGCGTCGGATCCCACAGGTCGTGGCCGCACGCCAGGATGAAGTACTTGCCGCGCGCGCGGCTGAAGGCCGCGTTGACGTTCCCGGCCGACCCGACGTTCCGGGAGTTGCGGGCGTAGACAAGGCGCGGGTCGCGGGCGGCGTACTGGCGGCAGATGTCGGGGGTGCGGTCGGTGGAGCAGTTGTCGGAGACGACGACCTCGAAGTCCGTGAAGTCCTGGGCCAGCAGGGCCTCGATGGTCTTGCCGATGAACCGCTCCTCGTTGTAGGCCAGGAGGCCGATGCTGACCGTTGGTGGAGGCATCCGCGTCGATCTCGCTCCGGCTGTGCCGCGTGCGCGGCGTCGGACCGGCTACGCCGCGGCCGCTGCCAGTATTTCCTTCAGGGCGTCGGCCACGGCGTGCACCTGGGTATGGGTCAGGTTGAGCGCCGAGGGCAGATTGACGGCCCAGGGGCTCAGGGCATAACTCGTGCGGTTGCGGTCGCGGGCGGCCAGGGCTTCGGCCTGGCCCTCGTACGCGGGCAGCGAACTGAGCGGATAGAAGAACGGCCGCGCGTCGATGCCCCGTTCCCGCAGGCCGGCGATGAGCGTTTCCTTGGTGAGGCCGAACCGCGCACCGAGAAGGGCCGTCACCATCCAGTAGGAGTTGAAGACGCCGGGCGGCTCGGGGTTGAGGCTCACGCCGTCAACGCCGTCCAGGGCCTCGCGGTACCAGGAGAACGCGTCGCGCTTCCGGGCCACGAGTTCCTCGAGTCGCTCCAGTTGCGCCAGACCGAGGGCGGCCTGAAGGCTGCTCATCCGGTACTTCCAGGCGACGGCGGTGTTCCAGAACATCTTCTCGCCGGGGGCGCGGCCGTGGTCGCGCAGGAACAGGGCCCGGTCGTAGAGGTCCTGGCGGTCGGTCACCAGCATGCCGCCTTCGCCCGTCGTGAGCGTCTTCGAGCCGTGGAAACTGAAGACGCCGGCGTCGCCGAACGCGCCGGCCGGGCGGTCGCCGCACCGCGAGCCGATGGCCTGGGCCGCGTCCTCGACGACAGCCACGCCGTGCCGCCCGGCCACGGCCAGGACGGCGTCCATGTCGGGCATGCCGCCGTAGAGGTCGACCGGGATGACCGCCTTCGTCTGCGGGGTGATGCACTGCTCGAAAGACTCGGCCGAGAGGCACCACGTGCGCTCGTCGATGTCGGCAAAGACGGGTGTTGCGCCGACGTAGGTGATGGGCGCGGCCGTGGCGATCCAGGTGATGTCGGGCACGATGACTTCGTCGCCCGGCCCGACTCCCAGCCCCATCAGCGCCAGGTGGATGGCCGACGTGCAGGAGGGGAGGGCCATGGCGAGCCGGCGGCCGACGGCGTCGGCGAAGGCCCGTTCGAACCGCTCGTGATACACGCCCGCCTGGCCGTACCACGCGTGGGCGGCCGCATCGGCCACGTACCGGACTTCTTTGGCCGTGATCCACGGCCCCGCGACGGGAATCCGGCGGGTCATCGCTCCACCTTTTTCAGGTCGCGTGAGCGGGGGATGGTGCACTCCTTGCAGTGTTCGAGTTCCTGGATGCGGCCCTCAGCCATCGCCCGACGGACGCGGTTGAACGTCTCGTTGTTGAAGATCTTGAGCGGGTCGGTGTCCAGCGCGCTGCCGAGGTCGTAGAACCCGTTGATGTCGGCGTTGCAGAACGCGACGTCGCCGTTCGAGAGGATCATGATGCGCTTCGTCAGTTCCTCACAGACGGTGGCGAGTTCCACGTCCGGGTTGACGTCGAACTCGTCATAGTCCTCGATGCTGCCGGCGCAGTTGTGGATGTCGAACACGAAGACGTCGTCACCGCGGGCGGGGTCCAACTGCGACAGCCAATACTCCCGGAACTCGGGCCACTCGTCAACGTTGGCTTTCTGCCGGATGAGACGGATGACGACGCGCGTGTGACCGTTCGTCTCGTTGCGCATCCGGATGAAGCCTTTGACGTTGGCGACGATCTGGTCGAAGTTCGTCCCGCGCCGAATGGACTCGTGCGTCTCCTTGCGGATGCCGTCGATGCCGCAGATCACCGAGTCGAGCCCGACCTCCAGGAGGCGGCGCGACATCGTCTCGTCGAGTTCCGTCGCGTTCGTGGCGAAGCCCACGCCGCGGAACCCCATCTCCTTGGCGATCTGCACCTTCTCGGGCAGTGACTTGTCCAGGAGCGGTTCGCCCCACCCCTGCATACTGACGTACTCGACCTGGTCCTGGTACGGCACGAACCATTCGAGCACGCGGCGGAAGGCGTTGTTGTCCATGATGTGCGGCTTGCGGCGCCACTCCTTGTAACTGCACATCGTGCACCGGGAGGTGCACATGCCGTTGACGACCTCGATCTGTACGTGCGACGGAATGATCATCGTCCTCTCCTCGACGTCCGCCGATCGGCCCCGCCCGGCGCGGCGCGATCAGTCGGCGATGCACCTCAAGAAACCTCCCGGGGCGCTCGTGATCCCCAACCTGTCCTCCAATGCCCGGTCCACTTCGAACCGGGAGTTCTCCTGCATGAACTCCCGGACGGCGGTCTTCGGGTTGTTTCCCTTGCCCCACGGGCGGTCCGGGAACGCGTCGCCCGGCACGTCGTCGATGGCGGTGTCGAAGGCAATGAGGTAACTGCCCTTGCCCACCAGCGGGGAATAGAGCCGCAATTCCTCCAGGACGTGCTCGTGGGTGTGCAGCGAATCCAGGATGACGACGACGCCGGAACGGCCGGCGGCGGCCGCACGCACCTCTTCGACCACGGCCGGGTCCGTGCTGGAGCCCTCGATGAGGCGGATCCGTTTGCTCAGCGGATGCGCCTCGATGGACCGCCGGTTGTGCGGCCGGATCTCGATGTCAATTCCGAGGACCTCGCCGTGGCCCACGAGTTCCAGGATCGAGGCGGACAGCACGAGCGACCCGCCGCGGGCGACTCCCGTCTCGACCACCAGGTCGGGCCGGACCCGCCACAGGATCTCCTGCACGGCCACGACGTCCTGCGGGAACTGGATGATCGGCCGTCCCAGCCACGAAAAATTGTATACATAGCGATGCTTAACCACGCAGGCGTAGATCCGGCGCCGGAGGTCGCGGACCTCGGGGTCGGCTGCCATGCGACGGGTGTAATCGGCTTGGGCTTCCATCCGGTCAGGTGCATCCGAGAAGCAACCGCGCCCGCTTGAGGCGTTGGTGCAGATCAACTCCCTGGGCCTGGAAGTATTCTACGTAGCGTATGGCGCGGCTGACCACAAAAAAACTCTTGCTGATGCTTTGGGCCGTGGAGGCGTCGGCCGCTTCGGCCGCCTCCTCGGTCGCCTCGGCTTCGACGAGGGCGAGCGCGCGCTGGAGCCACTCGGCGCTTCGCGCCATGTCGCCCAGCGTTTCATACGCGCACGCCAGGCCGTACATCGCCAGCGGATGACGGGGGGCCGTCCGCAGGACGTACTCGAAGTCGCCGATGGCCTGCTGCGGCCGCTGCGCGATGTTCCGGTTCCGGAAGAAGTTGAACTCGGCGTTGAAGGCGTAGTTCCGCTCGGCCACGTACGCCGCGTCGAACTCCGCCGTGTTGAGCGGCGCCAGTTCCCCCATCCGGTCGGGCCGCCACCGGTACGGTTCCGTCAGGCCCGCCTCGATGCACTCGTCGTACATGGGCGTGCCCGGCAGCGGCATGAAGCGAAACACGTAGATCCAATCGACGTCCAGCCCGCGCGCGAACTCGAAGGTGCGCTCCATGTCGGCCTTCGTCTCGAACGGGAAACCGGTGATGATGTTCGCGGCCACCCAGGCGTCGGGATGGCGGCGGATAGACGCGACGGCGCGGGCCACCGACTCGGGGTTGTGCGGTTTCCCGATTCGCCGCAGCGTCTCGGCGTTGCCGGACTCGACCGGCAGGATGAACCAGCGGCAGCCGCTGCGTACCGCCGCGTCCACCACCTCGTCGTTCATCGACGAAACCTGCATGCCGCCGAGGCTGAACCAGGGGGCGCCCCCGAGGCGGCGAGCCATCTCCTCGGCCAGACCCAGAAACGCGCGGCGGTTGGCCGCCAGGTTGTCGTCGAGGAAGCAGAACGCGTTCGTCCCGTGCTCGTCGCGAAGCCGCACCATCTCGTCCACCACCCGCACCGGGTCACGGAAGCGGAACTTGCCGCCCCACACCAGCCGCGCCGAGCAGAACGTGCACCGGTGCGGGCAACCCCGCGAGGCCACCACCGTCGTGATCCGCGTCGCGCGGCGGTCCAGGAAGCGGAACGCCATCTGCCGGCCTTGGCGTGAGTAGAACTCGAGGTCGAGCCCGCGGCGGTCGCACTCGGGAATGCGGTCGATGTCGGCCAGAAGCGGCTGGGGTTCTGTCCGCACGGGCCCCGCCGAAGCGTCTCGCCGGCCGATGCCCCGTACCGTCCGCCAGTCCTCACCCGCGTTGATCGCCTGGACAACGTTGACCAGGACCTGCTCGCCTTCCGAGAAGACGGCCAGGTCGAGGTTGGGGTCCTTGAGGGCCTCGTCCCAGGAGACGTGAGCGTAGTTCCCGCCCATGACCGTCAGGATGCCGGGGTCGATGGCCTTGACCAGGGCGGCCGTGCGATGGGACGGCGCGGCCGTCACGTGGAACAGGCACGAGATGCCCACGAGGTCGGGCCGGCGGGCCCGGATGGCGTCTTCCAGGGCCTGCCACAGGGCGGCCATGTCCACACGCCCGGCCTCCAGGCACAGGCGCACGGCCATGGCGTTGGCGTCGAGGATCTCGACGTCGACCGGCGGGCCGAACGCACGGAAGTAGGCCGCCAGGTACCCGAGCCCGAGCGGCGGCTGGACCTCCACGTTCTGGTTCAGGATGTCCTCGAGGCCGTACGAGTCCGCCGTCGTGAACGGGTAGATCAGAAGGACCTTGCGGATGGGCCGGGGCGCACGCCCCGTGGGGGCGGGCCGGGCTTTGCGGCGAGCGGCGGTTCCCGGCGCAGCGGCGCCGCTGTGCAGACTGTCCGTCCTGCCGGCCATCCGTGCGTTCCCCGATGGGTGAAGGCGAGGTCGAGTCGTGCGGCCAGGTGCAAGGCGGGCATTATACGCGGGCACACCTGCGGCGTGCAACCCCGGCGGCGCCTGCGCGCGGCGGCCGGCGGTGAGGTCACGTCGCCGCGAGGATCGACTCGATGCCTTCCGGCAGGGCAACGCGCGGCCGCCAACCGAGGAGCGAAGCGGCACGCTCTACGTCCATGACGACGTGGGGGGCCCAGGCGTCCAGGTCCATCTGCCGGACAGCGCTCTTCGATCCCGTCCGCTCCACGATGAGCCGCGCGACGTCGAGCGTCGTGACGCCCGTGCCCGACCCCACGTGAATGACCTCGCCGGGCAGGCGCTCGACGGCCGCAACGAGCGCCGCCACGAGGTCGTCGATGTACAGCAGGTCCAGGACGGGCGGCCCGTTGCGATAGCGGTGGGTGACGATCGGTTCGCCGCGCACGGCCTTCCGGGCGAACGTCCAGAGGAAACGGGGCCGGTCGCTCTCCGGTCCGTAGACCGGGCTGGACCGGAGCACGGTCCGGCCCAGGCCGTGCTCGCGGACGTGGTGCTCAATCATCTCTTCGGCCAGCCGCTTCGCCAGACCGTAGGTGCCGCCCGGCTTCGGCTCGAGCGACTCATCGGCCCGCAGCACCCCCTCGCTGCGGTAGCCCGAGAAGACCTCCCAACTGCTCACGTAGACAAGGTGGGCGCCGGCCTGGAGGCACACGTCCAGGACGTTCTTGAGCATGACGAGAGAGACGCCGAGGGCCTCGTTGCTCGTGTAAACCCGCGGGTTGGCCAGATGGACGATGGTCCCGACGCCCTGCTCGCGAACCAGGAGGTCGAGGGGGACGGCGGCGCGGGCCAGGTCAACGTCGGCCCGGCTCGGCGCAAGGACGTCAGCCGTGGCGCCCAGCCGCGGGAGCAGCGCCGAGCCGACGAAGCCGGTCGCCCCCGTGACGAGGACGCGCGGCCGCGGGGCTGCCCCGTCGCGCGGGGGCTCGTTCAGGGCCTCGCGCACGGCGGCCAGGACCTCGATGCGGATGGCCGTCTCGCTCGTGGCCGCCAGGACCCGGCGGATGGCGGCGTCCAGGGTCAGGCCCTCGGCCCTGGCCAGGATGCCTGCCGCGACGGCGTTCGATCGCGACATGCCGTAGTCGCAGCAGACGACGACGCGCTCGCCGGCGCCGAGCCACGCCGCGCCCTGCTCGACGTGGACCTTGATTTCGTCGGCGCGATTGCCCGCCCGATCGACGAGCGCCCTGACGTCGAGGACGCGGGCGCCGGCGGCGCCGCCTGCCTCGTCGAAGGCACATGTCCCCAGATGTTCGGTGATCCAGCGAATCACGACCTGACCTTATCAGACGGGACCCAGGTTTCGCAGAAACTCCTCAGGTAATAGCCGGGACGGATGGCGGGCTTCGACACGTCCTCGCCCCACAGCAGGTGCCGCAGCAGCAGGTCCACCTCGTTGAAGCCGGCCATGGCCCGCAGGTACGTGGTGGCGGAGAAGCGCGGGTTGATCTCAAACGGGACCAGGGCGCCGTTGCGGACGCGCCCCTGGACGTTCATGGGGCCCTGGCTGCCGACGGCCGCCGCGATCCGCTCCGCCGCAGCGCAGACCTCCGGGAACGCCTGAATCAACCCCTGGCTGTAGCCGGTCGAGATGACGCCGGCCTGGCTGCGATGCAGGACCGACAGTTTGGGGCCGAGCGTCCGCCGCAGCGCAATCGAGCCGACCAGCCGCCCGTCGGAACACGACAGGACGCCCACGGTGAACTCGCCCTCGGTCTCCGGCACGTACTCCTGGGCGAGCGCCGTCCGGCCGGCAGCGGTCAGGTACTCGACGTACGCGGCCACCTCTTTGCGCGTCTCGGCCAGGAAGACGAACGTGCTGCCCCCCGACCCCGTGGCCGGCTTGATGACGCACGGCAGGGGGATGGCGTCAAGGTCTTCGGCTCGCCGGCCCGTCGCCGTCCGCGGAACATCGAATCCGAGCGCCGCCAGCCGCTCGAAGGTTTTCTCCTTGTCGGTGAAGGCCTCGACGACGTTCGGGCTGTTGGCGGCGAATTGAACGCCCGCCGCCGCCAGCGCCTCCCGCGCCGCCGACAGGAGCCTGAGGGGCTCCTCGCCGCCCGGCACGATGCAGTCAATGCGCGCCGCGCGACAGACCTCGAGGACCGACTCCACGTACCGGCCCCGGTCAACGACGAACGTTTCCTCGACGCCTTCCTGGTAATGGCCGTACGCCAGGCCTGAGATGTCGCATCCGAACGCGGCGTAACGGTCGCGGGCCAGGGCCAGGCACTTGAGGATTTCGGTGCCGAGCGAGGCGCCGCCGATGCCCGCCACCAGGATGTTCTTGCGTTGTGTCATGGCGTCCACAGGGGGAAGTTCCGGTCGCGCCCCGACAGGATCGGGTCGGGCAGAGGCCAGTCGATGCCGAACGCCGGGTCGTTCCATCGCACGCCGCGAACCGACTCGGAATGATAGAACTCGGAGATGTGGTACAGCACGTCGGTGTCCGGTTCGAGGGTCTGAAACCCGTGCGCGACGCCTTTGGGGATGTAGAGGGTCAGCCGGTTGGCGGCCGAGAGTTCGACGGCGGTCCACCGCTTGAAGTGCGGCGAATCGGGACGCAGGTCCAGGATCACGTCGTGGAGGGTCCCCCGCGTGCAGCGGACGAGTTTGACTTCGCCGTGAGGCTCGGCCTGGTAATGCATGCCGCGCAGCGTGCCCGCGCGCTCGTTGAACGAGGTGCTGCACTGGACGAATTCGCCGCACAGGCCGCGCGCCTGAAACTCCTCGCGGCACCAGAGCCGCGCGAAGAAGCCGCGCGGGTCCTTGTTAAGTTCGGGCTCGACCACGCAGGCGCCCGGGACCGGTAGTTCCCGGAAGATCATGGGATGACCTCGACTGTCGGAATCGGCACGACGAATCGCCCGCCCCACTCGCGCACGTGACCCATCTGGCCGGTGATCTCGTCGCGCAGGTTCCAGGGCAGAATGAACACGTAATCCGGCTTCACCTGTGCAATCCGCTCCGGCGCGTAGACCGGGATGTGCGTGCCGGGAAGGAACTTGCCCTGCTTCTCGGGGCTCCGGTCCACGGTGAAATCGATCAGGTCGGTCCGGATGCCGCAGTAGTTCAGGAGCGTGTTCCCCTTGGCCGGGGCGCCGTAGCCGACGACCGTGCGGCCCTGGCGCCGGGCGTCGATGAGGAACGCCAGGATGTCGCGCTTCGCGCGTTTGACCTGCTCGCCGAAGGCCCGGTACGGCTCCAGGCCGTCCAGCCCGCGTTCCGCCTCGAAGGCCAGGATCCGGCCGACGCGTTCCTCCTTCGGGCGAGCGGCCTCCGCATGGCATCCCCAGATGCGCAGCGACCCCCCGTGCGTCGGCAGTTCCTCGACGTCGAACAACGTCAACCCGTGCCGGTGGAAGACCTGCTCGGCCGTCCGGAAAGAGAAGTACGAGAAGTGCTCGTGATAGACGGTATCGAACTGGTTGAACTCCATCAACCGCGCCACGTGCGGGAACTCCATCGTCAGAATGCCGTCGGGGTCCAGCAGGATCTTCAGGCCGGCCACGAAGTCGTTCAGGTCCGGCACGTGGGCCAGTACGTTGTTGCCGACCAGCAAACTTGCCCCAAGGCCCCGCTCCACGAGCCGGCGCGCCGTCTCGGTCCCGAAGAACACCGTCTCGGTCGGAATGCCTTTGGCGACGGCCGCCTGCGCCACGTTCCGGGCCGGCTCGATGCCCAGCACCTCGATGCCGCGCTGCTGGAAGTACTGCAGGAGGTAGCCGTCGTTGCTCGCGATTTCGACCACGCGGCCGCCGGGCGGCAGCGGACACCGCTCCAGCACCGTCTCGACGTACGCGCGGCAATGGGCCAGCCACGTGTCGGAATACGACGAGAAATAGGCGTAGTCGCCGAAGATGCTTTCCGGACGCTCGAACGCCTGCAACTGAACCAGGAAACACCGCCCGCACACCTGCGCGTGCAGCGGGTAGAAGGGCTCCATCGCCTCGAGGCGGTCCGCCGTCAGGAACGCGTTCGACAGGGGAGACATCCCCAGGTCGACGAACGTCTCTGAGAGTTCGGCGTCGCAGAAGCGGCACCGTGGCGCGGCCATGGGCTACCTCTCCATGAAGGCATCGATCTGCTCGAGGGTCATCTCACGGGGATCGCGCCGGGCCGCCAACCCCTGGTGCCACTCAACGGTCCACGCGAGCGCCCCCTCCAGGTCCGTCCGCGGGGCCCAGCCCAGGCGCGTGCGCGCCTTCGAGCAGTCGAGGGCCAGGTGGGCGGCCTCGGGCGGGTGCTTGCCGGGATCGACTTCCCAGCGGGCGCCGGCCCCCCACAGGTCGATGATCCGCTCGACGACCCGGCGGACGGGCCCGGCGTCGCCCGCGTCGGGCCCGAAGTTCCAGGCCTCGGCCACCGCTTGGCGCTCCTCGCACAGACGCTGGGCCAACAGCAGGTACCCGCCGAGCGGTTCGAGGACGAACTGCCACGGCCGGACGGCGTCGGGCCGGCGAATGCGTATGGTCTCGCCGGCCGCGAGGGCGCGCATGCAGTCGGCCACGAGTCGGTCCTCGCCCCAATCGCCGCCGCCGATGGCGTTGCCCGCCCTGGCCGTCGCGACGGCCGCGCCGGACGCGTCGCCGAAGAACGACCGCCGGTAGGCGCTTGTCACGAGTTCCGCGCAGCCTTTGCTGCTGGAATAGGGGTCGCGGCCGCCCATCGGCTCGGCCTCGGCGTACCCCTCGGCGCGGTTGGTGTTCTCGTAGCACTTGTCGCTGGTGACGACCACGACCGCCCGGACGCCGCCGGCCTGCCGCACGGCCTCCAGAACGTGGACCGTCCCGAGGACGTTCGTCGCATAGGTGTCGATCGGGTCGCGGTACCCGGCCCGCACGAGGGCCTGGGCCGCCAGGTGGAAGACCACCTCGAACCGGCCCTCGTGGACGACCCGCGCCAGGTGGTCCAGGTCGCGCACGTCGCCGTGGACGGAGCGGCAGTCGTCGGCCACGCGCGCCAGGTCGAACAGCGAAGGGCGGGTCGGGGGGGCGAGGGCGTAGCCGGTCACGGCGGCGCCGAGGCGCCGAAGCCACAGCGACAGCCATGCCCCCTTGAAGCCGGTGTGGCCGGTCACGAGGACGCGCTTCGCGTGCCAGAACGGATGGGGCATCACCACACCTTCCACGGCACCTGGCCGGTGGCCCAGAGCCGGTCGAGGTAGTTGCGGTCACGGAGGGTGTCCATGGCCTGCCAGAAGCCGTGGTGCCTGTAGGCGGCCAGTTGCTCTTCGGCCGCCAGCCGCCGTAGCGGCCCGCTCTCCCATCCGGTGTGGTCGCCCTCAATGTAATCGAGGACCTTCGGCGACAGAACGAAGAAGCCGCCGTTGACCCAGACGCCGTCGCCCGGGGGCTTCTCGATGAAGTCCGCCACACGGTCGCCGCGGAACACCAGGCTCCCCCACCGGCCCGGCTGCTGCACCGCCGTAACGGTCGCCAACGTGCCCTCCTTCTTGTGGAAAGCCAGCAGGTCCGGCAGGCAGATGTCGGCCACGCCGTCGCCGTAGGTCATGCAGAAGTCGTCGTCGCCGATGTACGGCTGCACGCGCTTGAGCCGCCCGCCCGTCTGGGTCCCCTCGCCGGTGTCGATGAGCGTGACGTGCCAGGGCTCGGCGTAGCGCCGATGGACCTCCATCTTGTTGCGTTCCATGTCGAACGTCACGTCCGACATGTGGAGGAAGTAGTTGTTGAAGTACTCCTTGACCGCATACCCCTTGTAGCCCAGGCAGATGATGAAATCGTTCAGGCCGTAGGCCGAATAGATCTTCATGATGTGCCAGAGGATCGGGTAGCCCCCGATCTCGACCATCGGCTTCGGCCGGACGACCGACTCCTCCGCCAGCCGGGTCCCGTAACCTCCGGCCAGAATGACGACCTTCATGGCAGGCTCCAGGGAAGGTCTCGCGAGCGCGCATGGTACCGGTCGCCGGGGAGAGGATGCAAGCCAAATCGAGGCCGGACCTCGAAGGCCGCGACCTTCGGACGTGCGTTCGACGCATCGCTTACCGGCGCCGGAAACTTCTCAAGACGGCCGCGCCGCGCATCTTGGCGGACCGACATGAGTTTTGCGCGGTGGGTCTCCGCACCCACCGCGCATCAGAGCACACATCCGCGGCGGGTACTCCAGACCCGCCGCGCACGGACTTTAAGAGACTTATGTCGGTCCGCTTTGTGCCTGTCATCGCTTGCGCGCGAACGTGGTCGGGATAGCGCTGGCGCCGAGGGTTGACTCCGCCCACACAGGCCCCATGGCGAGCAGCGTCACGGCGGCCCAGGCGAGACGCCGCACCAGGCCGCTCACGGCGCTGCCCCTTGCCTCGGCCATCCAGAACCGCTGCGGGTCGGCCCACGGCAGCAGGCTGACGGCGGCCGTCGGCGGATGCAGAAGGCTCGTGTGATGCACCACGCCGGTCACCTCGAAGCCGGCGCCCTCCAGCAGCCGGCCAAGCAGCGGCGGCGTCCAGTAGGTGAGGTCGCGCGGGACGTCCATCGCCGCCCACCGCCGCCCGAACAGCCGGGCCTGAAGGCTCCGCGCGTTCGGCGTCTGGATGATGAGCCGGCCGTCGCTTTTCAGAATCCGACCCGCTTCCGCGAGCACCGCCACCGGATCGTGGAGGTGTTCGAGCACGTTGTAGAGCGTGACGGCCCGAAACTGCCCGTCCTCAAATCCCGCCGCTTCAAGCGTGCCGCGCCGAACGTCAAGGCCGAGACGCTCGCGGGCGTAATCGGCGCCGGGTCCGACCTCCACGCCCGAGGGCCCAAGTCCCGCGTCCTTCATGACGAGCAGCCGGTCGCCGCTGCCGCAGCCGACGTCCAGGACGGCGTCGCCCGCTGCCAGGTCCGTGTGCCGCATCAACTGCCGCGTCTCGAAACGCAGGTTGTGAAAGCGGTACCAGCGTTCCAGACGGTGGACGGCGGACTCGGCGCCTTCCTCCTCCGCTCTCCAACTGTACGTCTCGGGGTAGTAGCGGGCGATCTCTTCCGGCGTCGGGCGCGGGCTGATCCACGCCAGGCCGCACGCGGCGCAGCGGACCACGCGGAACCGCTCGCGGGGCGGGAACTTATCCGCCTTCTCGAAGAGCGGCTCGCCCGGCTTCGAGCACAGGATGCAGTCGGCGTCTTCCATGGTGATGTTTGGCACGCCCCGAGCCGCGGGCTCTGCCCGCGGGAACGTTCTGCGCCACCCAAGGTGCCCGCGACCCAAGGTCGCGGCTCGGGCACAGCAGGCGCCCGCGAGCCGAAGTCGCGCCCCCGAAGGTTCCCGCGACCCAAGGTCGCGGCTCGGGCACAACTCAGCCGTTGAGGCCCCTTTCGCGGCCGAAGTCGCGGATGGCGGTGACGACCTTCTCGAAGTCCTCCTGCGCCAGGTCCGGATACAGCGGCAGCGTCAGCAGCCGTTTCCAGACCCGCTCGCACACGGGCGTCTCACCGCGGCACCCCTTGTACATCGCGTAGTGGTTGTTCGGGATGTAGTGGACGCCCGTCGAGATGCCGCGCTCGGCCAGGTACAGGTTC
>DATKXP010000079.1:0-81637 GCA_035529015.1 Phycisphaerae bacterium | reverse complement strand
GAACTCGAGATGATCGTCGAAGTCAAAGGCTGAGCGGTCTGTCACGGCTCATTGGTGGGGTGCCGGTCGCTCTGGGTGTGGCAACGATTTCTGGCACGCTTGCAACGTGGCGGCAGGTCCCCGCTCGCTGACGCTCGCGGCTAGTCAGGCACACGAACTCCACCCGTAACTGAAGCGTTATGGCAAGTCGCCCTTTCGCCTTGAGCGGCCCCCTCCCCCGTCCTATAATGCCGCGCTCATACACGAGGCAGGGAACGCAGGGCCATGGCAAAGACGCTCGTCACCAAGATCCTCGAAGACCATCTCGTCGAAGGCGACCTGGTCGCGGGCAAGCCCATCGGCATCCGCATCGACCAGACGCTGACGCAGGACATCACCGGCACGATGGCGATGATGGAGTACGAGGCGATGGGCGCCCCGCCGCCGGCCACCGACCTCAGCGTCAACTACGTTGACCACAACATGATGCAACTGGGGTTCGAGAACGCCGACGACCACGAGTTCCTCCGCACGTTCTCCGCCAGGCACGGCATGGTCTTCTCGAAGCCCGGCAACGGCATCTGCCACCAGGTCCACCTGGAACGGTTCAGCGTCCCCGGCAAGACCCTTCTGGGGGCCGACAGCCACACGCCGACCTCGGGCGGGGCCGGCATGATCGCCATCGGCGCCGGCGGCCTCGACGTAGCCTGCGCCATCGCCGGCTCGCCGTTTTACCTGACGTGCCCGAAGGTGCTCCAGGTGCGCCTGACGGGCCGCCTGCGACCGTTCGTGACGGCGAAAGACGTCATCCTGAACCTGCTTTCCATCCTCTCGACCAAGGGCAACGTGGGTTGGATGGTCGAGTACACGGGGCCGGGCGCCAAGACGCTCAGCGTGCCGGAGCGTGCGACGATCACCAACATGGGCGCCGAACTGGGCGTCACGTCCAGCGTGTTCGGGTCCGACGAGGTCACGCGACGGTTCTTCGCGTGGCAGGGCCGCGAGGACGCCTGGCGGCCGCTGAAGGCCGACCGCGGCGCCGCCTACGACCGCACCATCGCGATCGACCTGGCGGCGGTCGAGCCCATGGTCGCATGCCCGCACTCGCCGGGCAATGTGAAGACGGTACGCGAAATGGCCGGCCTGACGGTCAACCAGGTCTGCATCGGCAGTTGCACGAACGCCAGTGTGCGGGACCTGCTGACGGTGGCGGCCATGCTCAAGGGGCGGCGGGCGCGGCCGGAGGTCGGCCTGGTGGTGGCTCCGGGGTCGCGGCAGGTGCTGCAGACGATCGCGCGGACCGACGCGCTCCAGGACCTTATCGCCGCCGGCGCGCGGATCGACGAGGCCGCCTGCGGGTTCTGCATCGGCGCCGCCCAGGCGCCGCAGACCGATGCGGTCAGCGTCCGCACGTCAAACCGCAACTTCGAAGGGCGAAGCGGCACGAAGTCCGCCCAGGTCTACCTGGCGAGTCCCGAGACCGCCGTCGCGTGTGCCCTGACGGGCCGCCTGACCGACCCGCGCGATCTCGGCATCGCGTACCCCGAGGTCCGCGTGCCGCGCCGGCTGGTGCTCGACGATTCGATGGTCCTGCCGCCCGCCGAGAATCCGGACGCGGTCGAGGTGTTCCGCGGCCCGAACCTGGTGGGCCCGCCGCCCATGGAGGCGCTGCCCGACCGTCTGGCCGGTCCCGTGGCGCTCGCGGTGGGCGATAAGATTACCACCGATCACATCATGCCCGCGGGGAAGTTGACCATCTACCGCAGCAACGTGCCCAGGTACGCCGAGTTCGTCTTCAGCCGCGTCGATGACGGGTTCGCGTCGCGGTGCGCCGAAGCGCGGGACGCCGGCAAGGCCAACGTCATCGTCGCGGGCGAGAGTTACGGCCAGGGGTCCAGCCGCGAGCACGCGGCCCTGTGCCCGCGGTTCCTCGGCGTGCGGGTCGTTCTGGCCAAGAGCATCGAACGGATCCACCAGGCGAACCTCGTGAACTTCGGCATCCTGCCGCTCGTGTTCGCCGACCCGGCCGACGCCGAAACGCTCGGACAGGGCGATGACCTGGAACTGGCGGACCTGCGAACGGCCGTCGCCGAACGCGATGCCGTGACGGTGCGCAACGTGACCCGCGGCGCCGAGTTCGCGGCAAGGCTGGACCTCTCGCCGCGCCAGCGCACGATCCTGCTGGCCGGCGGTGTCCTGAACCTGGCGAGGGCCGGCGCGAGCGGGTAGCACGTCAACGCAACGTCCCGCGCGGCGGGCAGTCCTGCCTGCCGCGGAAACGGCGAAACCCCACGCCTCGCGCTGGGGGTGACGGACCCGTTGCTTCTACCGACCGGCGGTCCCCTCGACGTCGCGGCTCTCGGAAAGGGGCTCTCCCTGTCCGGTGCCGAGGCACAGCACCTTGCCGTCCATGGTGGTGAGGTAGATGCGGCCTCCTGCGGCGATCATGCCGTCGAAACGGGGCACGAAGTCCAACCGGTAGGCCGCCAGTTTCCGCCCGTCGGCCGGCGACACGGCCAAGAGCAGCGCCCCGCGTCGTCCCTGGAAGGCGGCCGACTGTTCGGCGAGTTGCTTCTGGGTCTTGGGATCGCCCAACGTTTTGGCGGCCTCCTCTTCGTCCTCGACGTCGGGCGGCCCGGCGGCGAACAGGACGTTCCCGGTCAGCACCATGGCCGTCACTTGCACCGACGTGTCATCGGCCCAGGTGGACACGAACCGGGTCACCGGCAGGGTCTTCGACTTGCCGGTTGCCTTGCCGGCCTTCTTGATGGGTTTACGCTCGGTGCCCGCCTCGACGACCTCCGGCCGCTTGCCGGTGGCGAAGAGTTCGAACTCCAGCGGCGTGGTCCAGCGGTAGTACTTCCAGAGGCGGCCGTAGCCGTAGACCGTGTCGTCGTCGAAGACGAGGATGCGTCCGGCCGGCACGAGCCGCCCGGCCTGATGGTAGCCGCCGGCCCCGGAGGCGAACGCGCGGCCGTACACCCAGTACGTGCGGTGCCAGAGGGTGTCGTCAAGGAAGCCCGTCGCGCTGAACAGGTGCACGTCGTCGCCCTTCTGATCCTTGACGTCCACGTAGGTTACGAACTTGCGCTTTCCCTCCAGGTCGAAGGGAAGCGACCGCATGTAGACGTACTTGCCGTCGCTCGAGAGGATGTCAGGCAGCGCGACGGGCATGTTGAGCCCCTTGATGTGGACCTGGAGGTTCTCCTCCGTCGCCGGGTCGCGGTCGTCCAGGATCGTCTCGGAGAGTTTACGGCCCGTCTTCGGGTCGAGCCGAATCAGCCGCAACCCGCCGTCGAGGAACATCGACCGCCCTGCGACGCAATAGATCGCGTCGTTCTGCACCAGGACGTTGCCATGCACCGGCCAGACGGATTCGAGTTGCTCGAACGCGCCCATGCGGCGTTCCTCGGGCGCGGCGCGGTATCGCCAGGCGAGTTGGCCGTCGGACGCGCGGAGACAGTAGACGTACCCGTCGGCGGCCCCGAACAGTGCGCGGCCGCGCCAGATGGTCGGCGGCGAATCGACGCGGCCGCCCGCCGTGAAACTCCAGGCGCGCTTGCCGGTGCCCGCATCCAGGGCGTGAACGGTGTGTGTATCGACCGAGGCCACGAAGACCTTGCCGTCGGCCGCAACGGGGCTCGTCAGGCGCCCGCCGAGGACGGTTTCCCAGGACTGCTTCAGGCCGGTCGGCTGGACGGCGGTCTTGGTGGCGCCGCTTCGCGCGGCGTCGTGCCGAAAAGTCGGCCAGTCGCCGTCTGCAATCTCAGATTTGAGATTTGAGATCTGCGATTTCAGATTTGAGATTTCAGCGCCGTACGCCGGACCGCGCTGGAGGCGCTCCTCGTCCGGCACGTCGCGCCGAACCTCGCCATGCTTGGACGGCGGGGCCACGACGGAGAAGCCGAACAGTTTCGCCTCAATGTAGCAGGCGCACGGGTGAGGCGGCGCGTACATCAGGCCGTTGCAGGGCATGACGCCGTAGTGGCAGGCGCCGCGGACCCAGTGATGGCAGATCCAGTGCTTCTTCGCGTGGTCGATGAACTCGATGCCCGTCCGCGAGAAGAGCAGATACTTGTCGGTGGCCTTCGCCCGGTAGCACCGGTGGTGGAACCAGTGGGTTTCGACGTCGGGGGGGAACTCGCTCTTGACCTGGCCGGTCTTGAGGTCGCGGCCGACCATGATGCCCGAGTCGCGGCCTTGTGCGACGGCGCCGTGCCAGACAAGGCCGCCCGCCACGAGGATGTCGTCCGGCGTGCCCGCGTGCCCGCCCGGAAGATGCTCCGCCTTCCAGAGCGTCTTGCCGCTGTCGGCCGAGAGGGCGAACATCGTGGTCGAACGACCCTCCGTATACTTCTCGGCCGCGATCATGCCGCTATACAGCACGACGTCGCCGTAGAGGACGAGCGTGGCGCCGGAGGAACTCCGCATCGACTCACGAACGGGCAGCGGCTGCGACTCCCACAGGGGACGCCCGGTCCGGCGGTCCAGGCACTGAATCTTCTCGCCGTCGTGGAACAGGACGCGCTGCCCGTCGGCGGCCAGCGACAGCGAGATGACGTTCGACACCTTCTGCCAGAGCACCTTGCCGGAATCGGCTTCGACGGCCATAACGGTGCGCGGCGCCTCGGCCCAGAGATCGCCGGTATTGGCCTTCCGGATCTCGGCGAGGTCCGCGTAGGTCTTCTTCGGGTCGCTTCGCAGCGGCTGGCCCTTGGCCGCCACGCTCAGCAAGAGCACCCCGCCGTCGCAGACGATCTCCTCCGCCACCTTGGTGCCTTCATACGTGCGGACGGTCTCGCCGGTGGCGGCGTCGAGGGCCACGAGCGGCGCGTCGGTGCCGAGGGTTGCGTACACGCGGTCGCCAACCGCTACCAGCCGTCGCGCCAGGATCTGGGGACCGCTCTTCAGGGGCCACAGATGCTCGTGCCAGGGCGCGATGTCGCGTTTCCAGAGCACCGTGCCGTTGAAGGCGTCGCGGGCGATCAGACACCACTGCGGCGGGATCAGGATCGAGGCACGCGGCGCCTCGTCGAAGATGTAGAAGACCCGGCCGCCAGCCGACACCACCGCGCTGACGCTCGACATGTGATCGTGCTGCCGCCCATAGCGCTCACCGCCGACCCACTGGTACCGCGTGGGCGGCTCGATCAGGCTGTCGTGCGCCACGGCGTTGTTCGTGGCGTCGTGAAGGTAGTGGGTCCACTCGTCCATCTCCTTGGGCCGGGGCTTGACGGTCTTGGACCATTGGCCGTCGCGCCGGATGTAGGCCACGCCGTTCGGCGCCAGGACCCGCATGACCTCGTCCTTCGCCACACCGTCCGCGTTCTCCGAGACGACGAGGTTGACGGAGTTGTCGATGTAGGGCAGCCCCTTGCCGGACCATGGCTCGACCGAGACCTTGCCATAGAGCCCGGCCGCCTGGATGTGTTCCCGCGCCGCGGCGACGTTCTTGGGGTCGGTGTCGAGACCGTGCACGAGATAGCTCTCGCCGGCGTGGAGCGCGGCCGTGAGTTTCCCATCCCCGCAGCCGACGTGGGCAACCAGGCCGCCCTTGACACGGGTCGCCTCAAGGATTTGCCGCGCCATCGGGCCGGCTGCGTCGGCCCCGGCGCCGTTGACGGCCATTGCTGCTACCAGGATTCCCGTGATTCCACACGTGCGCCAGTATCGAGTGTTCATGTTCAGCGACTCCTGACGAAATGGACGTTTCCCGGACAGCCGCGGATTCGGCGTACACGGTCCTTCCTTGAACCAAGCCCCCTGCCAGGGAGCCTTTCCTCTCATGGGCAGACGGTAGTGCCGGATGCCGTGCGCGTCAAGAGGAACCCCGTGCCCGCGAGGTCGGGCAGGCTCTCGGCGGCGCTCGGGGTGACAGACCTGGCGTGCCCCGGGCCGCGAGCACCGTCAGTTCGGTCTTGGCGCGTGCCAGAGCGATTGCCAGTAGGCGCGGTCGAGGGCATAGGGATCGACCGGGCCGGTGGCATCGCCCGAGCGGGCCGGCACGACGCCGTAGCGTTCCATCTCGCGCAGGTAGTGCGCGCTGGGCCGGAACCCGGGCATGTCGAAGCGTTTGACCTCGTCGAGGGCGGCCTTGGTGGTTCGGATGTCGGAGAGGATCTGCCGGTAAGCCGGGTCCGACGTGCTCGCGAACACGGCGCCCGACCCGGACGGCTCCTGGGGCGCCGGGTCGCGCTGCGGCGCGGTCTTTGGCCGGCACACGCCCCACCCGCCGGCGTCCTTGGCGAGCGGCGCGAGCAGGATCGGCGACCTCTCCGGATCAGTCAGGTTGTAGAACCGTTCGCCGCCGGCGCCGTGGTCGCCGAGGAAGGGCAACTGCCGACGCTGCTCGTCCCAGTCGTCCCTCGTCGTCGCAAAGTTGAGGTATGAGAAGAGGTCGCCGTACGACTCCTTGAAGCGAACGGGCGGCGGCGACACTTGGCGGCTCGGACGGTCGCCCTCGGCGCGCGGGTGGCACGGGCCGCACCGGCGAACCAGGACGTCGCGGCTTACGAGCAGCGGCACGAAACCGGTGCCCATCGCGGCATACGTCCCGGTGTAGGGGGCATTGCAGTCGATCCAGAGGCGGATCAGCATCTGCTCGCGCTCCGAGAGGCGACCCAGGTGCCGCATCAAGGGTGCCGCGTAACTGCCGCCCGTGTAAGGGGCGTCGTTGCCGTCGTAGCGGTGGGTCTCGACGCCGGCGTATCCGCCCCGCGTCAGGGCGTGGTAACTGTGCGAGAACCAGGGCCCGCGGGCACCGACCATTGGCAGGTCGGCCGGCGGCGGACCCTTTTCGTAGTTGTGGCATCGGACACAGTGCCGGTCCAGAATCGGCTGGATGTCGCGCGGAAAATCGAGGACGTCGGGGACGCCGGCAATCGGCGCAATCTTGCTTGGCGGCCGCCTGTGGGCAAGCGGCAGCGGCCCGGCGGCCGGGTTCGTTTCGGTCCGCTGCTCGTGGCAACCCACACAGCCGACGTCCTCTCCCGGCATGACGGCCGCGAAACTCCGCATACGCTTGACCGCGCGGTCGCCGGCGTCCAGGGCGACGAACAGGACGGGCCGCCCTGCGGGGACCTCGAAATGGGCCGACCCGTCGGTCTCGACCGGCACGGTGCCGAGGATGCGCTCCAGGAAGTAACTTCGCTTGTAACTGATCTGCCCCATCCAGCCGTTGAAGTTGACGGGTTTGGGCAACGGTTCGAGGATCAGCAGTTTGGTGATGCGGCCGGGTCCGAGGGCGGCCATGTTGCGGCCGCGGGCGACGTCGGTCAGGAGGAAGCGGCCGGTGGATTGCTCCAGGTCCACGCGGTCGGGGACAAGGCATTCGCGCGGCCGCCCCATGAGCGGCTGAGGTTCGTGCACCAGGCGGTCGGTCGGCTCGCGGCCTTCGCCGGATACGCCGGCAGCGGAGCAGACGACCTGCGTCGCGCCGTCGGCATCCATCAGCAGGATGTCCTTGTCGCAAGCGACCAGGAAGAGGTCGTGTGTCAGGGGATAGGGGTCGCGGAACCGCCCGCCACCGCGGGCCGAACCTGCCACGTGCCGAATGGCGTGGCGCGCATCGGGCCCCGCGTCGGGGTCCACGACGGCGACGGCGCCGGTGTGCTCGCGCCGACCGTGGCCGGGCGAGTCGATCATGACGACCTTGCGGGTTCCGGGTATGGGCCTGGCGTCGATGTACAGATTGCCGGGATGCATGTTGCCGAAGTAGGTCATCGCTCCCGTGCCGTCGGGGTTGATCGTCCAGAGATGGTGGAAGGCGACGTTGTTGCGATCGACGTACTCCCAGCGGGTATAGAGGACGCGGCCGTCGGGCAGCATCTGGGGCGTGTTCTCCTGTTCCATGTTGGCCGAGATCGGCCGGATGGCCTCGCCGCCGGGCCCGCACCGGAACAGCGCTGCCACCGGTGTGAACCAGCACGGCACCCAGCAGCGGCATCGTGCCGAGACGAAGATGATGTCGCCGCCGGGCGTGTAAGTGGGTTCGATGTCGTCGTACGGGCCACGGGTCAGTTGCCGCAGGCCCGTCCCGTCGGCGTGGATCTCCCAGAGGTGGTACACGTGCGTGCCGCCGGGGCGGTAGGAGAAGAGGATCGTGTTGCCGTCGTAGTGGACCTGGGGATCGCGGACGTCGCCGTCGGGATCGGCGAGGAGGACGGTCCGCTCGCGGGTGCGCAGGTCAAGCCGGTGCAGAAAGCCGCCCTGCCCGCCGTAGAGGTAGTGGCTGCCGGTGGCGGCGTACCCGAAGTTGGCGTACCAGTGTCCGTCCTTTCCCGCGGCGCGCTCGGCGAAGACGATCTGGTTACAGCCGAGCGCGAGCGCTCTGGCCAGAAGGTCAGGCTTCTCGGCCGAAGCGGCTCCGGCCGCCACGGCGCCGGACAACGCGGCCAGACCGACCCGCGAGACGGCGGTCAGAACCCGATGCAACCCGGTTCGCGCCACGACGCGCCTCCCGTCATTCATTCGCCGGCAACGCCACGCCCGGACACCTGACGCTCAAGACGCCCGGATTGCGGGTGGCGCCGCGGCCGAAACGGCCCAGGTCCCGTTGTCCCGGGTGTCTGCTCTTGCCTCACAGATGTACGGTAATGGCGGACGGCGTGCGCGTCAAGGTGCACCGCATACCAGGAGTTTCCCCACACCGCGCGGCGGCCTTCCCAGGCCGCCGCGTAGCGACACCGCAGGCCGGCACGCGGAGGCGAGCCGGATGGGGCGACAGGCCCCGCAGCCCCACCGCGCGAAACAGCGAAGTGGCGTTGGTGGATTAGACCCTTGACAACAAGCGGGGAGGCGGTAAAGTCCCGATTGAAATAAACGCTTGAAATGGTCGTTTCCCCTCGGCGGAGGGCCCTATCATGCCTCAAGAGGAACGGACCGACACGCGAGGCAGGCTCCTGGAAAGCGCCTGCGAAACCTTCGCCGAAAAGGGCTACTACCACGCCACGGTCGCCGACATCTGCGAACGGGCGGGGGCGAACATCGCGGCCGTCAACTACTACTTCCGCACCAAGGAAGGGCTTTACGTCGAGACGTGGCGGCAGGCGTTCGCTCGGTCGCTGGAGGTCCATCCGGCCGATGGCGGCACGCCGCCCGATGCGGCCGCTGAGGACCGGTTCCGCAGCCGCATCTTCGCCCTGATGCACCGTGTCGCCGACCCCAACAGCCGCGAGGTGGACATCATCCACAAGGAGATTGCGAATCCGACGGGCCTGCTCACCGAGGCCATGCGGCAGGTCCTTGAGCCGGTCCAGCGTGGCTTTGCCGCCGATATCCGGGAACTGTTGGGCGAGGCCGTCTCGGAGCGCCTCGTCTTGCTGTGCCAGCGGAGCGTCATGACCCAGTGCGTCCACTTCACGCTGCGCGAGCGGTACCACCGCATGGGTGCGGCGGCCGGATGGAAGCCCGGCCCGCCACCGCTCGGCCTGGACATTGACGCGATTGCCGAGCACGTGTTCCGCTTCAGCCTGGCCGCCATTCGGGAACTGCGGCGGCAGGTTGAGGGCGGCGACCTGGACGAAGGGGAGTGAGCCGATGCCCATCGGTCCACCCAGTCGCATCGCCGCACGCGCGGCGCCGGACGGGCGGCGTCGGTGGGCGCTGCTTGCCGTCCTGGCGGTTGGCCTGAGCCTGGCTGCCGCGCCGTCCTGTGTCCGCCCGCGACCCGAAGTCCGTCCGCCGGTGGCGTTGCCGAAGACCTTCTCGGCCGACGGCGAGGTGCCCCTGCCCGCCCGGTGGTGGACGGCCTTCGGCGACTCGGAACTCAACCGGCTGGTCGATGAGGCGCTCGCCGGCAACTTCAGCCTGCGCACGGCCTGGGACCGCCTCGACCAGGCCAAGGCGCTGGCTGCCCAGAGCGGGGCCCCCCTCTGGCCAACCGTGGACGTGGCCGCCGGCACGAGCCGCTCGACCCAGCGGTCGCCGGCGACCGGTCGGGTCTACTCAACCGACTACTCCCTGGGCGTCCTGGCGGGTTACGAAATCGACCTGTGGGGACGTATCGGGTCCACGCACGACGCCGCCCGACTCGACGTCGAGGCCACCGCCGAAGACCTGCATGCCGCGGCGGTGACGCTGGCGGCCGAAGTGGCTGCGGCGTGGTACCTGCTCGTCGAGCAGACGAGTCAACTGGCGCGGCTGGACGACCAGATTGAGACGAACGAGACGTACCTGGAGATCATCACGCTGAAGTTCCGCCGCGGGCAGGTGTCGGCGACCGACGTCCTCCAGCAGCAACAACTGGTGGAGTCGAACCGCGGTGAACGGGCGCTGGTCGAGTCCGCCATCCGCGTGATGGAGCACCGGCTGGCCGTGCTGCTGGGGCGGCCGCCGGGCAGCCTGACCGTGAAGGTCCCCGGCGACCTGCCGTCGCTGCCCCCGCGTCCGCACAGCGGGGTGCCGGCCGAGTGGATCCGAGGGCGTCCGGACGTTCGCGCGGCGGAGGCGCGTGTGGCGGCAGCCGACCGGCGTGTGGCGGCGGCCGTGGCGGACCAGTTCCCCCGGTTAAGCCTGACGGCCGGCGCAGAGACCTCCGCCGAGGAGGTCCGCGCCCTGTTCGACAACTGGTTCGCCACACTGGCTGCCGACCTCGTCGCGCCCGTCTTCGACGGCGGCCGCCGCCGGGCCGAGGTCGAACGAACCCGCGCCGTGCTCTCGGAGCGGCTGAACGCCTACGGCCACGCGGTGCTCGGGTCGCTCGAAGAGGTGGAGGACGCCCTCACCCAGGAGGCGAAGCAGGCCCAGTATGTCGAGAGTCTCGACAGGCAACTCGTCATGTCGAACCGCTCCACGAACCAGACGCGGGAGAACTACGCCGCATCGGGGCAGGACTTCACGCGGTACCTGACGACGCTGCTCGCCCACCAACGGTTGCAGCGGACGTACCTTCAGGCGCTTCGGGAACTCGTGCATTTTCGGATCGACTTGTACCGCGCCCTGTCGGCGAGTTGGGGGTTGGCCCGTCCTCCCGAAGCGGAGGCGGCCGCCACCGACCCGCCGCCGGGCGATGAGAGGTTATGACCATGGTTGAAGACAATGCTCAGACGCCGGCCGGCCCAGCCCGAGGCGCGGGCGATACCTCTGCTGCCAGGACCTGGGTACGGCGGGTGGTCCAGGTGCTGCTGGCAACGGTGGTCCTCGCGGCCGGCGGCGCTGTCTCGTACTACTGGCTGACGCACCGGCCCACCGCCCAGCGGCGCCCGCCGGAAGGCCAGGCTGCCCTTGTCGAGGTTTCGCGGGTCCGGCCCGAAACGCAGGCGATCGTCGTCCGTGCCATGGGCACGGTGGTGCCTGCGCGCCTGATCCAGTTGGCGCCGCGCGTCGGCGGCGAGATCGTCCACATCAGCCCGCAGTTCGTGCCCGGTGGGCGGTTCGATGCCGGCGACGTGATGGCCCGGATCGATCCGCAGGACTTCGAACTGGCCGTTCGCCAGCAGGAAGCGGAGCGCGACCGTCGCGCCGCCGAAGTCGAGCAGCGCGCCGGGGAGGTTATCCAGAAAGCCAGCGACGTCGTCCGGTACGAGAGCGAAATGGCCGTTGAAATGGGCCAGCAGTCGGTGGCCCAACGGGAGTACGAACTGCTTGGCCAGGTGGTCCAGACGGAGGACAAAACGCTGATCCTGCGCAAGCCGCAACTGAGGATCGCCCAGTCGGCCTGCGAGGCGGCCAAGGCCGCGAGACGGTCGGCCGAGGGGGCAAGCCGGGCAGCCCAGGCCATTAAGGCGACCGCCGACGTGGCCCTGGACCAGGCCAGGCTCGACCTTCAGCGCACCACCATCCGCGCACCCTTCAACGCGATGGTCCAGTCTCGGCAGGTGAACCTGGGGTCGCAGGTGTCTGTCGGCGCGCCGCTGGCCACGCTGGTGGGGACCGATGAATACTGGGTTCAGGTCTCGCTGCCGGTGGACCAGTTGAAGTGGATCAGCGTGCCGGAGTTCAACAGCCGCGAGGCCTCCACCGTCCGGGTCTACTGTGAGTCGGCCTGGGGGGCGGAGGCGCTGCGCACCGGCCGGGTGGCGCGGCTGATGACGGCCCTGGAGCCCCAGGGCCGCATGGCCCGGCTGCTGGTCACCGTGGCCGACCCCCTGGGGCTCCAGGCCGACTCGTCGGAGCGTCGTCCGCTGATCCTCGACTCGTACGTCCGCGTCCAGATTGACGGGCAGGCACTTGACGGCGTGGTGCGGGTTTCGCGGACCGCGCTGCGCGACGGGCGACGCGTCTGGGTCATGACCGCAGACCGGACCCTGGACATCCGCGACGTGACGATCGCCTGGAGCGGCAACGATCACGTTTACGTCAGCGAGGGCCTGGCCGACGGCGACCGGCTGATTACGAGCAACCTGGCGTCCCCGGTCCAGGGCATGGCGCTGCGGACGGCGGTGGAAGCCGGCGAGCCGCCGGGCCGGGCTCCCGCCGAGCGACCGGCGGGCGACGACGCAGCGGAGCGCCGGCCATGACCGACGGACTGAACGCCCGAGAGAAGCGCGGCCCCATCGGATGGATGGCCGGGCACACCGTCGCGGCCAACCTCATCATGCTGGTGTGCCTGGTCGGCGGGTATCTGTCGCTCCGGAACATCAAACAGGAGGTCTTCCCGGACGTCCAACTCGACGCCGTGATGGTGGCCGTCTCGTACCCGGGGGCCAGCCCGGAGGAAGTCGAGAAGGGGATCGTCCTGGCAATCGAGGAGGCGGTCCGCGGTCTTGACGGTGTGGACGAGGTCAGGTCGGTTGCACGCGAGGGCGGGGGCAGCGTCACCGTGGAACTTCTGCTGGGCGCCGACGTGCAGCGACTGGCCCAGGACATCAAGAGCGAGGTGGACCGCATCCGCTCTTTCCCCGAAGACGCCGAGGAGCCCCAGGTCAGCGTCGCCTCGCACAAGCACGAGGTGTTGTCGGTGGCCCTGTACGGCGATGCCCCGGACACCGTGCTGCACGAACTGGGCGAACAGGTGAGGGACCATCTCGTCCAGGACCCGGCGATTACGCAGGTGGAACTGGCGGGCGTGCCACCGCTGGAAATCAGCATCGAGATCTCGCAGGAGAACCTGCGGCGCTACGGGCTGACCCTGGGCGAGGTGGCCGGCCGACTGCGCAACGCCTCGGTCGAACTGCCCGGCGGCGGGCTCAAGACGAAGGCCGGAGAGGTGCTCGTCCGCGTCAAGGAACGCCGGGACTACGGCCGCGAGTTCGCCGACCTGCCGGTCATCACGACGGCCGACGGCGGCGTCGTCCGGCTCCGCGACATCGCCACGATCGACGACGGTTTCGAGGAAACGGACCGCTACGCCCGCTTCAACGGGCAGCCCGCCGTCGAGATCGAGGTGTACCGGGTGGGCGAGCAGACGCCGGTGGAGGTCTCCGATGCCGTCCGAGGTCAACTCGACGAGATCCGGTCCATGCTGCCGCCGGGCATCCAGGCCGACATCCGGCGCGACCGCTCCGACATCTACCGGCAACGCGTCGAACTGCTGCTCAAGAACGGCGGCCTGGGGCTGCTCCTGGTGCTGTTGATGTTGGGTCTGTTCCTGGAGGCGCGGCTGGCGTTCTGGGTGATGATGGGGATTCCGATCTCGTTTCTCGGGTCGTTCCTGTTCCTGTCCGGGGTCGGTGTGACGATCAACATGATCTCGCTCTTTGCGTACATCATCGCCCTGGGGATCGTGGTGGACGACGCCATCGTGGTGGGTGAGAACGTGTATCACTACCACCAGGAGGGGGTGCCTTTCCTGAAGGCGGCCGTCCGGGGTGCGCGCGAGGTGGCCATGCCGGTCACGTTCAGCATCCTGACAAACATGGTGGCCTTCCTCCCGATTTACTTCGTTCCGGGCACCACGGGCAAGATCTTCAAGATGATCCCGGTCGTCGTGTGCATCGTGTTCCTGATCTCGCTGGCGGAGTGTCTGTTCGTGCTGCCGGCCCATCTGGGCCACCATCGGGAACGGCGCCGCCGCGGGCTGGCGCGTTGGCTGCATCAGAGGCAGCAGGCGTTCAGCCACGGGTTCCGGCGATGGGTCGCGGTCCGATACGGGCCGTTTCTGGAGTTCACGCTTCGGCACCGGTATCTGACCATCGCGGTCGCACTCAGCCTCCTGGGGGCCACCCTGGCCTATGCGTGGAGCGGCCGCCTGGGGTTCGCGCTGTATCCCGTGGTCGAGTCGGACCGCTCGGAGGCCGAGGTCCTGCTGCCGTATGGGGCGCCGGTTGAACAGACCGAAGCCGTCATGCAGCGCCTGCTGAAAGGGGCGGAGCGGGTCATCGCCGAATGCGGGCACCCGGAACTGGTGGAGGCCATCCTCAGCGACGTGGGCATCTCCGGGAGCCACAGCGGACGGATGCGCGTCGAACTCGCCGACCCCGAGGTCCGCGACCGGACCATGAGCACCGAGGCGTTCACGAACCGGTGGCGCGAGGTGGTGGGCGAGGTCGCCGGCATCGAGTACCTGAAGTTCGCCTCCGACGCCGGCGGGCCCGGCAGCCGCGGACGACCCGTCACCGTCGAACTCAGCCACCGCGACATCGCCGTCCTCGAACAGGCCAGCACAGAACTGGCCGACGTCCTCGGCACGTACCCGCGCGTCCGCGATATCGACGACGGGTTCCAACCGGGCAAACCGCAACTGGACTTCGTCGTCAAACCCGAGGGCAAGAGCCTCGGCCTGACGGCCCGCGGTGTCGCCGACCAGGTGCGCCACGCGTTCTACGGCGCCGAGGTGCTGCGTCAGCAGCGCGGCCGCAACGAGATCAAGATCCGCGTCCGGCGGCCGGAGCAGGACCGATCGACCGAACAAACCGTCACCGACCTGATGGTCAGAACACCGGCCGGGCCGTTCGTGCCGCTGCGCGAGGTGGCGGGCGTTCGCCGGGGACGGGCGTACACGACGATCGATCGCCGCAACGGCCGCCGCGTCGTCCAGGTATCGGCCGACATCATCCCCCGGAGCAAGGCCGGCGAGGTGCTCGACGACCTGGAGGCCGACGTGCTGCCCGGCCTGCTCGAGACGCACCGCGGGCTCCGTTACAGTTTCGAGGGCCATCAGGCCGACATCAGCGAAAGCATGGGGAGTCTGAAGGTGACGTTCATCCTGGCCATGCTGGCGATCTATGCGATGCTGGCGATCCCGTTCCGCAGTTACATCCAGCCGGCGATCATCATGGTCAGCATCCCGTTTGGCGTCGTCGGCGCCGTCTTCGGGCACCTGCTGATGGGCTACGACCTGTGCATTCCCAGCATGTTCGGGATCGTGGCGCTGTCGGGGGTGGTGGTGAACGATTCGCTGATCCTGATCGACTTCGCCAACCGGCGGCGCCGCGACGACGGCCTGCCCCACCAGGACGCCATTCACTCGGCGGGGATCCAGCGGTTCCGGCCGATCCTGCTGACCACCGTCACGACGTTCGGCGGGCTGGCACCGATAATCTTCGAGACGTCTCGCCAGGCGCGGTTTCTCATCCCCATGGCGCTGTCGCTGGGGTTCGGCATCCTCTTTGCCACGGTCATCACCCTGGTGATCGTCCCGTCGCTGTACGTGATGGCCGACGACGTACGGCGAGCGTTCACGAGCCTCTACGGGGGCCCCCGCCGGCCGCAGAAGACCGTCTGAGGCCCGGTCAGGGGCGATGCCGGCCTCACCAAAGCACGCCGACACGAACCAGGACGGAGCGTTGGGCGTCATGGAACCCCACAAGGCCTGCCAGGCTGCCGTGGAGGAACAGGTCTACCCGTGGCTCGACGAGGCCCGTTTCCGCCCCTGCGTGCGTTGTGCTCTCGCGCTGTTCGCCCGTGCGACGCAAATCCCCTGGAAGGAAGGGCTTACGAATACGCTTGACCGAGGGGGAGTGTCAGGATACAAGTTTCCGGCGGCTCAGGCGGTCCTCGTTACGGTTGTCGGCACCGTCGGGTCGTAACTCTGTAAGTGTTTTCCATCAAAACCCTTGCGCCCGTAGCTCAGCAGGATAGAGCGGCGGTTTCCTAAACCGCAGGTCGGGTGTTCGAGTCACCCCGGGCGCACCACTGTCAGGTAATGGCAAGTCTTGGTAAGTGGCGACACGTGCGCGGCTTACGCTCCTCCCGCCACTCGCGTTACCTAACTCCCCGTCTTGGCAAGTGATGGCGAGTTTTGGCGTCCCGGGCAACCTGCGCGCTGCAAATGCGCTGCGCGCGGGACGCCGCCCCTTAGGGTCCGCGACGGCATCGTCCGTGCCGGTCGCCCTCACGGCTTCGCGCTTCGGGTCCGGCATCTCGATGGAGGGCAGGGCGTCGAGCGCTCTGGTCTCATCCACCAGGCCAATGTGGGCGTACCGGCCGAGCGTCAGCGTTGGCGTTGAGTGGCGGGCAAGCTCTTGTGCTACCTTGACGTTCACGCCGCTCTGGATCAGGCGGCTGATGTACGTGTGCCGCAAGGCATGGAAATCCGCGACGCAGTTCGCCCGGTCGCGGTACTTGAGGAATGACGTTTTGTCGCGGGCCTTGCGTTCCTTCTCCGACGCGGCTTCGTTCAGCCACGCCTCCCGCGCCGCTCTGAGGTCGGCCTGAATGAGTTTCACCGGCTTGTCCGGCATCTTGAACACGAGCTGGCCGCGTTTTCTGCCTTTGAGCCATGGCTTCAGAAGGTCAGCAAGGTCGCGGCGAATCGGCTGCTCGTCTTGCCGGCGATGCTTCGAGTAGGCCGCCTCGATGGTCACCGTCGGGGGCTCGGCATCGAGGTCGAACGACTCGGGTGTAAGGCTCGCAAGTTCGCCCGCCCTGAAGCCTGTACCCACCGCCAGCTGGTAGAGCATGGCTCGGTTTGGACCAAACATGCCTCGCACCTTAGGGCCACGCTCCGCGGCCTGAATCAGCCGCGCGAGTTCCTCGTCGGTCAAGGCCCGCCGGTCGTGTCGCCGGTCGAGTTTGACGTTGTAACCGGCAAGGTGGACGAGAGCGTCGTCGCGTGTACGTCCATCGCGCCACAGCCACCGTGAGAACTGCTTGATGGCCCGCAGGTAGTGGTTGCACGTCTGAAGCGAAAGGCCCTCGTTATCCCGAAGCAACCCGATGGCCGTCTGGACCACCGACGGCGTCAGCCCACTCAGGCGCCGGGCATTGCACAGGTCGATGACCGTCGCCGCCCGTGTGCGTACCAGCTGCGCGTGTTTCTTGGTTGTCCCCTTGGCGAGCAGCGATGCATAGAACTGCGCGAGGTGACCGCCGGTGACGTTACCTTCGGCGTCCTTAACCATCAACGGCTTGACTTCGGCTTTCGCATATTGGTCGGCCTTGGTGTCGATCACGCCCTCACGCCGGAGCATCGCGTCGGCTTCGAGTTTGCGCGCCAGGGCCTCGGTGGCCGCGCGGTCCTTGCACCCTCTGACCGTCTTCCGCACGCCAGGTCGCACCTGGTATGTGATGCAGTAACGGCCGCCTTTCGTGCGTCGGTAAATGCTCGCCATGATCAACTCCTTCTGTCTGCCTTTGCCTCTCGTACCCTTACCTTTGACCCTTACCTCTGTCGGCTACCCGGTTCAAGTTGTCTTTTGCGGCTTTCTGACACCGGTTGACCGTCTATTTCAGCCCAGGCGATGCTCTCGGCCTCCTCCTCGCTCAGGCCGCCGTCGATGGTGCAGATCGCTACGCGCTCCTGCCATGCATCGCGCTGGTCGTCATTCAGTGCGGCCAGCCGCTTGAGCCGGAGAGCCCGGACGATTTCGACCTTGTGTGGTCGCAGCCGCGCCATGATCTCAGGCGTGACCTTGCCTTTCGGTCGCAGACGCAGGTTGCCGTTCTTGACCCTGGCGGATATGCCAAGCCCGTCGAGTTCAGCCAGAAGTGCGGCAGCCGTGTTCACAGCTCCACCTCGTCCGATTCGTCAATTCCGTCTTCCGAAAACGGGTGCAAAACACCGTCCATACCGTCCATACCGTCCGGGGCGTTCTGTAAGTCCTTGTCAAACAAGCCTTTATCGCCTGGTCCGTATGTGGTCTGTGTCTCGCCCATACCGTCCGCGCCGTCGGTCCTGCGCCCAAGGAAGACCAACCTCTTGCCGGATTTCTTGAAATCGACGTCGATGCCCGTTGCACGGAGATTCGGTGCTACCCGGCGCAGATCGCCGGACAGTTTGCGGGGTGATTTAGGCCAGGCTTTGCCGTGTCGTGTCCTGTCGTCCACGGCCTCCTCAAGGTCGCCCAGCAGGTCTGCCGCCGTACCTTGCCAGGACTCGCGATCTGTCATGAAGGCTTGGATTGCCGTCCCCACGACGGATGCTTCAATCGCTGCGTCGTTCGCGGAAGCTCGGTTGGCGGTGTAGGCGTTCATGAACGTACCCGAGGGCCAGTCGAGGCCCGGCTCGCAGGCGCACATCCACAGCGCAAAGTCCGCCATACGTGGCAGGTGGCCCGGCTTTACCGTGTGCTCGTGGGCAAGGCCGGCGGCGACGGCGCGCAGCAGGGCCCCGAGAATCCGAGGGCGTTCCGCGTTGAAGGACTTCCACAGCGCCTTCTCGTCCTTCCGGTGGTGTTCGGGAATTGCGGTCAGCGTGATCAGCAGGCACCGGTCGAGCAGATCGGGCCTCGTCGCCAGTTCTGTGATGCCGTTGAACAGGACGGGCCGCTGGGACTCGAATATCACCTCTTCGCGGTCGGTGTAGAGTTGGCGAGTGGCGAAACCGCCGCCAGTGGACAGGCGGCAGAGCGCGTCGCTAAGCCACGGCGATATCCTTGAAAGGTTATCGTACCCGATGATCCAGGAGTTCGCGGCCGAGATCACAAGATCGCGCGGCTCTCTCGGTTCGCTGCGCAGCGGGGCCGAGTTCGGATCGATGAGTCCCCTCAGAAAACGCTCCACGGTGGTCTTGGCTGACCCCTGCACGCCGTTGACGTTGAGGACCGGAAACGGACCGCGGGACCGCAGGCAGGCCAGCAACCACGACACGATCAACACGAAATCCGAGTCGTCCTTGACGTTCAGGAACTGGCGCAGGTCATCGACCTTTCCGCCATGCTCGGGCGCGGGCAGAGGAAGCATCCCGCGCGACCGGATAAACCGAACTGGTGGCTTATCCTCAACGAGTTGCCAGCCGGAGGCTGTGATCCGTACCGTCCGCCACGCCTCGTCGGCCAAGTCCAGCCAGATTGCGCCGTCGTGCTCGGCAATGCGGACGTACACCTCGACTTCTGGTTCATCGAACAGTGCCTTGGCTTCGATTTCCTCGATGGCGGTGCTCACAGCCTCGGAGTGTGCCGACCGATCCTGTTCTTCCCGCAGGCGCCGACGCAGCCAGAGCCGGAACCCCCTCGACCTGACCGGCCAGGTTTCGCAGTGGTCGGCCACCTGGATGGTCGCGTAGGCGTTCTGATCCTTGTCGTGACATAGCTCGGCTTCGTCGAAGGCGATCTCGACGAGCAGGTCGGCAATCGTGGGGTCAGTGCCCTTCTCGGCCGCGGCCTCATCCGCGCTCTGCAGCCAGGCCGCGCGGTCGTCACACAACCTCAGGAGTTGGGATTCCACCTCAGTTGAGTCCACTCCTGGAAGGCGTTGGACGAGTGTCTTAACGAAGGTGTCCCGCGCGCCATCCTTGGCCAGGTCGATCTTGCTCACGAGAGCCGATTCTCCGCGTACCAGGACACGCAGCACGGCCACGTACGTCCGACCAGTGAATCGAGGTTCGATCACAAGTTCGCCGTTTGCGCTGGGTGGCGTGATAGGAGATGTTTGCGTCACATCTGTCTCACTTTGACGGCCAGTCGTCTGGGCGGGGCAGACTCAATCAATCGGCGCACATCGTCACTGCTGGCGCCGGTCCGTTTCCATGTCCTGAGATCCTTGTGCGCGGCAGGGGGTTGGATTATCTTGAGGTGGGCGACATAGGGCAGAAGCGCTGAGGCCAGTGACTCCGCGCCACGACGACCGGGGCCGTCGGCATCGGCAACGATCACCAACAGGTCCGGCCGACGCCGCCTCACCAGATCCGCCAGCAATCTCGCGCCATGTGTGCAGGAAAACCGACCCACGCTCACAAGGCCCATGTCGCGACCAGCAGCAGCGTCCGTTCCGCCCTCGCAGACCAGCAGCGGGAGGCTGGATAGGGCCACCGGCATGTCGTCGGCAAGGTAGAGCCCGGCTCGATGTCCGAACACGACCTTCTTCGACCCGTCTCTGAACCGGCGGTTGATCCCCACGATTCGGCCACTGCCGTCGTACATGGGCCATGTGGAGCATCGCTCTTGGCTGCACCAGCCAACGCGAAACTGCCGTAGTGATTCAACGGAGAGGCCAAGTTCTTCCGACAGATTGTCCAACCAGCCACCTCTCGCTGCAACTTCGTGATACCGTGCCGCCAGTCTTGATATCTCCGCGAACGCCGGCCGCGGTTCCAGCACGATGTGCCGAGAACGCGCTTCCCAAGCCGTCGAATCTCTGAGTCGATGGAGCCATCCTGCCTCACCCACGCGCTCGGCCGATTCGACGCGCGGGCAAATCGCGGCGCTGCCGTCCTCGGAAATCAGGCACCAATCCGCATGGTCACAGACTGGGCAGCGCCGGTTCCTCGAGACTCGTATCCAGGCACCAGTCATCATCCAGTAACCCCGGCCAGAGCCGCCAAGTACGCCTGCACGTCCGAGAGCCGCCAGCGAACGGTTTTGGGCCCGATGCGCAGTGGCTTCGGGAAATCAGAAAGTCCCGCTTCCGCCAGCGCTGACAAACGCCAGCATGTCCGCTCGTGAATCTCGAGCATCGTCGCGAGTTGTTTGACGGTCAGCAGTTGGCAGGAAGCCGGAGTACTCTCGACGCTCATCGTTCACCTCCTGTGCAGCACGATGGACAACCGTCTGCAATCCACGATTCAATCGCCCTTTGGGGCCATCGCACCAGCGCGCCGAGTTTGGCGGGCTTGGGCATTCTGCCTGTCTCGGCCAACCGATAGACGTGCCGCACCGAACAACCGAGCAATTCGGCGACTTGGTGCACGTTTAGCAGCGCGGCAGGTACTGGAGACCGGCCAGCACCGTTCATGGGGTGCCCTGCTTCGGTTAGAGGCTCCATCGCAAGTCCTCCATGTGCTCAGAAAGGCCTCTTATCGCGTCCCGATGTAAGCGTAGGAATTATGCAGCCAATGAGGGACAGAAGTCCTGCGGCGTGGCTAAGTGTTTGTGCTACAACATCTTAGGAGGGCCGAGATTTTTATGCATTATGCAAACGGGAGCGCAAAACTGCATACGGGATCAGTCGTTGAGAAACCGACGTTCTTCGAGTTCGGTCGGATGCGAGGTGCTGTAGTAAGGGACTTCTGTGACGAGGCTTTCATCATCCAATCGCTTGAGGAAACCCTTAAGGCCCTGTCGGCTGCAAAGATTGCGGTACTTCTTCATCGGTTTTGGCCCGAAAAGCTTTGCCATGGTCCGGCTGACCTTGGACTGGCTCCAGCCGGTATCTTTTTTCAGTTCTTTCTGTGTTGCGGGCTGCCAGTTGAAAGTTTCCATTTCAAGTCCATGGTGTTTGAAAAGGACGGCGGCCAAGAGGCCCTTCTCCGCCGCAATCTTCGCTTTCCTTGTGGCCTCGCCCGTGCGTCTTGACTTCTTTCCCGCCAGTTCAAGAGACAGCTCCTCAAGGTCCAGGCGGAGACCCGTCTTATCGAGCGCGGCAACCTCGATGAGCGGCACGACGCGGGCCGCAGGCGGCCTCCAGCCTCCTCTTGGGGGCAGAATGGCAGGAACGAGCACCGCCGTCGACCGAGCACTTTGCAGCCGGGGGGCATTCTTGAACACGGCAGGAGCATCCGGCCAAGCCAGACCACGCAGTAGGAAGAAGTCTCGCGACTCGCCCCCTAGCGAGAACGTTCCCAGCAGGTACAACCTGTCGTCAAGAATCGGTTCTGCTGGACGAGCACGCGATAACGTATTGCCCACTGCCTCAGCCAAGCCGGGTAGGCTGACCTCCCATTGCCTGAGCCTCTCAAGATCCACGGTGAATCGGCCAATGTCTTCGCGCCGGGTGCAGAAGAACACGCCTATCTTCTTGCCAGTTTGGGGATCCTCGCGGATATCCGGCTCAATCCAACAGGCCTCCTCGCACTGGTCACAGACAAGACCATTTGCGGGGGCAGTTTCCCGCAGGAGACCTGACCGAAGGAGAAGGTCCAGAGCGCCTGGCGGCCAGCGGACAACCTCATCGGCCGAGAAAACCGACGCCTCCGGCACGTCGGCGCGCGTCAGGATAACGTGAAGAAGGTCATTCACGGATTAGGCCCCACTTGCGCAGGTACTTCTTTGCCACCTGGTCCTGCGGATCATCCTTTAGAGTGCATCCATCCGGGATGGAGATCTCAAACGTCAACGTCTTACCTTTCCGGCCGTCGCGGGAGGCGAAGGTAAACCGTAGCTTGGCTTGGGAGAGTGTGACCTCACCCAAGGGAATGTTTTCCTTGTTCAGGGCCTGATCCATCAGGTCGTAGATGGCCTGTGGAGAGCGGGGAGAGGCGTTTGCCTCCAGGATGATGCGACGCCTGGTGCTTCCGGGAAGGTCCATTCGGAGTCGACGGACGGTCACGGACTCGACGCCGTCCGCCGGATCGGTCACGAATGAGACGCCACGGCTCCTGAGGTCCGACAGATCGTAGACCCGTTTCTTGCTCTCGTCCGGCAGTTTCTCCATCCCGAGTATTGCCTGACAAAAGACCTCCATCAAGGCCTCGATATGCTCTTTCTTCCCGTAGGCATGGACCTCGAGCAGACCTTCTGCCGGACGATACACGAAGATGTTCTCGAATGCGGGTTTGCGTGGGCGATGCTGGAACTGCCCCTCCTCGTCAAACTCCATGTCGGTGGTCGCGTAGTCTTCGGGGTAGGCAAAGTAGCAGTGCCGTTCCAGGTTCTGTCGCAGGTAGTTGTCCACTTTGCAGTGCCGCCCCCGGCCCTCTTTGACATAAAGGCTAGACACTCCGTCCCCCAAGGCCTTCAGGTCTGAGGGCCCGACGCCGGGCGTCAAGTTTGCCCCGACAAACCGATGTCGCCAGGAACCGATCCGGTCCATGAATGCAATGTCTCCGGCCACTCCAAAGATGCGCGGCTCGTTTAGGAACGTCCAGAAGGCTCGTTCATAATGGTTCTTCATGGCCTCAAACTGATCGGCCCAACCCCTCTTCCAGAACGTCGTCGCCTCCTCCAGGATCGCTTGTGTGCCAGCCGCCGCAGCCAACTCGTTGATCGCGCAAAAGTCCCTTTCGATGGTAGCCTGGCCCTCGGGCGGTAGTTGCTCGAGTGCCGCGAAGATGGGCTCTACCTCCGTTTCTCCCAAGGTGTCGAAGTCAATCTCGCCGAGCAGATTCTTTTGCGTGAAGTACTGCTTCAGAATCACGTTCGGTGTTTGCCGTAGGAACGTCTTGGGCGAGTACTGACGAGCCATCGTTTGTTCTCCCTGTATCACCTGCCGTTCCCTCCGGCCCCCAGCCGACAGGAAATCGGCGCAGACACCAGTAATGGCAGGCATTATACTCGTTGCCGAACACGGGGGAAAGGCCGCCATTTGTGCCTGATGTGGGGTGGTTCGGCAGGTGGGGTGCCGTGTGCTTGGCACAAGGCGTCTGTCACCTCAAGGCCTCACGCGCGCCCGCGTCACGCAGATCATGATGCTTCTCCGCCTCGTGCCGGAAATTCAGGAGCGCCGTACTGGCCATGCCCGCCACGGTGGAGCGTCCTGCCATTTCCGAACGCCTCCTGCGGCCCATCACGCTGTTCGATGACGCGCACCAGCAACTCAAAGCTGTTGCCGAGCTGGCATCTACGTGAACATCGGCTCATCGCAATGAAACGACGGTTGCCTCGCCAATGTTACCATAGCGGTCGGGCACACACGTGAAGATCACGATCTGGCAGTCCTTGGCGGCCTTTGCCAGCACGGCCCCCATGAGACGCAACCGATCCGGGTCCGTATAGCCCAACGCATCATCCAGGATGAGCGGCGTTCCACCATCCTTGGCGACGATCATCGAGCAAGCGGAACGGAAGATCAGCGAAAGCTGTTCCCTTGTGCCACCGCTCAACGAGTCAAACGGCACGGTGATGCCCTTCAGCGTCCGACTGGCAATCCGTAATTCCTCGCTGATGTCCACTTGGAAGGAGTCATCGAAGACTAAACGGCCCATCTGTTCAATCTTCTCCTTGAGCGGGGCCACATACGCCCGCCGCGCCTTGTCTCGCTCTTCTCGTATGGTCTCGAAGAGACATTTGGCTGAAGACGCCCGCCGAAACAGGGATGTGTTGTCTGCCACAAGACGCTCAAGGCCGGTCTGAGCCACGTGTAGCTTCTCGTGAAGCCCTTCCTCGCCGTGGATTTTGAGCCGCGTCTGTACCTCGGTGAGTTCGGTTTGAGCTGCATTCCGTCGATTCTGCGTCGTTCGCAAGGAGCCTTTGGCCGTCTCGGCCAATACCCTCACCCGGTCGGGGTTCTTCGCCTTGAGTGAGGTCTCGGCGGCACGAACGCTGGCATCCTCGGAAGCCACGGTCTGGACCGCGTTCACCAGAGCTGTCTCCAGAGCATCGTCGGGAACGCTCTTTCTCGCCCGTTCGAGGTTTTCGCGTGCGTGGTTGAGGTCTTGGGACAACAGGTCGAGTTGGACCCGCAATTCCTGGTGCTTGGTGTTCAAGCCATCCCGCACGCTTCGGCCGGCATCAAGTGACTCGCGAGCCGATTCCCACTGACCACCCCTTTCCTGCTGTAACGCCTCAGCACTTGCCCGCTCTTTCTTCGCCGAATCCAGGTCAGGACAAATGGCGGGTTCGACCACACGCTTGGCAAGATAGCCGGGCATCGCTGTCTGAAGGCCAAGCAGTTTCTTGTCCAGTTCCTCATAGGTCAGATCGCGCAGATTATCCTTCTCCACCTGCGTTATGAATTCCACATGCCGGGTTGCTTCGCGGCGCTCTTCATACGCCTTTCTCGCCTCATCGGGGCTGGAAACGCCCGCTCTGGCGCAGGCATCATCCAGAACTCGACGCGCCTGTTCGACCTTTCTGGACAGCCCTTCGGCACCAGCCCCCGCCGTGATCTCTACGTCCAACGCGCCGGGTATGGTCAGACGGGATCTGTCCGCGACTGAGATCGTCCGAACCTCCCCCTTGCCAAGCTTGACCTCGGCATCGTCAACGGATATTCGGCAATCGGCCAGGCCGCGAAGGAGCACGCTCGGTGCACCGATCTGCAACTGCGCGTTGGCGGTCAGCAACCCACGTTCGGCGTCCTCGATTAACTTCAATGCGCGCGAGTCCACCTTGTTTCGGACCAGCACCTCCTCCGCTTGGGCAGCGTTCTTCCTGGCTTGGTCAATGCGTTCCTTGCGTTCCCGGAGTTGTTCGAGATGCAGTTTGTTGTTGTAGTAGTCAAAATCAGCACGCCCGAGAGCGGCAAGGGTATCAGCCGCCTTTCTCTTCTGGTCGCTCTCATCGAAAGCCTTCTGCGCTTCCTTGAGCTTGACCTCGGCCTGATCCAGCGCCGAGAGCGACATGACGCCGGATTCCTCAATGTCCCCATGCGCCTTGGCAGCTTTGCCAACCGCATCAATGAGTCCTTGGCGTGCGTCCTTGTCTCGGCGGGCGACCTGCTCGGATTTCTGCGCCGACTCCAACTTCAGGCGAGCCGCCGAAAGAGCATTTTCCAAAGTGCCTATTTCCTCAAGTGAAGCTGCGTGAGCAGTCACTGCCTTCGTCAGCTCGTCTTCCTGCTTCCTCAGTTGGCCCAGTTCCCCCTGAAGAGCGGCCGCACGGTCGATGTCCTGGTCAAGGTCGCGGATTGCCTGCTCGATACGGGCAACTTCCGCTTCGGTGTCTGACAGTGCCTTGCGGGACTCCGCAAGTTCCTTTCGCTCCGCTCCACGTTCGGTGTAGTACCGGAGGTATTCATCCTGTACCTTGTCGAACAGGCCTTCTTCCCGAGGATCGGCGGGGCGACCGCCAGCCGCTTTATCGAGCGCGGCCGAAAGCGATGTCTGTTTCGTTAGGACAGGCTGGTGAATGGCGTCGCCTTGTTGAATGGTCAGCGCCTTCCAGAGGTCAATGTCGAGAGTTTCGCGGAGGATGGCCTCGGCGCGTTCGTGTGCTTCGCGTCCCGTGTGGTTTTCGGGCTTGGGTTTGGTAATAGTGAGTTTGGTTTCCGGTCTTTTGAGGAATCGCTTGAGATAGGTGAAGGCGTAAGGCCCGCTTTCCGCTTGCAGCTCGATCTCCGGCCCTTCGTCCCGATGGACCGGCTTGATGGCTTCGATATTCCGATGCTTGCTTGAATCCAAGTACTCGAAGAGAAGCCCTATGGCCTCGCCAAGACTGGTTTTCCCGGCTTCATTCGGGCCCTGCACGAGCGTAATGCCAGCGGGACCGAACTTCACTTCGGCGGCAGCTATGCCCCTGTAGTTTACGACTCGAAGGCGAGTGAATTTCATGCCGCCCCCCTTGCCAGCCGAAGCAGAAGCATCAAGGCTTCGCGGGCCACCGTACCTTCATCTCCACCATCCGCAATCTTGCTTCGGAGCCGTTGCACGGTTCCGTCGGCAAAGCCCGAGAATCCAAGGTTGGCAAAATCCGTATCGTCCGGCAGCACGAGAAGTGCGTCGTCCCGAACATCGAAGGCACCGAAAACGTCCTTCGCGGCGAGGAGGTGATTCTGAAGCGCGCCGCTCAAGGCCAGGGAAAGCGAGCCAACGAGGTTCAACCGAACGACTGTGCGGTCCTTGTTCTCAATTCCCTCCAGTGACTTCCATAACGCTTCCACATCATCGGCGGTGTTGAGATCAACCCGTTCGCGCTCGAGGAACCGCCACTGGCCGACCTGGATACCCTTGGTGTTCACACTGCCGTCACCGATCTCCACGATGAGAGCATACCCGGACTGTGTCTCCCGAAAATCCGTGGCCTCGGGCGTCCCCGAATACCAGATACGGTCGCCGCCGACCTTGGTCAGAGAATGCCGGTCGCCAAGCGCCACGAAGTCAGTCTTCCCTTCGCCAAGGGCTCGTTCGAGCACGGCGACTAAAATGATCCCGGCGGACTCTCGGTCTGGCGTAAGCGTATCGACTGCACCGTGACCCATGCAAATGCGGGCAACCCCGTTCGCAGGCGCAAGGGCGTTGATCGCATCCTCAATGGGATTGGTGACCGGTCGCTTCGACATCCACGGCGCACCCACCAGTTCCACGCCCTCTGCGACCTTGATGGGTGCGGCGGTCTCAATCACCTGCACCTGCGGGGGCTTCCGCTCAATGAAGGTGCTCGAACGATATACGGAAGCCGCGTTCAAAGGGTCATGGTTACCCGGAAGGATGAACACCGGAACGGGCACATCCTTGAGCGCCTCCAGAGCGCGGGCAACGGTCTTCCGGTCCACCTGGTTCGACTCAAAGGCGTCGCCGCACACCAGCATGAACTGGCATTGCTCATCCCTGGCGATGCGGCCCATGGTGCGAACGGCATCGAACCGCGACTGGCTGTAGCGTTCCTGCGCACCCTCCGCAAAAAAGTGGCGGGTCATTCCCAACTGCCAGTCGCTCGTGTGCAGGAACCGAATCACGGGTTCATCCCTCCTGTCGGTTCAAACCGCACGCGATCAGCCAGCCCAAGGCCATCCAGAATCTGCTTGAGGTCCGTCTGGAAGCTCTGGGCAACGCTCGGTCCCCAAGGGCACCCGTCTTACTTAATGGTGGTGGCATAATGTGAGACGCCCAATTCGCCAAGCCTCGCGTCGTTTTTCCCGGCTTCTAGCCCTGCCTTTGGCTTCCGTCGGCGATTCCACTGCCTTTGCGGCCAAGATTCCTCGCACCTCGCGCTTGCCCAGTTTTCGCAGCGCCACCAACGCCTCTCGGTTGTGGCCTTCGGGCTTGGCCTTCCCGTACTCCCAGGACCCAACCGCACTGCTCGACACGCCAACGAGCGTGGCCAGGTCGCCCGCACCTGCTTCTTGGCAAGTCGTGTGATCTCGGACTTGAGCGTCTGCTCCATCTTGCCCATCGTGTGCCTCCTCGAAGCCAGTAATGCCATTGATGGCGATGCTATCGTATCAGGGCATAGCCGCCGCGCCAAGACGACCCACAGGATGGCGCTGAGAATGGGCCGCACCGGGGAGACGAGGACAGGCCAATGCCCCCATAAGCCAGCCTACTTCGGCATCAGCTTCGCCAGCGCCGACGCCAGCGCCTTCAGGTTCGCCTTGTCCGTCGAGTACACCACGGACTTGCCCTGACGAGTATTGATGACAAGCCGGCCCATCCGGAGTAGCCCGAGATGGTGGCTAACCGTGGGCTGCTTCAGGCCGAGGGCCTTGCACAATGCCGTGACGTTCTTCGGGCCCTTCGCGAGGAGCGAGAGGATGCCCAGACGTGTCGGATCCGAGAGCAGCCCAAAACCCTGGGCCTGGTCGCGAAATGCAGATCTGCTTCCCTTTGCCATGTTGAGGTTCTTTCGCGTGCCCGCCTGATGGTAACCACGTGGACCAAGAACCGCAAGAGACGCGGTGCGGCAGCAACATGCTGTGATATTCAGCGGGCCAGGCCTTCGAAGTTAGTCAACTCGACGAGTTTGGCGCCATCGGGGTGCTCACCGTTGTGAGGCCATATGGCGCGCGACTTGCTTGCTGTCTGGGTCATGGGGCAACTCCGACGTGGGCCTAAGCCGGCTCCCAGAAGATCACCTGCGATCGGCGCCCAGGTACCCGCCATTTGATCTCGTCGTAGAAGAACGCGAGCCAGTCGTAGAGAATATGCGTGTTCTCCTTGATCTGCCAACGGTATGGGAGAGGCACGTCGGAGCAGTGCGAATGTATCCACGCATTGGCTTCGCCGAACCGAAGCCTGCACTTGCTTTCCAGGTAGCCCACGAAGGCGCGAACAAATGGCTTCGCCCGGAAGCGTTCGCCCAGGACTGCGCGGAAACTATCCGAAGGAGTGTCTTCAGCTATGTCAAACACCACCAAGTCGTGGAGCGCTCGTCGCTCCGTCTCCGGGTCGTCATGGGATTGTGACGTGGAGCAGAAGAACTGCTCCAGTCGCAAAGGGTCCGCCGTTGCCGGTAAGGCGTTAAGGGAGAACTCCTTTTGTGGGTGCGTGAAGGGCTTTGTGGCAAGGGTCTCCTCCGGCTGAGTTTCATTCTCTGCAACGAAACGCTTGGCTTGTTCAAACACAGTGTCGTCAACGAGTGCGCTCTCCTCCACTATCCTGAACACATGCCCCCAGTCCCTCGACTCCAACAAAGAGCGACAGCCGAGCTCGATGTTCTGGTGTTGAGCGTAGCCGAGGCCTGCGTCAGTCAGGTTGGCACTTCCGGCAAAGCATTCGTTTGAGTTCAACACGAGCAATTTCAGGTGAATGCGGTCATTCACATACAGGGGTATACGGCGCTCCCGCAACTCGTCGTAAACACCGAGGTCCGAGACTCCCGACAGAATGTCGCCGGCCCGCCATCGAGTCACGACCTTGAGCTGATCCGTGTCCCTGCACGCGTCCAGCATGCGCGCAATCGCCCTTCGCTGTATGAAGGGCACAATGAACAAGAGAGGCGCGTCCTTTCCACCCAGCACCTCCTCCAGGAAAAGCCCTATCGGCTGCCACACTAAGTAGGCCATCGGGGCATCCGCCACGTGCTAGTCCTCGGCTGCCTGGAGGAAGTCTCTCGCAATCCGCCCCCAATCGGACCGAATGTCCTCCAACTCCTGCGTACGCATCTCGCCCGCCTCGTCCTCAAGTCGTGCCCAAGCCGTCAGCAACAGCTTCAGCGCCTCCAAGGCCGGCGTGCTCCCATCATCGTCCTCCTTTAGTAGCGCAAAAAGGTGTTCGCTGGCAGGATGACGTGTGTTTATAAGGATGATGATCGTGCCGGCCTTGGCACGAATGTCAAAGATCGCAGCGCCCGGAATCGGCGCTTCCTGGAAGAGGTATTTGATTTGCTTACGAACATACTGAACCGCAATCTCCTTGGCTTCCTTCTCTTCCACGCCCTCGGCAATCAGTTCGCCCGCAAGTTCCTTTTCTCGCTCATCTTCTGGACGCCCCTCATCCTCGTCGCTTTTCCCTTCTTTTCCAAGCTCCTCGCGCCGCCGCTTCGTGGCCTTTGTGGCAATGTCCTCGGCTGAGCCCGGAGGCGGAGCTACATCCTCTGGCTTCCGCGTACCCTCGCGCATGCGCTGGATCTGCTCACGGATTGTCCCGAGGTTCTTCGTGATTTCGTGCGATATCTTGTAAACCGCGAGTCGTGGATCGTTGGATTCCCTAAGCTGTTCCTCGTATTCGCCCGGCGTCAAGTCTTCAGCCGCCGCGTCCTCATCCAGCTCACATTGCCTGAACGCAGTCGCGGCCTGTTTGGTATTGGTCACGCCGAAGACGGCATCGAGCTCCGGACCGAAGAGGACTTCCACACCCCACCACCTCTCTCGAGGGTCGTAGCGCAGGTCAAAGGTGTTGTTCATTTCCAGTTCACGGTCGGCTCTGACTAGAGAGACCCCCAGGTTCTTAGCCGCATGCTTGCCGATCGGGGCACTCCCGCCGCAGTGGCGAGCTTTCTTGGTCGTCACTGAGAACCGCAGCCGGACCTCGTATTCGTTTCCGTCTGCGGCCACAGCCAAGGGGTATTCGGTAAAGAGATCGAATGCCGGCTCCTCGTCGAACGGGGCGGGCGCCGAAGTGCCTTTCATCAGGTACATCGGGTCGTTTGGCAACACATCACGGTCGATCCTAGTGCTGTGGTCGCCACCCGTTTCCTCAAACGAGCACAGCCGTATGGTGATCCTTTTGTGGTCGAGGAAGTACCGATACATGCGCCCAAGCAGGAATTCCGCGTGCCGGAGGAAGGCTGTGCTAGTCTTCCATCGCACGCGGTCGATCTTTGACCATACCACGAGAGTCCCATGTTCCTCTACATCGGCCCGGAAGAGCCCACGCCACTTCTTGGGAATCCCGGATGACTTGGGCTCCGGCACGCTACGGAGCTTCCCGCTGAGTATCTCGTCCACATCAATGCAGGTGTGCACGCAGGCACCGTTTTGCCAGGACCACACGTCGACACGGCGACACTGCGAAATCGAGGCGTTGGGGAGCCCCATCCCAAACTTGCCAATGCCCTTCTGCTCGGCCGGTTCAAGGTGCTTGCCATTCCCAAACTGCAGGGCAATGCGAAGCGTTTCGGCATCCATCCCACAAGCGTTGTCGTACACGCCGATCTCGCATATGCGCTGACGGCGCCGCTCTCCCACCAGCTCGACCTTGTCAATGCAGAGCACCTCGACCTCCGTACGGCTGTCGATTTCCTGGCCGGCCTGAACACTGTTGTCCACAAGCTCTGCCAAGGCGTGTGCCGTGTCCCGGTAGCCTGAGTCACGCATCGCCTTAACAGCGAGATGCGGAGGGAGAATCTCATACTGCTCTTGCTTCGCGTGAGTGGTCATTCCCAGATCTCCTCAAAGTACTCGAATGCTTCCGCGACACTCCGAAAGCCCGGAAGGCGGTCCACAACGGTGATGACCCTGCACGTAACATTGCCTCCCACCTTGGGGCCCCTTGCAGCGCGCCCAACCATCTGGCTGTAGAGGACAACAGACTGTGTTGGCCTAGCGATCAGAGCACAACTTGTCTTGGGGGCGTCAAAACCCATAGTAAGGACTCCGTAGTTGCAGAGAATCTGGATGCCACCTTCTTCTTTGTACTGCGCGATGAACTGCCGCCTTCTGGCCGGCGAGGTCCTGGTCGAGACAGCTGCTGCACGTAATCCCTTCGCAGACAATATGCTGGCGAGCAAATGAGCATGCTCCACTGAGCAGGCGAAGACCAAGATCTTCCCGCCTTGCTTGGCCTCCTCAATCAGCCTGGTCACGATAAGGAAGTTGCGCTTGTGGTCTGCCCCGAGTCGGGCAATGACGGAGTCGGGTAGGTCGAGTTCAGTCTGAAGCCGGGTGACTTCGTCTCGGGTGAGGGCGAAATCGGGCCCTGGAGCGTACGGAACGTAGTCATAGTCTACTTTGGCAAGGTAGCCATTCTCTTGCAGGTATTGGACGGGGCTGTCATAGCCTTCCACCCTCAGGGTGACCTTGTGCCTCTTAAAGAACTGCGCTAGCTCCATATCCTGATGCGCATCAAGCAGGCTACGACCAGGGGTGGCAGACAAGCCTAATATGGCTGTCCGCGGGTCCCCAGCGAGAAGATTGAGAACTTGCTGGTATGCCGGCGCGATCGCCTGGTGGGCCTCATCCATCACCACTAGAGGGGTACGGCGTGCGAGCTTCAGGAACACGCCTTGTTCCGAAAGGCTCCTTCTGTACAGGAGTTGCAGCCCCGCGATCAAGATCCCCCCGCTCATTTTATCAAGGGGGGTCCGGTACCGGCCAAAGGCACGTTGTACTGCGACGGGGCGGTTTCCGAGAAAGGACCAGGCCTTCTCGAACTCCTCAGCTGCTTGTTCGCAGAGCTCCTCACTGTGTGCGACCCAGACAACTACATCGTCACTGCTGAATCGGTCTCGCAAGAAAGTGGCGATCACATTCATCGCCGTCCTGGTTTTACCCGCCCCCGTCGGCATGTGAAGCATGACTCGTGGCTGCGATGCTTCCTCGAGGAATGACGCTGTCTCGCGACATGCCTTCACCTGATGTTGGAACAGACTGTAGCCGGGATCGATCCGCAAACTCGAGGGCTTATCTGACCCTTCACGCTCCTTGGGTAAGCGACAACCGAAGAAGGCGAATAGGACTTCGCAGGCGGGGCTGTTCGGCGAGACGGGTAGGCTTCTCACCGAATGCCAGGGATCATCTGTTGACGATAGGCCCAGAAGCCGGGCGAGTCTGTCCGCATCCTCGCGACTCAGCGCGTCCGTAATCTCGTCCCTGCGGCTCTTGACCAACAGAAGGTCTTCAGGGCCCACCTGCCTCAGGACCAGCTCTGCCAAGCGATGAGGCTGTAGTTGCTTCAGGCCGAGAAGCTCCAGAAGACTAACCGTGCTTTCGCCCAAGAACTGGGCAAGCAGGCCAGTACCCAAGCGCGTAAGCGTCTCAAGAAGCTTCGTCACGACGACTCCCCCCCAACTAGACGGCCAACCACCATCGTGCACCGTGCAACCTGAAGATGGGCGTCAAACATGCGGCATCATACCGCGACAGCATCCTCGCGTGCAAGTACCTAACAGCCGCCGGCGCGGCAGCATGAGCTTGTCCCGTGGGACTTCTGCGGATCGCCACCCGAGGGCACAACCGCGCCCGTAACTTGCGGCGAAACACATGCCTTCGAAAACGGACACTTGTGCCGCGTTCGCTGAGGATGTACCCTCTTAGGAAGCCATTGCCCGTCTAGGTGGGGGCACTGAATACGCCCTGCGGCCGTATCGAGGCGCCGATCGTGAGTAAAGACAGGCAAGACCACGCCGAGTTGCTGAAGTCACGTCTTGACTACGCCTGGAAGTACTTCGAATCCGCTTCGCGGCAGCGCATGCTGTTCTTTAACTATTTTCTTCTTGCAGTGGGCATCCTTGCTAATGCCATCGTATTGGCGATCAGGGAAGGGCTCCATCCCATCGCCGTCTTCGCGGGGAGCTTCGGCTTCATAGTGTCCATCGCGTTCATTGCCTTCGATGTGCGCATGCTCGCGTTTGTCGAGCGTGCATCGGCAGTACTTGATGAGATGGAGAGGCAGTGGGTCTTCCCCGATTCATTTCGGTACACCCGGCCAGGGAAGGCAAAGGACCAGCAGCTCGGCTTAGCTCGGATCGAGCCTGATCGGAAAGCCTTGGAAACGGTCGACCTAAAAACCGGCCACAAGGCTACCAAAGTCAAGTACTGGATATGGGCTGTTGAAGCGATAGCTGCTCTAGGTTTTGTCCTGGCTGTAATCTGGACCAGTGTTCTGTGGGCAGGAGGAGACGGTTCAGGATCAGACCCTCCGGCCCCAGGGGCAGACGCGCGCCCTATGCTTGTGTCCCCTCGGGAGGGGCAGCCGAACACTCCTCAAGGCGCGCCAAGTAGCCAAGGAGCTGGTGCGCATCGCCAAAGACTCGAACCCGGGGGTGCCAGTGGAAGATGTTCTCCCTATGGCCCACAACGTATACTGGCCTGCCGAGGCCCAGTGCTATGCCTGCCTCAACGTGCTTGCCCCCGGGCACACACCGCCCCGACTCCTCGCTCAAGACAACCACTCCATCACCGGCAAGTCTGACATCCGCCTCGTCCATTACGGCTATCTTCTCACGCTCATCTGGCGTGTATGCGTCCCCAGGAAGGTGGAACTTGCTGTCCTCTGTGATCCAGCGTGACGTCACTTCGTGGCCGCGCTGCAGGAGCAGATCCCGCATCTCCTGTGCCTTTTCCAGGGAATGGGATGCAACATAGAGTTTCACGTGGGTGCCTCGGATGTAACTAGCCCAGCGGGGCTAGAGGTGACAGATGGCGCAGCCCTCAACTTCGTCCATCGTGGGCACGGGGTAGCGTTCCCCCAACCGCTCAATATCCCCGAGCGTCCTTCCGTCGACCCAGGTGAAGTCCCGGCCGTTCTTCTTGGTCTCGTATTGCCTCGCCCTCTCGAAGAGATCCGGATGGTTCTCGAGCAGGCCTTGCCATTCACCAATCTGCTGGTAGAAGCAGAAGTAGCAGCCAGAGCGCGACCGCCAGCGGTAGTATTCTGGCAGGCCTAGACCGGATTCCTCGAGGATACATTTCACGTCCTCAAGGCAAATGGCGTCGTCTTTGAACGGGTACACCGGGATGATGTTGGGACGCTGTGAGAATTTCGGAGGCTTCTTCGGGCGATACCCTTGGCGGTCCTCATCGCCGCGAATGCCGATGTAGCTGAACGCGGTGTCGTTGCCAATGGACTCCTCGAATGGCTCGATCTTGAGTGCTCGTGTACACCAGCGACTTCTGGGATTCGGCAGAAAGCCTCCGTACATACTGAGCCACAGGTCAAACGGGTTGCGGCCGGGCTTCTCGGGAACGCGGAGTACGTCGAAGGCGTTCACCCGAACGATACTCTTCCCCAGCAATCCCTGCAGCCGCTCAAGGTAGTCATAGGTCTCCGGAAGCTCGCATCCCGTATCACAGAAAACATACTCCACCGGGATCTTGGGATAGGCTTGGCGGAGATAGACCGCCAAGGCCGCGGAGTCTTTCCCGCCCGAAATGCTGACGATGTGCCGCACCTCAGGCTGCTTCTCTATGGTTGCAATCGCTTCAACTAGCGCTGCCATGCGGTTTCTCACTCAGATGCCGTCTCAGCACCTCGTCCACAGCTCTTCTTGCCTCGTCTTCACCGGCCAACCTGACCAATTGCCTCAGGAGATAGTCCAGGCGCTGACGAATCACATCACTCATGCCCTCCCAGTGACGGCGGTCTTCTCCATTCACCTTGGTGTCAAGTGCGGCCTCTTCGATCCTGTGTACCATGTCGCGGAGGCGGCTGTCAAAGGTTACTGCAGTGCCATCGTCCCAGCGACTTATCGGACGCCCAACGATCAGCAAAGACAGCGACTCGACCAAGAGCTCATCGATATCGTACTCGCTCTGCATTCGACTGAGAAGGCCCTTGGCAACGGCAGGAACAGCTCCGGCCAGAACTGCTTCGGGAATGCTAGCCGACCAACGGGACGCGAGTTCGCGAAGGTCACCTGCGCCTTCGGAAGAACCATGGGTTAACGCTTTGCGTATGGAGGCTGACGCCTTGTCCACGAAAGTCTTGGCTACGCCTTCCATCCCGCGCCTCATTTCGCGGATGGCATCGAGGACCTCATCAACCTTCTCAACCTGAACCCCGGCAATTGCAGGAAGATCCTGAAGCAACAGCTTGACCGGATCCTCGTCCTCTCGCAGCGCCTGCTGGAACTGCATCGCTTGGCCTGACAAGCTCTTCGTGGCCAAGGCGGACGACGGCAGCTGGAACTTCCATCCCTGAATCGCGTCGTAGCAGAGGCGGATCAGGTCATTCTCTGCCACGATGACGTCGGACACCGGGCTAAAGCAGCTGTGCAGCCTGCGTAGGTAGCGGAGTTCGTCCTCGCCCAAGGCTAGGACCGAGAGAGCGTAGGAGTCCGGATGGCGACATAGATCCTCGATGTCGTCAGGCATGACGTCCGTGACGTACCGGCCGTCCTTGGTCAGCGATACGACCCGCGAGAACGCCTTGAAACCAGCCGCAAACAGAATAGGCAGCAGGCCCTCTCTGACGCCATAAGGTGGTTCGCGCAGTTCCCTGAGTAAGTCAGCAGGTCTTTTCGGCTTCTCGCTGGGCTCGCCAAAGAAGGTCTGGAGCTTCTGCCATACCGCTGCGATGCCGCGCTCCAGTCCTTTGCAGGAGGGCGCGACATAGCCCCATCGACCCTCGCCCTCTCGATAGAGTCCGGTATGGACAAGCACAGTGCGAAACATGGAGTAGTCCGGGAAGTGCCCCCTTATCCCAAGGTTCTCTTGGCCATGTCTATCGAGGATCCCGAGCAAGAGCTTCTTCCTCGAATTGACAACTGTCCCCGAGGGTTTCCGCCTGACGACCAATTCGTTCCGGATCACTGGTGTCAAGGGGAACACCTGGTCAGCGATATCCGATAGAGTTCGGCGCAGTTCGCCTACAGTTCCTGCAGCCATCTCCTCTCCCTGCCAGAACCACGCCGGACCATCCCTCCCGGGAATGAGCATCCCGTCAAGCATTCTGTGGAGGTGCGACCGTGCGTCGTCCATCATCTGCTGAAGTTGGGGCGCTACGAGCGGATCGCTGCCAACGAGGTCGCCATTGTGGACCATCTCGGAGAGGCAGAAGACCTCTAGGGCTGCATCGCGTGCCCGTAGAGGTCTGGCAGGCACCACCACAAGCAACCGTGGATCTGCGCGCCAACGTTTCGCTAGATTGCCGGCAAGCTTGAGTTGCTCGTGGTCCTCCGCTAGAAGATAGAGGATCTTGCTGTCACACCCCACCGGGATCGAAGCTTCCCGCTCGCCACGTGCAAGAGAGGCAAAGGCCTCTGGGGAAACGTACTCACCTTCCCAGTACCGACAGACGCCGCATCTACTGTTATGCTGCAGCGGCTTCCATGTCTTGGGGGGTGCCTCGCGTGTGAGGAACTCTACGAGGGCGAAGCTGCCAGCATGCCGGCTCTTCTCCTCCTCGAGTTTCCCGCGAAGGTCGAAATCTGTGCCGTGCCACACCGAAAGCTCATCATTATGCTTGCGATGGAGAAGCAAATTTCTTTCAATAAGCGCATCAATGGTGTCGTTCCACGGCGCCTTGTCGTCAAGACCAGCCAAAGCCACCGTCACCATCTCCCGCCCAGCTCTAGCTCGTTCTCCGCTCGTCCCCAGACCCAGCAGACAGGCGGTCTTCAACACCTGGGCTTGCTTGGGGTCGTCGTGGACCTTCAGAAGGGCGCTCTGCGTCTCCAGCCACTGCTTGTACGTTCCCCCAACAGTAGTGTCAGCCCTCATGGCCGAAGAGAAGTAGTCATACAAGTCGGCCGCGGAGATGGGTCGAGTCATGTCCACCGAGTAAAGGAATGTAAAAAGGGTTCTTTCGTACTGGGCGACACGGGCGGATACCCTGGGCAGGAGGTAGAAGGCTATGGGTTCCAACGGATACGCTCGCCCGAGCATTTCGGCCAGTTGCGTCAGCGCCACGCCAGGGAAGAGGCCGAGATCGTCGCGGCACCGTCGGGCTATATCCAGGAATCGCTTCCTTGGCGGCCGCCCCACCTTGCCTCTGTTGGCTGCCACAACCTCGGACACCAAGCGGTATACCTCTCGGCTATCGTCGATGTACTGGGTTTCCTGGAAGCGGCCCGAGATCTTCATCCACTCGGTGCGCACTGACTGCGGCATCTGCCCCGCATAGTGAAAGAGGGCCTGGTGAAGTGCGAGGCCCAAGGTGATTGGCAGATCACTCGATCTGGAGGCAAACTCGGCAAGTAGCTGAATGTCTGCCAGTTCAGAGGCACGACCGTGGCTCACCAAGGCCTCAATGTGCCGACCTGCCTCGTCCCACATAATGCTGATTCTATCCAAGCCACTTGCTCGACACTTCTGTTGGAGAACGGCGAGGAGGTTGACAGCCTGTTCGATAGAACCGGAAGGCAGTGCCCCAATGGTCCTCGCTTGGCGCCCCAGTTTCATTCTCCCCATGGCCTCTAGGACTGCTTCCTTGAGACGCATTGGCAAGTCGCTGCAGTAGCCATGGAGGGCCACAACAAGGCCCTTTCTCCCCTGTCGACGCCTACGTCGAGCAAAACGGTGCAACTCAGGCGACACGCCCGCAAGCCGCCCTTCAATAGCCTTGAGCGTAGCCTGTGCAGACGCGCGGTTCTCTATGAGCTGCAGCAGATATGCAAGCGTTATCGACTTTCCCGAGCCATACGGAGCGACGATGAGAAAGGCGCGCTCCTCGGCTTGGGCAAGGAGGCTACGCACCAGAGCCACGCTCTTGCTTGTGGGGCGGAAGTGCGAGATTCTCTCTGGAGCACTTGCATCGTAGCAGAGGTTAATCGAACGCAGGACCCGCTCTGCCGAAAGGCCCCCATCACCGCCTGCGCGCCGACCCGCTCTATGCGGCATGCTGTTCCCCCATATGGTGTGCCCGGTCGTAGTAGCGCTGGGCCCACTGCACCGGAGTGCGAGGCATGAAGCGGATCACGCGTTCACCCGCGTGGCCTGCGACTTCAATTTCACCGCTGCTGTGTTCCTCAGCCTGAAGTGCCGAATCGAGCACTCCCTCCGGGCTCAAAGCAAAGGCCTTCCCAGGCCCGCCAGCCACCCGCGCAGCCTCTGACACACGGACATCCCTCCGCGCACCGCCTTCTTGGCCATCCGCAAAGGCAGCCGACAAGCAGTAGCCCAAGACCTCCGGCTCAATACTCCTAGGGCCTTGATGGGCTTGGTAGTAGCCAGATGTCTGGAAGTGGCTCATCAGGTCCAATTCCTGGAAGGGGCAGTCGCGAGATTCCTCGGGGTCCAGCCTCTCACCTGGAATGGACCGAGCGTAGCTCGCCAGAAGGCAAGCCACGTCTCTTTGGAGCGTCGTATGGCTCGGCATCCGCCTAGCCTGGGCTTGCAGAAAGCGACGTAGATTCTCGACTACAGTGGCCCGCTCGAATCGCTGCAGACCAAAAGAATTGAAGAACCAGAACCAAGTATCAGCGTACACCGGCTCGCCGAGGAGGTTAATATGCAGGAACCACCATGTGCCGGGCTCGGCGAAGTAGATATCCTGCTCTGCGACGCAGTGGCCGAAGTCGGTAACATTGAGATGTCCCCGGCGAGAGGGATCGGGCATGGCAAGTTTCGTGGCTTGGAGCCAATGCTTGATTGACCGGGCCATGTTTTTCCCAACCCCCAAGTAGTCTGCCGCATGCTTCGAGTGGAACTCCTCAGGGGCCCCCAACAACAATGCTAAGCCTTTATGTAGCCACCCATCTCGGACCGGAAATGTCTCGTGCCCCGAAAAACGCACCGTTACACCTCACTCCTTTGGCGGGCTAGCGAGCGCGAACGCGCCGCAATAAGCTCATGGACACGGCCAATAGTCTCCACCGCGACATCGACGTCGAGGTTGCTATTCAGCTCCGAGAAGCTAAACCTGATGCTAGCATAGGCGTCCTCCTCACTTAGCCCCATCGCCCTGAGGACGCGCGAGGGCTCGGGCCGCATCGATTCACAAGCGGAGCCCTGAGAGCAGGAGATCCCCTCAAGCCCCAGCTGCGCCACCATCGCTTCGCCGTCGATTCCTGCAAAGAGCACGTTCGACGTATTGCAGATGCGATCTGCCCCCCCGCCATTGATCACTGCGCTGGGAATGCGCTGCAGCAACTGTTGTTCGAACTCGTCTCGGAGTCGTTGCATCGCGGCAGAAACCTCGGCGAGTCGTGCAGAACGCAATCGAGCTGCGCAGCCCATCCCGGCGATGCCAAGGATGTTCTCCGTGCCAGGCCTAAGCCCAGCTTCCTGTCCACCACCGAAGAAGAGTGGCCCGAACCGACGAGGGGAGCGAACGTAGAGGGCACCCACACCTGCCGGTCCATGCCACTTGTGGGCGGTTAGGGTGAGAAAATCGGCAGGAAGCTCGTGGAGGTCAATGGGTAGCTTCCCGACAGCCTGAGCGGCATCGGTGTGGAAAAGCACACCTCTTCGCCGACATTCCTCGGCAATGGCCTGGATAGGCTGAACGACGCCGGTCTCATTGTTGGCCCATTGAATACTTACCAGCGTGGTTGGCCGCTGCAGGGACGCTGCCAGATCAACAACGTTTACCCGACCGCAGACATCAGCTGGTAGCAGGTCGACGGTCACCCCAATATCTGCCAAGGCGTCGCACGTCCGCAAGATCGACGCATGTTCGATGGGAGACGTCAGGATCCTGTTGGCCGTGGCTACCTCCCTGCGCGCCAGCGCCTGCAGGACCCAACTGTTCGCTTCGGTGCCTCCGCTCGTGAAGTAGAGACTGCCAGGATCACAGCCAATGAGCTCCGCAAGCGCGGCACGCGAGTCTCGCAAAACCGCTCGAGCTCTATCGCCAGATGGCTGCGAGCTCGACGGGTTGGACGCGTCCCCTTGCGCGGCCGCAATGACAGCTTCGCAGACCTCCGGAAGCAGCTTCGTTGTCGAGTTGTTGTCCAAATATACTTCATGCACAGAGATTCTGCCTTCCTGTGTCAAACAAGGGCTCTGTCAGAATAGCGTGGGGTGCGTCTGGAATCCACTGTCAAGAGGTTCGAGCCTGTTTGCGTGCGCCTCGATGGCATCCGCCTCTTCCTCCGTAAAAAGCACCTGACCGTTCCGGTACCTACGCCCAGGAGGGATCACGCCGCTCTTTCGCCAGCGCCATATTGTCTGCCTCGACACGCAGGCGCGCTCCGCAACCTCTGTGGTTGAGAAATACTCTGTGCCGTTGACTTCGGTAGGCATTCCGCCAAGCCCCTCATCGTCTACCCTAGTCAAGCCTAAGGTACCACATCCGTTGCACGGCGTCAAGTCCGACCCATCGCGCAACACGATGTTGCGCACCTTGGGCATAGGATCCGCAGACGCCGGGTGCTGGCTGCTCAGGAATCCTCCCAACGGTGTACCCGGCCTTCCTGTTTGCACGTGCCTTACCGAACCATGAGCACGTGCGTGAGCGGTGGCGGTCCACGGGAAGTTGCCGGTGGGGGAGCGCCAGCGGAAGCGCGGCGGCGCGCGGGGTCTGACAGTGGGGGCGGCTGAGAAGTGGCACACACAGGCACCGTCAGCTGCTCTGCCAAGCACCCGTTACGTGGCCTTTTTTGTCGATCTCGACCTCGATGGTGCTGTACCAGCCGTAGAACTGGCCGTTCTTGGTGTAGCCGTGCTGCACCAACCTCAATCCCACCACCCGTCCGTGACGTGACCGGAATCGTTGAACGTCATGTCCAGTTCGGTCCCGTCCGGCAACCAGATGCCGTTCTTCTTGACCCGCACGTGGAGGTTCTTGTCGCCGTCCTGCCAGATGACGATCTGCTCGAGGCCGCTGGTCTCTCTCATCACGGATAGTAGGGACGAGCAGAGGCGGGCTTAGCCATCACACGGATGCCGCCGCTTTCGGCATGATGCTTCCCGGCAGGCGCGGCTCGTTCACTGCCGACCACTTCGGCGGGTCAGCGGGACAGCACGATGAAGCCCGGCGAACGAATCGGTTGAACCAGCAGGTTCTGCCGCTGGCCGCCTGAAGTTCGCGCTTGTACCGGACCTCGCACTCCAGGGCTGGCACCTCACACGCATCGCAGATCGCTCGACGCTCCCTGGCACGGGTACGGCTCGCGGTCGAGCCACGGCAGCGGGCCACGGCGGGCGCAGCCCTGCCAGGGGCTCGCCCTGCCAGGGTGCCGTGGCTGGCGGCGACATACGGCAGGACGGACCGGCGCGTTCGCTCCGGCGGCTGATACCCCCACGGGTTCCCGTGCGGACAGGGCCAGTCAACGCCGTCCACTTCGAACCGCTGGGCGATGAGCCGTCGCCACCGGCGACCGCCCTCCTTGTCGCGGCAGACGCAGCAATGCGCACCGACGTGGCAGTGCGCGGACTCGCAGAACTCGGGTCTCAGCCAATCGTCACGTTCGCCGTGCATCCTACGCACCCGCAATAAGGCGCAATGGCCAGGCCCGGCAGCGAAAACGAGCCGCTGAGCTTGTGAGTCGTGTGGTCACACGCGAGCGGCGGGATGTCGCCCTGGTAGGTGACGCTCTGGTCGTTGTGTCCCCACAGGGTCGCCTGCCAGATGTCCAGGTCCAAGTCGTAATTGATTTGCAGCCGCCACTCGTGCCCCTCCTCGGGGACGAAATACCAGTACCACACGAGACCATCGGTTGGAGGCCCCTGCTGGAACCAGCAGCCATACCACCCGTACGCCCCGGCCCCCTCGTGACACCAGTCGGAGCAGAACTCGGACGGCTCGCCCCACTCGTCCGTGCCGCACTCCCCAACGATGGTAATGACGGCATCGTTCTGGGGGTGGCCGGGAGGGTTGTCGGAGCCGCAGCATCCGCCAATTCCCCCGCAGCAGTCACAGTCGTCCGGGTCGCCGTAGATCAGCCTGTCGTTGCTCTTGCGGTAGATGGGCTTGCCGGTCTTCTTGCTGTACATCGGCTTGTCTGAGTAGGCCACGGCGAGCGCCCCTGAATCACGTGTCGTCGCATTCCGTCAGGTCCGTGATGGCGGTCCATGCGGCGTCCTCATCTTCGGTCTCGATGACCCGCACGCTGGTCTTCTTGTACTGGAACTCGTGCGCGGTGGTGTCATAGCGCAGGCTGGTGAGAACCGCGACGAGGTCGGTCTTCGGCACCTCCTCGACCGCCTCGAGGAGTTGCAGGTCCCCCTGGGCGTCGTACCAGGCGGTGCCCGGCGAATCCGCGCCCGGCTCGACGTACTCGGTGTGCGCAAAGCGCGGCCGCAGGGGCGAAAGGGCCGTGGCGAGTTCCGCGCCGAGAAGGTCCTTGACCGTGTAGGTGAACGTGCAGTCGGTCGCGGCGTCTCCGGCCACCCCGCCGTCTTTCGTGACCAGCACGGCAAACAGGCTGCCGAGCGAGTCGGGGGGCACGCCGAGTTTGACCACGGCCCATTTCTCGCCCGTGCCGGACTCCTTCCAGAGGATGAAGGCAGCCCCGCTCACGCCGCTCTTGAGACTTCCGGCCTGGCCGTCGTTCACGTCGGCGCAGGGGTGGTCCTCGTCCTCGACGCTGACCTTCACAGGACAGACGCCCTGGACGCACGCGAGGCCGATGGCGCCCGCCTTCAGCGGCTCAAGGAGGATAGCGAACCTGCCCGCGTGGTCGGCTTCGGTGGGCAGGACGCCTTTGAGGGCGACTTGGTTCTTGAAACCGTCCTCGTTGTCGGTGGGCGTGAAGATCGGCGCATCGATGCCCAGGATATCGAACCGCTCGCGATCCGCGCCGCTTGCGTTCTTCACCGGCACGATGCCGCCAGGACGGAGTTCCGCAACGGGCGCACCTGCCACGTTCTGCTGCCGGGCCAGGTGGTCACGGGCGGCGTCGATGAAGGCGTTGTGGGTGCGTGCCGGGATCTCCAGTGGGTCGCCGGACTTGACTTTCTGCAGGCTCACTCGCCATCCCCCCCAGCACTCGCTATACTACGCATGTTCAACAAGCCTTTAACGCTGGGAGTGTCCGTGCTGAAGACGCTGAGCATCCGTGCGGCAAGGAGGAGGGAGGAGCCATGATCAAGAGGCTCCCTTCGTGCGTCACTCGCGAACTGGGCTACTACGTCTACCTGTACGTCGACCCCGAGACCGACGAGGTGTTCTACGTCGGCAAGGGGAAAGGCAACCGCTTGCTCTGTCACGTAGACGGGCGAGGCAAAACCCCTCACGGCGCCAAGATTCGGGGGCTCCGCAAGCGCGGGCTGGAACCTCGCGTAGAGGTCCTCATCCACGGCCTGAAGGACGAGAAGGCGGCACTGGCTGTTGAGATGGCGGCGATTGACCTCGTCGGCCTCGACCGGCTGTCTAACCGTGTTCACGGACATCACAGTTCCCGCCAGGGCCGCATGTCCCTCGACCAGGTGCTCTCGCTCTACCAGCGGAAGCCGGCCCGGATCACCGAACCCGTGATGCTCATCCGGATCAGCCGTATGTACCATTATGGGATCTCGGAAGCCGAACTCTACGACGCCACCCGCGGCGTGTGGGTCGTCGGAACCAGAAGAGAGAAAGCCCGATATGCCCTTGCCGTGTACCGGGACATCGTCCGCGAGGTCTACGCCATATCGCAGTGGTTGCGGTCCGGTTCCACCTTCAACGCGTGGCACCATCAGGGCCATCCGATGAAAGGCCGGTGGGAGTTCGTCGGAACAGTTGCACTGGATCCTGTCCGAAGGAAGTACCTCGGGCGCTCCGTCGACGGATACTTCAGCGAGCGGAGCCGGAACCCGATCCAGTACGTCAACTGCTGAGCCGCAGCACCTGCGATTCTCCTGTCTCATGAGCCAATCCCCAAGCCCACAAAGTCCCCTTCCTCGTACACCTTCTCCACGTGCACGGACGTGGGCCGCTTGACGAGCTCCTTCGCGTCGTCATCCTCAGCGTCGGCGTAGCGGACCCACATGTACTCCCACCCCTTCTTCGAGATGCCGGTGATGTCGCCGACCGTCAGGCCCGTCCGGTTCGGGCTGGCCGCAAAACGGAACGTGATCTCCCAGTCCGTTTCGCCACGCTTCGACCCGGACGCACCGAGGAACAGGACCTCGCCCGCCTCAAAGCCCTTGAACGCGCCCGAGTTAACCTTGCCGGTCAGGTTGAAGAGCGTCGCCTTGTAGGCGGGCGTCACGACCGAGTCGGCCAGGTAATGCGTCTCGGAGAACTGGTAGATCGGGACGGTGATATCCACGCCCTCGACCGAGTCGTGTGTGACGCCGATCGCGCCCTTGAAGTTCGGGGCCGTCTTGCCCGGCGGCGCGTAACTGCCCGCGGTCTGGAGGCTCTGGGTGATATGCTGCGTCCCGCCGCCCGTGTCGAAGTTGAACACGGACTCGCCGGTCTCCGGCGGCGTGTTGTTCACACGGCCGTATCGGACCGTGCCGTCCCAGATACAGTCGTCGGGACTCCCGGTATCGACGTGGACCGGTTCGACGCCCCAGGTCTGCCGGACGAGGTCACCGTGCGTCGTGGGAGCCTCGGACGCCAGCGCCGCCTTCGCTGCAGCATCGTCGGCCGTCCCGCGGACGGTGTAGAGGAGTTCGGCTGAGGCGTCCTGGCCGTCCGAGGACGGGCGGCTGTCGGGCTTTTCGGTAACGGTGATGGCCATGGCCGTCCTGTGCTAGCTGAAGGTCAGCCCGCCGACGCGGGTTTCCGTGACGAGTTTCTTGGTGTTCTGGGCGGTCTCCTCGGTCGCCTTGGCGGTCCGTTCGGCCACGCTGCCGGCACCGAGTCCGGCCACCGCCATGGCACTGAACGTGCCGGTGACGCTGATGGTGCGCTCGGCCGTCTTCTTCAGCGTGTCACCCAGACCGGCCAGGCTGTCCTGGACCTTGCCTACGAGGCTCGCAGGTCCCTTGAGTTTGCCGGGGCCCTCGTCGGCGGCCTCACGGGCCTCGCGTTTCCTGCGTGCCTCGGCGATGGCAGCGCGCCACTCCTGGCGGGCCTGATCCAGTTCGGCCTGGGCCGCGGCCGTCCGAGTCCGAGCCTCCTCTTCCATGGCCCGCTTCTTCGCCTGGTGGGCCCGGCTGATCTCGGCCATCCCGGCCTCGTACTGCTCCTGCTCGTGCTCACGGACCCGCTGACGGGCCCCCTCGAGCGTCTTCTGGCGACGCGCACCTTCCTCCTTGAGGTACTGACTCCCGTACTCGTACTGTTGCTGGACGGCACGATTGGCGGCCTGAGGGTCGAACGTCTCGTCGAACTTCCCTTTGAGGACGTTCCAGATCTTCGTCAATCGTGACTGGAGCCACAGCATCGCCCGGGCCACGGCGAAGACGTACCGGTCCCAGGCCTTGAGCATGAATGCGGCCGCCTCGACGGCCGCGATCTGGATGCCGTGCCAGACGGTCCGCGCGAGCGCCAACGTCCCGTAGAACGCGGCGTAGGCGACCGAGAGGAACCCATGCTTGAACTGCAGCCAGACGCGGAGGAGCCAGCCGACGCCTTTCTGCCAGGCGACCTTCAGCGTCAGCCACAGGATCCGAGCCGCGAGGCCGATGTCGCCGGCAGCCAGGGCGTCAGCGATGCCGCGGTACGCCTCGCCGGCAAACTCCCTCAGTTGACCGAACTTCTCCCCGAGCCATTTCAGGGCCTTCCCCGCCGCTCCGGTCGCATACAAGATGTATGCGCCGAGGGCGGCCACGGCCGCGATCACAAGACCGATGGGTGAGACGAGGGCAGCCAGAACGGTGCCAAGTACGCCGATAGCCGTCCCCACACCTGTGACGATGGCTGCGATGCCGCCAAAGACCGTCGCCAGGGCCGAACCTGCCGCACCCACGACCACGAGCGCACCGCCCACCAGGCCGATGATGGCAACGACCTTCGCGGCAGCGACCACGAGGCCCTTGTTCCGGGCGATGAGGTCGGTGACGAACGCAGCGTACCGCTTGATGGTGGCAGCCGCCTTCGAGAGCGGCTCGGCAAGCGATTCGCCTACCACCGACAGCGCCACGAGCCCCGCCTGTTTGACCTGGGCGAAGGCGTGTGCGAGCGTGGCGGCCATCTTCTTGTAGGCGGTCTCGGTCGCCCCGGCTCCGGTCCTCATGGCGCCGATGTCCGCCAGAAAGCCTTCCATGTTCTTGAGCGCCGGGATGACGCCCCGCAGCGCCCGGGCGTTCGGGAACAGTTTGGCGATGGCGTCGGGCGAGAGGCGACTGATCTTCTCGAAGACCCCGGCGAGGCCTTCGGTGTGGAGCGTCGCGGACGACATCTCAAAGCCCAGTTGCCTGGCCACGTCAGCCGCCTCTTTCGAGGGCTTCAGGAACGACATGACGATCTGGTTAACGGCCGTGACGGCGTTCTCGGTCTTCACACCGTGGCGCGTGAGGGTGGCCAGGGCCGCGCCCAGTTCATCGAGGCCCACACCCGCGCTGGCGGCGGTGGATGCGACCATACCGATCTGCGGGGCGAGTTCGGCGAAGGTCGTCTTGCCGCGCTTGACCACGGAGAAGAGGAGGTCGGAGACAGCACCCGCGTGCTCCGCCGCGAGGCCGTACGAGTTCAGGACCGTCGTGATGGCGTCGGCTGCCGTCTTCGTGTCCGTGAGCCCTGCCTTCGCTGCCCTGGAAGCAACGGCCAGGACCTCCAGGGCCTTCTCGGCGGGAATGCTGGCCGACAGGATGTCGTACAGTCCACCGGCCAGCGCCTCGGTCGATTCGCCGAACTCCACCGCCATCGACCGGATGCCCTTCTTGAAGGCGTCCATGTGGTCAGCAGGCTTGTCGAGCATCGTGGCAACGTTGGCCATCTGCTGCTCGAAGTCGGCGTAGACCTTGGCGCCGGCCACGAGCGGTGTAGCCATGACGGCGCTCGCCTTGACGAGGCGCGCACCGATGTTGCGGACGTTCGCGCCGAACGCCTTGAGGCGCCTGGAGGCCCGCTTCAGGCCGCGGACGAGCTTCGAATCGTGGGCGTACAGTTCGACGTAAGCCGCGCCCGCTCGGATACCGCGTGACGAGACCATCGGTTACCCCTGGCCCTTGGCGACTCCCGCACGGAGAAAGCCGAGGCCGAACGCAACCAGCGCAGCCCACACGAACTCCGGGATCTCGACGCCGTACAGCTGGAGGACACCGCACACCAGGATCGTGACCGCCACGGCGTAGGTCTTCTTCCCTTCGAGCCACTGGACGACGACGTTCTTCTCGTCAGCCATCGGTCTGCCCCTTGTCTGTTCCTTCGGCGTTCGCCTTATCCCACGCGGCGTCAGCCCGGTCACACCGGGCGAAGACGGCCGCGAGTTCCTCGTCCGTCACGTCCCTGCCGGCCTCGATGGCCCGCGCCACGAGCCCCGTGGCTTCGGTGATCAGGTGGATCAGGATCAGAATGTTCGTGAGGTCAGTCATTTCACCCGCCTCCTGTCTGCGGCCAACTTCTCATCCAGAAGGACCTGGAGCTGACGGTTGAAGTTCGAGACGGCCTCGCTCACAGGCCGGTTCTCCTTGACGGCCGCGTACCACTCGTTCAGCGCTGCCCGTGCAAGTCGCATGGCCGTGTTGATCCGCTCGGCCGCCTCATCGTCGATGAAGCCGGCGCGACGGTATTCGGCAAGCAACATCACGGTCGTCGCGTACACGTCCGCGCTTGCCCGAAGGGCCTGCCGTTCGGTCGGCACCTGGATCGCCTGACACCCCAGGGCCCCGGTCGGGATGAGCACGATCCACCACACCACTCCCAACATCGCCAGTCGTCTCATACGTCTCCTCCCTTCCCGCGCCTGACAAAGACCTGTTTCAGCAGACCAATGTTCCCCGCCCGAAGCGGAACGCCCTGGCCGCGCTTCACCTCGTACGGATTGAAGTCCGACGGCTTGAAAGCCTTCCCTCTCTTGGGATCCCGGTGGATGTTTGCCAGCAGCGCCATCACCGCGCTCGTGTGATTCCACGCCTCCCGGCACCGGGCCTCGGCCATCCACACGAGTTCCCGGAGCGTCAACGGTCCGGGGTCGGTTCCGACGAGCCCGGCGAGTTGCCAGATAAGTCGCCAGACCGAAAGGCCTCCTCGATCTCCCGATCCACGTCCACTGCCTCGATCCTCGCCTCGGCTGCCTGGACCGCTGCCCGGACCATGGCGATCTGTTTCTCCACCGCCTTCGTGACGTCCGTCCGGCGAAGGCTCCGGAAAAAATCCGCGAGTTCCTCCAACAGCGCATCGTGCGCCGCGATGATCGCGTCACCGCCCAGGGCCTCGGCGAACGCCTCGTCCGTCACGCCCTGCTCGTCCGCCTGGGGCTTGACGAGGGCGAAGATCACGTCACACAGGAGCACGATGTCGGTGTCCAGGCGCGTCAGCAGCGGAGGGTCACCGTCCATCAGGTCCGTGAGGTCCACGTCCAGCAGGCCCTTGACGCGCTTGACGGCGTTGATGGTCACAGCGACGGTCCAGGTCCGCCCGGCGTTGTCGTCGAACGTCTTCATGGTCTACGGCACCTCCATCCACTCGGGCGCGTTGTCGGCGTAGGTCGGCTTGATGGTGACGCTGACGGTGATGGCCTCCTCCAGCGGTTCGTTCCGAGAGAAGTTCGTGACGGCCATCGTCGCCCGGAGCCCTTGAGTGCCGCTCGTGGCGATGTCACCGTCCATGACGGCGAACTCGAGGGAGGTGTTGTCGAAGTACGCCTCCTGGATGGCCGTGAACCCCGCGTCGGCCGTGTCCCAGACCATCTCGAACTCGACCGACCCGTCCTTCAGCGTGGCCGCGGTGGCACGCCAACCGTTGTTCGCGCGCGTGGTGACGTCCGCCTCACCCGTCTCCAGGTTCAGCGTCACGTCCTTGACGTTGTCGATCTCGGTCCACGTCGGCGTTTCGTAGGTGCCCGTGTTCTGGTACAGCCGCGCTTCCATTCCGAGTTTGAATCCCATGGTTTGCTCCTCACCTCACCGACCCGGCCCACAGCCTCGGGAGCCTGGGTCGCAGTTTCTCAAGCGCCGGGCCCATGAAGGGCCGTTTCGGGTACCGGCCGCGCCGGTACCTGCCGCCGAACTCGTGGGCCGTGGCCGAGAGGCCGATGCCCGCATAGTCCGGCCCGATGATCACACGATCTTGGGCCCGTTCGACGGCATACAGGATCGCTCCGCGAAGTTGCCCGCGCCGTGTGTGCGGCGGCTTGCCGGGCGCCGACGGCCGAGGCGAACGCCGGATACTGCGTCGCGCCGTAAGACGGATAGCAGCGCCGGCGTGACCCAGGCTCTCGATGGTCGCCCGCCGCACCTTGCGCAGCACCTTCGGCACGTCGCTTCGCGTTCTCACCGTCATGCCGACCATCACGCTTCCTTCAGTTGTGGCTTCTTGGCCGCCAGGTCGTCCCGTGCAGCCCTCAGGTCCACCAACTCCGCCTCCATCCGCGCGATGCGGTTGTCGATGTTCTCGATGGCGGCCTGGACCTGCGCCTCGTCCATCAGCCGCTCGTCCGTCCGTGTGTGAACAACCTTGAGGCGCTTGCCCTTCGCGGTATCCACGACCTCGCGCGTCTCGTTCCTGCGGCCCATGGCCTTCTCCTACCGTTTCCGATCGTGGTCACACCAGCCGGCGCGGACGACCGTGAAACCTGCCTCCACGACCTTGTCCCGGAAATACCCGCACTCACACAGGCCGAGGCCCGCCCCGTCCTCGGCGTAACCGAACAGGAACCACGGCGGCTCCAGTGCCTCGAACACCTTCCGCCTGACCCGCACCATGCCCAGGTGGATCATCGCCGGGTCCGCCCAGCCGGCCATGTGCGAGATCGGGTACGTGCATCCCACCACGTCGCCCTCGGCCTGAAGCATGGGCAGCGCCGCCTGCCCCGGCCGCATGTCGCGGTCCATCAGGATGAAGTTCGTGATCTCGGGCGGTGCCTTCAGGCACAGCTCTTTGACCACCGCATTCCGGGCCACCACCAGGTTCCGGCCGCAGAAGCCGATGATGTTCTCAGGCGGCAGCAGGTGGTATAGCCACGCGGCCCCTTCCCACGTCAAAGCGTGGTCCGGCCACGTGAGCACGATGGCCCGCGTCGCCTCGGGGCGAATGGCCAGGCCGTCCACGTCCGGGCCGGCCTCAGCACCCGCTCTCGAATTGGAGGCTGTACCAGCATCCACCGCAGTAGACCTGCAATCTGGCATCGTACGTGCACCAGCGAATCGAACCGCCCGTCTCGAGCTCCGAGCCGCCAAAGGGGGCCAAGAGACCGTAGTCGAAGTACCCGGCGCCTGTGGAGAAGTCGTAGCCGACGACCAGGTCGCTCTGGATCTGGGTCTCGGCCGATACCTCGAGTCCGCCCAGCACCGCCACCGTCTGCGGGAACGTGAACGCGTTGTCGCCACAGATGTGCCCCGAGCAGATCGACCCACAGGCGATCTTCGCACCGGTCACGGCGCCGCCGGCAATCTTGGCCTCGGCGACCGCGCCGTTGGCGATCTTCGCGCAGGTCACAGCGCAGTCGGTGAGGTCGACCGTCTCGACCGTGCCGTCGGCGATCAGCGCCGAGTTGACCACCCGGTACCCCACTACCAGGTCCCTCCCACCAGCGTGACGGTGTTGCCCGGCGCGCCTTTGACCTCGATCTCTGAAAGGTCCACACGCTCGAAGTCGTGCCACTCGCCCGGCACCCAGGGCACGTCGGAGCCGTCGTCGCCTTTGAAATACACCGTCCCCGTATTCGTCGGGGGCGAAGAGATTGTCACGGCGACGACGGTCGGCTCGGAGGCGAGCGGCTGGTAACTCGCCGTCACCTCGATCTTTCGCATCAGGACGTTGTTAGCCATGGTTACCTCACAATACGGAACGTGAACGTTAGGACGCTCGTGAACTGCCGCAGTTCATCCATGTGCTCGGGTGCGTAGACGGTCGGGTGTTCGGTCCTTCGCCAGACGGCGGTCGGGTACGCCGTGAGGCGCCGGAGGCGGAAGAAGTCGGCGATCTCTTCGACGAGCGTCACGAGCGGGTCGAGTTCAGCCGCATCGCCCTTGCTGAACTTCTTCTGGACCGCCACGTCGACCTGGTAGTCGTAGTGGTTGTTGCTCCGACCCGCCGGCGTTACCTCGACGCCTTTCGGCACGACCGTCACGTGGAGCGTCTTCATGTCCTTCAGGTCGAAGATGGGCCGGTAATGGCGCTCGGCCGTCAGCGGCAGGCTCAGCGTGGCGGCGTTCAGTTCGGTCACCACCGCGTCGGCGATGTCGATGATGACGGCCATGTCAGGTCTCCTTACAGCAGGGCGAGGATGGCAGCCGCGATAGCGCCGACGGCGGCAGCCAGCGCGGTGATCGTCACGGCCCAGTGGTGCTGAAGATGGTTCACGAGGCAGCTCTCCACCTTCTGCAACCGCTCATCGATCCGAATCAGGAGGTCATGGTCGCTTGGCTCTTGGATCACACCACCTCCGTATCCACGTGCTTCGTGTGAATGCGCCACGCCTTCCGGTACGGGTCCGACGGCTCGTAATGGCTCATCTCGCCTCCGGGCGACATCACCTCGTACACGTGGACGGCCTGGCCATCCGTCACACGAATCTGGTCGCCCCGTTCCGACAGAACCGCCTCGCCACCCAGGACCAGTTCGGCTGCCGACACGATGAAGTCCGTCGAGTCAGCCCACACCAGCGCGCCGTAACCGCCCTCCACCTGGTAGGACTTGCGGCCGACCGTCGCCTGGACCTCGACCGAGTCCTCGCCACGCTCGTACGTCACCGCCTGCGAAGCGTGTTTGGCACGCTGCTCATCGAGCCAGGCGGCCCCTTGTTCCAGCAGGTCGGCCACGGCGGCGGTCCCTTACTGGCTGAGGCGCACGCGGACCGTCGCGTCGTCGTCGCCGGCTGCCGCGACCGTCTTGCCGATCAGCTTGTTGGCGCCCGACTCGTCGTCCGTCTTGGCCACGCTGTCACCGACGTCCCAGTACACCTTGGCGCCCGCGCCGATGGCCTCTCCGACGCCGGCCGTCTTCGGGAAGTCGAAGACGCCCGCGACGGCGAGCGCGCCGAGCGCGTCGGCCGCGATGGGCTGCTTGGCCACGCCCACCAGGTCGCCCTGGACCACCACGTCGCCGGCCGCCACGTCCGAACCGGGCGTGTAATCGACGGCCGCACCGTCATGCACGAAAGTTGCCATGTTCGTTTCCTTTCGCCCTCAAAGCGTGTACAATGCGGTTAGCCGCACTTCAGCGGCCGGAAGGAGGTGTCTTTTGAAGGCCATATTGACCCTTCCGGGAAAACCCCATGCGGGGATAACCACAGCCCTTCCCTCGATCCCTTGGGATCGCTGACGGACAGGCGTCAGAAACGGGCAGAGAGATGTGGCGCGCGCGGCAAGGCATGGCATGGGACCGTGGGTATCACGGTCACGGCTCCCCGGGCCTGTCACCGGGGGGTCGCCTTCCTTGTACCTTGCCCTCAGGACCATCAGCCTACGCCTCGCCCTTGTTTTTCACCCCGCCCTTCGGATCCTGCAGAGCGACCCCGAAATCATGGTAGCCCCGCATCTGGACACCCAGGACGTTGAAGTCCGCCTCGGCCGTCTCGATGGTCGGCGACTCCTGACCGTTGAGGAACGCGACCTCGATCACCGGCAGGTCGTTCGCGTCGGCCAGCAGGTACCACGCCTTGTCGCTCGCGCCGGTGTAATGGGTGTTCGCCAGGTACCGGCTGACCTCCACCCGGAACTTGCCCTGGTGGGGGTTGGCGACCGGGTACTTGGTCGAGGCCGTCGTGTCACGCAGTTCCAGCGACTTGTAGAGCTGCGTGCCCATGGCCGACAGGGCCGTCGGCACCAGGACGATCTGCGGCATGATGCCGATGGGCTTGCCGTCCGAGTCCACCTGGTCGAGGAACGCCACCTCCGCCTTCGTCAGGCCGTCAATCGACAGGACCGTGTCGGTCCCCGTCAGGTAGTTCTTGTTGGCCGTCTTGAAGAACCCCGAGTTGGCGAGGAAGATCGTCCAGAACACGTCGTTGATCTTCAGGCCCGACCCACGGCCGAGTTTCCGGGGCACGGTGGTGATGGCGCCGAGGTCGTCGTTGATGATGTCACGCCGGTCGACCGACAGGAGCAGGCCGTAGGTATCGGCCTTGTTCGCGTACTGTTCCTCTCCCAGCGTGCCGTGCTTGAGTTCCCCGCCTGGCGCGACCGGCTCGTACTGGTCCTTGCCGATCAGGCGGTAGGAGGTGACGGTCTTGAAGTCCGAGACGTTGCGGACGGCGCAGATGTTGCGCCACACGCGCTCGACGCTGAAGAACCCGTCCAGGAGGAACTTGTTGGCGACGTTCGACAGGATGCCGCCGATGTCGATGGTCGAGAAGGCGGCCGCCAGGTTCTGGCCGAAGGCGAACCGAAGGACCTCGCGGGTCGCTCGGAAGTTGCGGCCGGTGTACCCATTGGCCCACGCCGCCTCCAGCAACAGTTCCTGGAGGCCGATGCCGCCGCGGAACCGCTTGGCGGCCGCGTCGAGCGCCTGCTCGTCACAGTGGTCCTCGGGTTTCTGGAGACCGGCCGTCAGGAGACAGGCGGCCTCGAGGACGGTGCCGTTGACACCGGCCTCCGGTACGTGGGCCGCCGGGGCCTTGGGACGCGAGGCCCGAAGGACCTCCAACTCGGTCTTCGTCTCGTCCCAGCCTTCCTCGATGGCCTTCGCCTCGATCTCCGGATGCCTGCCGGCGCAGGTCTTGCGGATCGTGGCCACGCGCTTCGTCTCAGTGGCCAGTTCCGCCCGCAGGTTCTCGACGGCCGCTTTCGCGTCCACCGCGCTTGGCGCGGCTTGCGTGACCTGCGGTTCGTCGGACCCGTCCGGGTCGGCCGGAGGCGGCTCCTCGCCGCCATCGTCACCTTCGCCGCCGGCCTGACTCGCCTCGATGGCCTCGTACGTGCCTTTGAGGTTCTCGGCCTGTTTCTCCGACAGGTCCGCCAGCGTGAAGCCCTGTGCTTCCACCCACTCTTCGAAGTTCATCGCAAACACCTCCGTGTTCTGTCGGGCCGCCTGGGCGGCCACCTTCGCACTCGTGTCCTCGTCCGCTCCCAATGCCACGAAACTCATCTCGCCGAGCGTCGCACGCCGGGCGACGTAGACCGGCCCGGAGAACTCGCGGCCGTTTGCGCGGGCCGTCTTACCCTCCGGCACGAACACGACCTTCTCGGCCCGGGCGCCGACCGACGCCTGCCAGGGAAAGCCGTTCTCGCTCGACTGGACCACCTCCTGTGCCACGCGGCCGGCGCCGGAGATGACACCGGTGACCTCGAGCGTGGTGTCGGTCTTCGTGATCCGGTCCGTGTGACCCACGATCAGGCTGCGGTTGTGGTCCTTGAGAATCGGCCGCGACTGTTTCGGGATCTTCAGGCCCTTCAGGTCCACGACCACCGGGTAGGGCCACCCAGCCAGGACCATCTCGCCGCCGGTGTAGGCCGTCATCGTGAACCGCCGCAGTTGCTGACCTTCTTCGGCGGCGGCCTCGATGGCCAGAGCACCCGCCTCGCCGCAGATCTCGAAGGTCGTCGGGACCGACTCAGGCAGCTTCACGGTTCGTTTCCGGCTCATCCTCGTCGTCCTTTTCTGCCACAGGCAGGGCCTCGGGTTCCGTCAGGCCCAGTTCCCGCATCAGTTCCTTCTCCTTGGCCCGTTGCCGGAGCTGCTCCTCCCAGTCCAGGCCCGCCTTCGCGTACTCAATCGCCAGCGTGGTCGTGTGGTTCGCAAGGCGGGTCGTCTGGGCCCTCGCTTCCTTCGCCGGGTCCACGTGCTCGTAGCCGTCCCAGAACCACTGGTGCGGGTACGCGCCTCGCTTGCGCAAGAGGAGCAGCGGGAGACTCAACACGCGGGTCGCTTCCTGCATCCATGCCCCGAAGATGCGGTCCAGGGCGACCGCGCCGAGATGGGCCTGTTCCACGCGGACCGACTTGAAGTACGTCTGGTGGTCGAGGCGACCCGAAGCGTAGTTGTAGCCCGAGGAGTTGCCCGCCGCGACGTTGAACGGCATGTTCAGGCACCGGGCGATCTCGTTCAGGATCTGGTTCTTGAACTCCGCGTAGGTCGTCGCTGGCTGTTCGGCGTGGACCTGGGCCATCTTCCACCCGCCCGGCATCGTCATGAGCATCCGCTGTTCGAGTTCGATGGCGTCCATCGGCTCGATGGGGTCGGCCTCGCCGTTCGGCGGCGCGTCGGTGTAGAGGACGCCGGCGAACTCGGCAGCCGTCTCGGCGGATGCGATGACGGCGAGGGTGAACCGGCGCAGTTGGGCAAACAGAGGCAGCGCCGGCATGATGTCCGGGATACCGCGCGACTGGCCCGGCCGGTCGGCACGGAACCAGTGAATCATCGATTCGGCAGGGACCCGGTCGTATTTCATGCCGAGCGCGGCCTGTTTGCTGCCTGGATGGGCCTTGAGGACGTGGTACTCGCGCGGATTGCCGAACCGGTCGAACACGATGCCGTCCACGGCGCCCTTCGCGTCGGGCTTCAGGTCCGGCGTGGCGACCTGGTCCGCCTCGATGAGGCGCAGGTCGAGTTTCACGGAGGACGGGAGTGCGTCGTTCGAGACGAGCATGGCGAACGCCTCGCCGTCCTCGGCCCGGGCCATCCGCATCGTCCGGAGTTTTTCGGCGAGACCCACGGCCCTCGACCACTCGGCGAACTCGCGTTCGATCCGGCGATTGGCTTCCGGGTCGTCCGTCAGCATCTGGAGGCGCGGTCCGGTGCCCACCAGGTCGTTCGCGAGCGTCAGGACGATGCCGCGGGCGTAGGAGTTGTTGGCGACCTCGTAGCGGGAACGGTTCCGCAGCGTCCGCCGAATCTGCGGGCTGTTGGCGACGTCGGCCGAGAGGCCGTCGGCGCTGGCCCAGTGGCGGCGGTTCTCGTCGGTCGTGGTGGCCGCATCGTAGCGGCCGCGCAGGAAACGGAAGAGGAGGCCCTGCCGGTCGCTCACACGAGCGGGCTTCGATGAAGAACGGATTCTCTTGAGCCAGTTGAACAAGCCTATGCTCCCGGCGGTACGAGCTTCGTCAGACGAAAGCCCCGGCCCTTCCGCACCGCGTCCTTGGAGGCGAGGTAACGGTCGGCCTCGACCTGGTCCTTCAGGTCGTGCTGGCGCATCGAACCCGAATCGCCCGTGGCCTCGGCAGGGCCCTGGGCGTTCTCGCGAATCGTCTGTTCCAGGTCGTCGGCCACCTCTTACCTCCCGTCCGACAACCAGGCCGGGCGAACCAAAAGAGAAGGCCGCTCGGGTGTTCGGCCCCGAACGGCCTTGATTCTTTCGGTGGCAACCCGGTGGGGATCAGCCTCCGGATCGTCGCCTGGTCTGGTTGTCTATCCTATGATACGGTTGGCACAGGGCGGTCGGAAGAGACTTTCGGGTGGTGAGGTGAAATGGTTACGGATGTGGACCTTGGGGGCATTCCAGCTAAGGGAACGGGCGACCAGATATGAGCTTCCCACAGGGGGGCGCCCGGTCCGTGCCCTGATGGTACGTTATGCGATGCAATCCAGCCCCTTGCGGTGGCACTTCCTGCTGCAACGCGCATCCGCCGGGCCTTCCACACGAGGGTCTCGCCCCGTGCTCCTCGTACCGCTCGCCACCTCCTGGGGAGATTTCCTGCTCGTCGGCATGCCCTCGACTGAGGTCCCAAGTCTAGCGTGACGCGTTCCCACTGAACTCAGCAGGTCACCGGCCGCAGCCGAATCGCCGCCAATAGCGACCGCTCAGAAAACGATAGCAGATTCCAGTCGTCAATCACTCTTCCCGCGCCCTCGTATGCGTGCGAGAAGTTCAGTTATGAGCAGCGCAACCAGGGCTACCGGCAGTGATACGAGGGAGGTCTCGGGCATCACGTATCCACTCAAAAGAAGAGCGCCAACTGCGGCCGCACCCAGCATGATGCTGACGAACACGGAGATGCTTCGCGGATCGAAAAACCGAACGGCTACAACAGCCGGCGACAGGCCAATACCTAGCCCTGCTATGCTGAGAGCGATAGTGAGTATGTCCTGTACGGCAATGGCCACAATCACCCCCAGCAAACCGGCTACGCCCAAAGCGTAGCGCACAAGGCGTACCCTCCTTGCATCCGTCCAGCGGCGTCTTCTTTCCGCGAAGTCCTTGACAACGCTAGAGCCAATCACGAAGAGCATCGTGTCTGCACTGGACATGATCGCGGCAAACAAAACGACAAACCCCAGACCGCGCCACCCTTCTCCCAAGGCCCGTCCGAATCCATACAGGAGAGCCTGAGTAGGATCATCCAAGCCCGGAAACTGCTGCCGTGTAGCCAGGGCTATGATGCCAATCACTGCGCCGGCGAGAGGGAGCATGAGAGCAGCAAGAAACAGTCCCCGTCGCAGACTCTGAACGGACTTCGCAGCATAAGCGCGCTGCCAGAGATCCGCTGCCACGATCGTATTCAGCGTCCCAATCACAAGGAAGGCAGCACTCTTACCGATGCCGATGCCCAAGGGACGCGCCGCAGCCCAGGATGGTGCGAGATCTCTCCGCACCACAAGAGCCACGATGCTCGCGAGCAGCACGATCAGCAACCACTGAAACACGTCCGTGCGAACGCTTGCCCGGAACCCCCCGATAACCATGTACAGCATCACGACAATCCCCACGATCAGCACGCACGACGTGTAGCTCCAACCTGTGAGAAAGGCGAGCACTTGGCTGCCAAATATGAACTGCACAAGGAGTAGGGCAAGAAAGAAGACCACCAGCAAACCGGCGACGGCATAACCCGGCTTCGCGTCGCGTGGGAACCGCGCGAAGAAGTAGTCGGCCATCGTGTGGAAGCGCCCGGCATCGGAAGCTTCCTTTATAGGCCTGGCCATCAGCGCAAAGACACCCAGTCCGACCGCGACACCGACAAAGAGCCACAGCGCTGACAAGCCGTATTGATAGACGTAACCAGCGTACACCGCCAGCACAAAGGCATCAAAGAAGCCCGCCGAGACTGAACTCCCTACCGCAAACGCACCCAATTGGCGGTCCGCCATCATGAAGCCCTCGGCAGACTGGCGCCGCGCTGCGGCCACGCCAATCACGAGGACAGCTACGAGGTAGGCGATAACATACCACATGGCATCCGCACCTATTTCCGCGCTGCGCCACCTCCCAAGCCAGCAACAGCCAGGTGCCTCCGGGCAATACGTCTAAGCCCTAGGCAAGCGTAGCACAGCCCGACAATGAGCAACAGCACCAGCGCGTACTGGAGCCATACCAGCCAAGCATTGTCGCCCAGTTTCAATCTGGCTTCTGCTGGCGTCATCCCAACATTCATGGGATGTAAGCTCCAGACCTCATACGGAACCGTCGCTGCCACAAGAACCAAGAGCGCCAGGCTACCGTACAGAACCATCGCCAGCACCGTGCGAGGCTTATCACCGTGGACGGGGAGAAGCAGGACAGTATCGAAGAGAAAGCACCAGCAGAAAAGGAACATCATGCCGCTTCTGCATCCCCCCGCCAAGAACACAAACGCACCCGTCATGAACAGGTCGACCAAGATGACGAGCCAAGGCTTCTCCTGCTGAGCCTTTAGCCATTCCCCGTGTGGCCCTCGGGACTTCTTACAATGACAGCCGAAGAGTATGAACGACGCAGCGACCCACGCGGCATAGCCGAGGAGCCAGGGGCTCTCGGCAAACCACCCCGTCACTACCTGGGACAGACCGTGACCGGCGCTCACCAAGAAAACGAACGCCGTGCAGGCCAAGAAATGAGTCTCCACTTCCTCGCGGTAGTCTTGGAGTGGCTGTGCTTCCGCACCTGCCGCCTCACACATGTCGATCACCCTCCACCTGAATCCGCACTCCTGCCTAGCACACCGTAGTCCCTGTTTATGGCCGAGAAATACCACGCCGGCTGGACCGCGCGGCGGCGGCGACGGGCTATTGCCTCCGGCCGATAGAACTCCTGGTACGCCTCACGGAAGCCTCGCAAAAGCCTCTCCGCGGACATGAGAGCAGGCTTGAACACCACGTGAAACCCATCAAAGTAGCGCCACTCTTGTTTGAGAAGTCTTTCTTCGCGAAGGCATCGCGCGTAGAAGCTCGTTCCCGGAAAAGGAGTGAGTATAGAGAAGTGTGCCAGCTCAACGTCGGCATCGTAGCAGAACCCTAGCGTCGTTTCGAAGACACCCTCGTCCTCTTCGTCAAACCCAAATATGAAAGCCGCCTCAACACCTATTCCCTCCCCCCGTATGGCATCAACACAGGATCTGTATTCGTCCGGCACATTGCAGGTCTTGCGGCTTGCTCTCAGGGACCGCGCCGAAAGTGACTCCAGTCCTATCAGCAGAGAGATGCAGCCGCTCCTTTTCGCGGCTACAAGCGTGTCCAGATCATGGCCGATTGAAATACTCGCTTGGTTCAGCCATGTGAGCTGGAGGGGCTCGATAGCCCGGAAGAGCCTTAGCGCATACTCCCGATTGCAATAGAGGTTGTCATCAACAAACCACACAAACTGCCCGCTCATGGGCTTAAGGTCTCGAACAACATCCTCAATCGGTCTCGGCCTGAAGCCTATCCCAGAGGAGGCGTAGACGGTACAGAAAGCACACCGGTGACTGCAGCCCAGGCTTGAGAGCGCTACATTCATAGTGCCATATCGCGGCGCGAGTCTTGCGACCTTGGAGAAATCCGGTAAGGGCAGATTCAAAAGCCTACCAAGCTTTGTGTCGCTATACAGTCGTCTAGCAGAATCTGCGGCGAACTCTGAGATGAACTGCGGCCACGTTCTCTCGGCCGGCCCCACGAAGACGAAGTCCGCATGCCCAAGTGCCTCTTCGGGAAGCAAGGAGGGATGGCATCCTCCGAGAGCTACCCGAACCCCAAGGTTCTTGCAGTGATCGGCAATCTCGTAAGCCCTCGTCGATGCAGCAGTGGAACACGTCATACCTACCAGGTCATAAGTGCTGAGATCTGGAAGCTCCTCCAGATGCTCATCGAATACGTCGACCTTAACCGTGTCCGGAGTAAGGGACGCAAGAATAAGGAGACCCAAGGGAGGTATACGGAGTGGCTCAACGCCAAAGATGCCGTCCGACGAAGAGGGGCGAGGCGAGACAAAGCAGATATGCATGTCGGTACGCTCCGGATCCCGTACTCAGTTGTAGCTTCAGAACACCGCGCTCAGACTACTTGCTCTTGCTGACACCACAGAAACAACCAGCCACCGTCCTCTGGCAATGCTGTTGGGTCCTCCTCTCTGCAACGGCACTCGGCGCAACAACCCTCGGTGACGCGATGTCACCACCCCGACGGACCCCCATCACCTCAGAGCACGCTGCCTCGATCTCGTCGACAATACTGGGTTCCGGCAATCGGTATTCCCCAGCCTCCCAGAGCTCCTGTAGCCTACTGCCTGCAACCACAAGAACCGGCTCCATCCAGCACTCGGTAACCCCCAAGTCCCGAAGGAAGATCACGGTGCTCACGGCTTCGGCCACTGCCTGAGCCCGTGTCACGCCGGGCGGTTGAGCAACTACGAAGGGCACAGGTCTAGTGCCGCGCCTCTTCGCACACTGGACTGCTCGACGCAGCTCGTACCTTGAGATCTTCTTGCCGATAACGCCGTTACGGACCGAATCCGAGACAGTATCGAAACCGATCGCGATCTCGACCTGTGCACCAGCGGCGGCCCCCCGGAGCCACTCCACAGACGCGTCCGACACAAACGTCGGTCGGCTTTCCACCGTGACCGTCTCGACACGCAAAGAGTCGATCGCGCTCCGCACCATCTCTTCGGCGGTGTGCCGCGGCAGGTCCTGCTCGTCGAGAAAGGAACCTGGACACAGCAGACTTACTACATCTATCTGCTCTCCAGCGTACTCCTGAATCGTCGCGGCGAAGTCCCTTATCGCAACGTCCGGACTCTGGCAACAAAGAGGATCGTTTAGGCAAGCACAGTAAATGCACGGTCCAAACGAGCGCGCATGTGCGCAACCGCGCGACCTGACAGCAACTGCAAGTCGGCTACGTCCTTCGAAAGACGTATCTGTCGGAAACAGCACAGCCCTTCTCGAAAGCAAACGCTGCCGGTCCATACTGTTACGCTGCCCCCACCGAGGCCACCGTCCTCCCGCCACCGGCAAGGGCCAGCCAGCCGAGCTTCTCAGGGATCAATGCCCTGAACCTTTCTTCCTCATCAGCCATCGCCGCCTCCAGCACGGCACAAGACTCAGCATCCAGAGCCCCACCAGCGCACAGTCTTCGCAGTGTAGCCAGAGCTACGCCGAGCAAGGCGTCGAACTCTGCGCATACCACGCTTACCGGATCCACGCTCAATCGCTGCGCGAGAACAAGGAAGTTGAAGTTCGGCCTGACCAAGTCTTCCTCAACGTCTGCAACATCATCACACAGTTCCCGGAACGTATCCGTCGCGCGGAGCGCTTTGTAGACGTCAGGGCAAAGCTTCTGGCCTGCACGGCAGGCCAAGCTCCGACGATAGATGTTAATGTCGGCGGACTTTAAGTAAAGAATGCGACTAAGGCGCCCCTCTATGACACCTTTGCCTTGCCGAAGGTCCTTCTCATGCCGTTCGTAGATCTGCAACTCCTCCACTTCCGCCGCGCTGACCGAGCGCCAGCTCTCCTCAAGAGGTGCCGTCAGAAAGCGGAGTCGTCTCCACAAGCAAGGCGTCGCTGCCCAATCACCAGCCTCAACGGCGTGGTCTAAGCGACGGATTGTGAGCACAATATCCTCAATGTCTCTCAAGGCCACATCAGGACATCGCAAAAAGATGTGCGCGAACTCCCTTACAGGAACATCGATTCTCGCTCCGTACATGCCGCCATCCTCCACTCTTTCGGCGCGTCGCCGATCCCCGCCTTTGCACAAACGCAGGTGGACCAGGGATTGCTGTTGAATTGTAACAGCCTGTCAAGTGGGCGCCAAGGAATTAGGGCTTTATGGCATCGGCTTTGGGCCAAAGAGCGACGGGCGGCCCGGATTGCTGATTGGCCCAGCCAGACGGGGGCGGATGGCAAACCTGCTTATAGGGTCTTCGCCCGGACAGGTGGGCGAGCCACACCTCCTGCACGGCCTCCTCCCGGTCCACGTGCGGCACGAGGCTGAGTTCCGCCTCAAGCCGCGCCACATCACACGTTGGCGAAAGTGGTTGCATCATCTGCCCTGTACCGACACGAGAAGTGCGAAATGGGACGGGAAACTGCAACTCGACACAGATTCTTCCGCATCTAGACGCTGGCACCGCAAATGGGCGGCCCGGCATGGGGTCCCTCCTCACGGAGGCCAACAGGCAGTGACGAACCCCTCGCTTCGCACGTCATTCTCTCCCCCATCTTGCGTATACGCTCCCTGGATCCCGGACTGGGCCCCGTTTCCGGGACCGCCATGCCTCTGGACTGTCGGGCCAAGGCCGATCGAGGTGTAGGGAAATCTGTCAAGAAACGCGGCCAGAAACTGCCGCCGAAGAAGCCTTATTGAGCCGAGGGCCAGGGCCGGGTTCACGCCTTGCAGAATAGCGCCAGGTACAGGCCATCGTACCAGATCTTCTTTCCTCCCATCGGCACAAGTGTGATGTTGATCGGCCGTCCGGACTCGACCACCCTGTTGACGGCAGCTGTCACCTCTCGCAGAAACCTCGTGCCCTTCGGCCCCTTGTACTTCTCCTCGAAAGCCGCCGCGAAGTGCGGGTCGGCTGTGGGCGTGTCGGCAGTTGCTCCGGGCAGGTTGATGAACACGCGCAGCCCTACATCTTCGCCCTCTGCCGTGTCTGCGAAACCCACGCCCGAAATGCGCAGGACGGCGCGGTGGAGAGCGGTCTTGTCAAACTGGCCCGAAGGCCGGGCGGAGACCTTGACGATTGCCTGCGGTTCGGACTTCTTGCCGGCCCCGCCATACCGAACGTCAAACAGGTTTTGGCTCTGTTCCCCGCGTTGGTTTATCTGGAGCTGCTTCTGGATCTCTTCAGGATCCGACTCCGTGGCAAGTATCCACATCAGCTTCGCCAACGCTGCCTCGGGCGTCATGTCCAAGCCGCTGATGACTCCACGCTCAAGCAGGCCGCTGCTGGCTGCATAGAGGCCCATCTCAACCATGCCCTCGACGCACTGCGTGACGTTGAGGATAAGTCTCCCCCCCTGACCTTCGCCCCTGATGGCCTTCCCGATCACATCGAGGAAATCGTCGTAACTCGGTGCATTTCCCGCACCGAAGGTCCTGAGGACAATGCCCTTCAGGCCCTCCATGCCGAGGAGCCTTTCCAATTGAGTGGCCCTAAGGCCCGGGAACAGGCCCATGTCCATTACGTCGGAAACTAGGGTCTTGTGAGCGAAAAACGGGGCCTTCTCATTGTCGGCTGGTGGACGGACAAGGTTGGTGTTGATCCGGATGTGCTCGCCGATGGTACCCAGTTTTGGGAAGTTGGGCGTGTCGAAGCCCTGCCATGAGGCGGTGCTCACCTTGCGCGTGCGGTTCCCCCGAAGCAGGACGTCGCCGAAACAGATCGTGACTTCCGGCACGAGAGGGAAGCCTGTGGCTTTGTAGCCGGCGATGTAAAGGGCATTCACGAAGTTCTGAACGGCGTCGGTCCGCGTCTGGCAGATCGGCAGCTGTGAACCGGTAATGACAACCGGTTTTGCCAGGTTGGCTAGGAGGAAGGAAAGGCCTGAAGCCGTGTACGCCATGGTGTCAGTGCCGTGGAGAATGACGAAGCCGTCAAACTCGTCGTAGACTTTCTCGATGGACGTTGCCATGTAAATCCAATGCTCCGAGTTAACGTCGGACGAATCGAGGGGCGGAACGTCGTCGCCCTTCTCGTCCACCAGTCGCCCGATTTCCCAGTGAATGCCCTCCTTCTCCCCCAAGCCCGGCACGTACATCTTGAGTTCGTCCTCATTCGCCGGAACGAGCGGGCTGGCTGGGTTGTCCGGGTCCTCAGGTACCATCCCGATAGTGCCGCCGGTGTACAGGATATAGACTCTAGCCACGGCGTTCTCTGGCTTGAGATTTCCCATTGCCGCCTCTCCTTTGAGATTACGGTCGGATCCGTTCAGTCGGGACGTCCATTTCTCCTACGTACACGGTCTGCATCATCTTGGCAACCCGATCAAGTCTTTGGGATTCGCTAACAGCGCCCTCGCGGATCTCACGCTCTACCTGAGCCAACACCCACCGGAACTTGGCAGCAGCGCAGGAACTGGTCATATTCCCCGTGGGGATGGCCCCCGCCTGCACGGCTGCGCGGCCTGGCTCGTATGCCGTGTGGAGCGTGGCATTAGCCGGGAACTGACTCGCGATGGTTACCGGCTTGTTCAAGGCTCTGGCCTGACGGACAAACTCTGTGAAGGCGTACGGTTTTTCGTGGGGGACGTTCCCCGCCCCAAAGGACTGGAGCATGACGCCCTTGCATAAAGGCGATTCCAGGGACGGCACGAGAAGCTCCGGTTCCAAGCCGGGGATCAGCGAGACCTGGAGCACGCCCTGCACGAAGTCCGCCCTCAACTCGATGTTGTCCTGGCGATGGCGGCGCTTCGCCAGGGGCTGGATGACGATCTCCTCCGTGATATAACCGAGGGGGAAGAAGGCGGGCGACTCGAACGCGTCGAACCGTCGCTCGTCCTTCTTCTGGGCACGGCAGCCGCGGAAGATGTAGTCGCCGAAGGAGATCACCACCTCCGCGAGGTCCGTCGTGGCGACCTTGCAGGCCCGCAGGAGGTTGACCCGGGCGTCCCCGTGGCTGACCTCGGGGATCGTCTGGGCCCCCGTGAAGACGACGGGGAAGTCGAGGTTCGGGCCGAGGGCGAACGCCAGGGCCGACGCCGAGAAATGCATCGTGTCCGTGCCGTGCGCGATGACAAAGCCATCGTACCCGGCCAGGCGCCGCTCATAGACGGCCTTCGCCATCTCGGTCCAATCCCCGGGGTGCACATTCGTGCTGTCCTTGTTCATCAGAGGTACGAAGTCGAATTCCGTGATCTTGGGCAGTTCGGGCGCGACGCGAAGGAAATCTCTGGGGTCGTCAGGGGGGGTGAGCGTGCCGTCCGACAGCCTCTGCATCCCGATCGTTCCGCCTGTATATATCAGGCAGACCCGCGACTTGCTCGCCACAGCCTATCCCTCCATCGGACGTACGGCCCATGCACAAGCGCGAGGCTACGTCTCCGTCGTGCCTGTTGGTTTCTTCGCAACCTTGAACACGCAGCTCTCGCTTCTCGACTGCTCGTCCTCGTATCCGAGAATTTCGTGGATGACCGTATAGGTGCCTCCGAGTATGTGTGATAGAACGCCTTCGATGTATCCGCTGATGAAACTGCACAAAGCATGGTCCCCGTACTCGGAATCGTGAGCAGGCGCGAGGAAACTCTCTCGCAGAACGATTTTGCAGGAGGTCAGTCGTCCTCCCTCAACGCGCAAACTCCCTGACTTGGGTGCGAACCGCCCGAAACCAACGTCCGAGTCGAAGTCGGACCATTTCCTCACCCAGTCCTCATGATTCTCCTTGGCTGGCCCTTTCAGACGCCAGACGTCGTTTATCAACACAGAGCCGAATCTCTTGCCACACTCCGCTCCTGCCACGCGCAGGGCCTGCTCGAACCCAGTGGGCTCGTCGGTTGGCGCCGCCCCTGACTCCGTGCCATCGTGCCCGCTCTGAGCCTGTTCTGCCTCCGCCGGGGTCAGCAACTCCTCCCGCAAACTGTGCAGTAGGAGCTTTATGGTCTCCACCTTGAATGAAACGTTGCGTGCATTGTCACTAGGGTTGATAAGAGCGCCGCGCTCCGTCTCGAGCCTAAACACACGGTCCTTCCACTGGACAAACTGGCCGAGCTTGATACTTGATTTGATCGCCCTAGCCATTTCGTCCACTTGTTCCGTTACATCCTGCCCTGCATACTCCTTCGCGGGAAGCATGAGTCGAGCGAACAGCCGGACATACTCGTGAGAAAGGAGGCAGTTGTGCGGCATATGCGACAGCCCGAGCCGCAAATGCTCGAACATCTCCACGTCGCGGTCTGAATGCAGATAGTATAGTTCGTCCTCTTGCAAGGAAAGCATCGAAAGAATAGTCTGCTTCACCTCGACTCCCCGCCCGGTCTCGAGGGTCATGGGTGTACGGGTCAGCACCGGAACAACCGCTTCATAAGTCAGTGGTCCGTCAAACCAAGCCTGCATCTCTCTCAGCATCCCGCTAAGAATGCTGACGCTCTCAACGTTGCTTGCCAGGAAAACGGCGACGACATCCGCCCAGAGCCTGATGGTTGTCCGACTCAGTGGCCCAAAACCGCTGCGGAGGTCGAGGAGAAAATACTCGGGTTCAGGGCTGAGGTCCGACACCTGTTCCTTGAAGCTTTCCAGAAATCTCTCGCACTGGGAGGCCTGCTTCGCGGTGAAGGCCCCCACCCCGAGCCCTACGTCACTGGCGAAGAGCATAGTCCAGACAGGACTGGCAACACTTGCCAAGTATTCCTCTTGGTGAATGTAGTCACCGGCCGCGATAAGGTGAATCGTGCCAAGATCGGCGCCTCGCTGCGGCACGGGGTAGGTGAAGTCAGACAGCGGCTTCTGCGCCTTCCGGCTGCTTACCAACTTCACCGAGTTCCAGCCTGTCCAGGGGTCTCCCTTGGTGTGGGATCGGACAAAGTCCACGACCCCGCCTGCGCCTGGCGCATGGTCGCACAGATTCTCGAATTTCAGATGAAGGGTCGGGCAGTCAAAATCGAGATCGACAACCGCACAGTGCTTGCCGAGGCGCGAGAGGCAGACGGCCATGTTGGCAGCCGCGAGCGATTTGCCCGTTCCTCCCTTAAAACTGTAAAACGCTACCGTTCTCATGAGTTACCCCTTTTAGATACTGACAGACTCCGGTGCAGGCCCTCGGGAGCCTCGCGCCCCGCGTTCACGCGGAGTGATGATCTGCGCCTGCAACCGAGCTCCCTCATAATACGGGCCCTCGCCCATGCTTGACAAGCACCCAGTCTCCCCGCGAACGCCAACCTGCTTCACGGAAGGCAGCCGAAGCGAATCGCTGGCCGACCACCCCACAGCGCTTACCGCAATCGGTTGCGGGGCGCAATGTGACGATGATCATCATAGTGCGCATGCCGCCCGCCGTATGAGCACGACCGTCAGCCCTTTCAGGCGTCTCTCTGCCTCGGAGCCCGCGCAGCTTCCTCCCGAAGCGGCGCAACAAGCCGAGCAGATAGGCTACCCGCAGCCGTCTCCCGCTTGGCGTGCGCAGGAGCCACCGCGCGAACGCGGGAGCAACGCGAGCCTCAACCACGTAGACCGCGATGAGCCCCGCCGCAAACGAGGCAATCAGGCCTGCCAATAGGAACAAGAGCAACTCCACAGTCGGCCCCCCCTAGATGCCAAAGAACACCGCGGAAGCCACAAACAGCGAGAAGACCCCAAGAGCGGCAACAACAGCTCGCAACTTCCTCGCTCGCGCGCGCTCGAGCCTTCCTCTCAGGCGATCCCAGCCTGGTTTCGGAGCAATCACCAGCCTACTTAGCAAAACCTTTCTCTCATACATTTCGGATGATCGAATGCGAACACACAGCACGCTCGCCACCCCCAGAGACAGTGAAGAGAGAACCGTGGAAGCAATCAGGCTAAGCACAGGCCAGTCCCGGAGACAGGTCGAGGAATCAGCCAATCGGTCTCTGTTCAGCGCTATGAGCAAGCCTGTGGCAAGTCCCAGCACGCAGAACGAGTAACCCGAAGGGGAATCGCCGCCCGTGAGCAACGCCGTACGCCCGCGCTCGCCTCTCGTCCGGTCTGACCAATCCGCCGCAAAAGCCATCAGTGCCTTTAGCCCGATCTCAAACACGAGGGCCCCTACCGGAATGCCCACGTAAGAGCCAAGCAGAATTGCATAGTCTAATAAGCTTCTTGACATTGCCCTCTGTCCCGATCCCGTGGGTTGTCCCAGTGCCGTTCTGTCGCCTTGGGGGCGAATAGGCACCCCTCACCCACTCTTGTATTCTCGCGTGCTGGGCCTAACGAGCACGCTCGCGGCCGTTGCCGCGGGGCCATACGGTGTTCTCACTGAACGCACGGGCCTCCGTTGCCAGTTCTTCACACCATCCCACGCCTCGGCCTTGGTTATCGAACAGGCAGAGCAGATGCTCCCCCCCCATTTGCATGTGGAGAACCGATCTGCGGCCTTCTAGCTCGACTTGTACGGCTTCAAGCAGGTCGTTCAGCCTCCAGACAGTAAGCAGCGTTCGCGCAACTGCATGGATCAGCCATAGATACTCGTCTGTGTGCCTATGTGAGAGGATGCACGCACGAGCGACACTTGGCTCGAGGTCTAACCTTAGGAGTTTCCCCCGTACCCTCTCCTTGTCGCGTTCAGGGACGAAGGACTCCAGTACGAACGATGACGTCTCGTGGAAGAAGGGGAGCAGTTCTTTGCTCTTCGCACTCTCCACGTCGGGCAAGGAGCGTCGCAAAAGCCGAATATGGTTCCCCAGGCAGTCGGGGTAGGTGGCGTCTGTTTCCCAGGGAATCGTGTCCATGTCATCCCCGCTCATGCGGCAGAACTCCGGAGCAGGCATTCAAGATGATAAGCCGCAGCGAGCAGCGTCCCCTCGTCGAGGGCTTTTCCTGTCAACTGTATGCCGACGGGCAGCCCTTCGCTCGTGCGTCCGCAAGGGACACTTGTGGCCGGAAGGCCAGCTAGGTTGGCCGTCACGCTGAAGATATCACCCAAGTACATGGCCAGGGGATCATCGATCTTCTCGCCGATCCTGAAGGCTGCTGTTGGGGCAACAGGGTGCAGTATGACGTCGCAGGTCTTGAATGCGGACTCGAAGTCCTGAGCGATGAGCCTACGCACCCTGGCGGCCTTCAGGTAGTATGCATCATAGTAGCCAGCGCTCAAGGCGTAGGTTCCGAGCATGATTCGGCGTTTGACCTCCGGGCCGAAGCCCTCTGCTCTGGTCTCGCTGACCATGCCTATCATATCGCCGATGCCCTCAGCGCGGAAGCCGTATTGGCATCCGTCATAACGCGCGAGATTTGAACTAGCCTCGGAACACGCGGCGATGTAGTACGCGGCTACCGAGTACTCAGTGTGGGGAAGGCTGATCTGTACCACTTCCTGGCCGTCTTCCTTGAGGGCGTCAATGGCTCCCTCTACGGCCCTGCGGACCTGTCTGTCCACGCCCGGCCCGAAGTACTCATCGGGAACGCCAAACCGGAACCCTCGTTGGCTCCCAAGGCCCGCGACGTATCCCGGAACGCCGGCCGCCAGGCTCGTCGAGTCCATGGGATCGTGTCCTGCAATCACCTCGAGAAGGAGGGCGGCATCTCTCACGTCCTTGGCAATCGGCCCAATCTGGTCGAGCGACGAGGCATAGGCGATGAGGCCATATCTCGACACTCTGCCATAGGTCGGCTTCATGCCGACGACTCCGCAGAACGACGCAGGCTGTCTGATGGATCCTCCGGTGTCTGAGCCAATGGCCAAGATGCACTCGTTAGAGGCCACAGCGGCCGCCGACCCCCCACTTGTCCCCCCGGGCACGTAGTCGTGGTTGTGGGGGTTCCGCGTGGTCTTCATTGCCGAGTTCTCTGTGCTCGAACCCATGGCAAACTCGTCGAGGTTCGTCTTCCCCAGTATGATGCCATCGGCTGCTTGGATTCGCTGAACCACGGTTGCGTCATACGGGGGAACCCAGTCTGCCAGCATTCGGGATGCGCATGTGGTTGCCATTCCTTGAGTGCAGATGTTGTCTTTAACGGCGATCGGCAGCCCCGCCAACGCGCCGATCGCGTCGCCGCGGCTGCGTCGGCGGTCGACCTCATCCGCTTCCGCAAGTAACTCGCCGCGATCCCGAACGGTAATGAAAGCCTGCACGTCAGACTCTCGGCGCTCGATCTCCTCCAGTACTGAAAGCATGACCTCACGACAAGTTGTCTCGCCGCCAGCGATGAGCGACTTCAGCTGGTGAGCTGTGCTCTTTGACAGATCCATGTTGAGCCTATCCTCTGGCCCCAGCCGGCGCGAGCGCAGACACAACACCACACTGGCGCCCCAACTTCCGCACAGACCGGGCACGACATCCCTTATGCCACAGTTCTAAGCGTGTTTCAACTGCTTTTTCTGCTCAACGGGACTGCGGATTCCGTCACACGCGGTACTCGGAGCGCGCCCACTGCTGGGGCGTCATCGTTGCAGGCGAGATCTCGAATGCCCTGCGCCCAACGTGCGATCTGCCTGGAGGGCGCCGAGAAGTAGACCTTGGCCTTGCCACCATCTTGGGGCGGAGTGTCATGCTGACCGGCATAAGACCCGCCGTGGCTGGCGTCATAGGGCAACCGCCGAGTTCCCAATCCGTGCGGAGTCGGCCCCATCATCCGCCGAGGGGCCGCTCCCACGTCGTCATTCTCTTTCCGCAGTTCCGACATTCCCGCCGCCGCATAATCCGCCCGCCCCAGGCGGGGCGGGTGTAGATGACGCGGAAGTGCCGGCAGCCGCAGTGACGGCATTCCAGCCCGCGTTTCTCCTCTGTCGCGTTCTCACTCACCGCGTGCTCCTTTGAAGCTCAGAGAGCCTGATCCGCTTACGCTTCTCCCGCCGGCCAGCGTCCGTCCCGAACAGCACCGCGCCCTGGACCGACGCGGCCACCGCACAGCCCACCAGGCAGTCGAGCCAGTGATTCTCCGGGTGGCCAGCCCGGAGTTTCCACTCGTCCACCGTCCGGTTCCTGGCCTCGGTCCGGACGCAGTACTCGGCCGTGATGTGCTCGGCGAAGAGACGGTGGCGCTTCGAATCCCGGCCGAAGAGCGAGAGGCATCCCTTGTCGCCCATCGCCGCCTGCAGCCGCGCGTGGACGAACGACTTCCAGTAGTTCGTGTCCACGAGGACGTGACGGATCGCCCGTTGACCGCGCGTGTTCGGAATCCGCCAATGATGGCCGACGCGCTCGCCCGGCTTGCGCTTGTACTCGGCGAAGGGAACGCTCGATGCCCCGACGTATCGACCGTGGCTCGGCAACAGCACCGCCGCGTGGGCCGATTGCCGGCAGAACTGGTACACGACGTCGGTGGACTGGCCCCAGTTGGCGTCCACCAGGCACCGCTCGACCCGCATGACCGTGCCATCGTCCCGCCGCCACTCGCGGCCGAGGAGGTCACCGGTCAAGGCTTCGAGGCCCGCATAGATGGACCCTTCCAGCCCCGCGCCCGGGCTCGCCCTGGCGAGCGTCCGCTGGGCATCCCGGAGCGTGAAGTACGCCCGTTTCTGGTCCGGGTACGCGCCGTAATCGATGACGTATCCGGCAAAGTCGCTTCCCCAGGCCGCCACGACGTAGAAGAGGACCTTCTGCTGCACGTCGATGAACGCCGTCAGGTGGTCACAGCCCACGGGCACGAGACACCTCTTGTAGCCGTTCATCTTGGCGGCGACCTCGTCGGCCGTCAGTTGCTCCTCATCACCTTCGTCCTCCGGTAACGGCTCGTTCTGGTACTCGGCGAAGAACGCCGCTTCGTCCTGCAACCGGAGGTTCATCGCATGCTGCAAGGCCGACAGTTCGTCCTCGTTGTACCGTTCGGCCCAGGCCACCACGGCGCCCGCGTCCATCTCGCCACGGTGCTTGCGGTAGAACTCGGTGGCCTCTGACCCGTCGCCGCCGTTCTGAAAGCTCTCCGCCCGGATCTGGGCGTACTCGGCCCAGAGCTTCTCGTTCGTAGGAAAGGTGTAGACCATCTTCGTCCGTTCCCCCTGCCACTGGGGGTGTTTCTCGCGGTCGAGGATCGAATCGGCCATGTCGCCGGGCCGAATGACCGTGCAGGGCATGACGCCGGCGATCTTCTTCTTGGGTCCGGCCAGGCCGAGGACCGCCCCGGCCAGGACGCTCTCGCGCGTGGCGCACTGCGAGGCGCTTCGCGCCGACTCGTCGGTCTGCGGATCGTCCAGGACGACGAGCGACGGCCGGACGCTCCGTCCACCGGGCCGTTTGAACTTCATGCCGCGGATACGGCCCGTCAGACCTGCCACACGGATGATGGCTCCGGAAGCGGTGCTCCCGTCGATGGTCGGCAGGACGATCTCGCGGGCCGTCCAGACCATATGGGTCCGCTCGCCGCGGTACAGTTGCCCGCTGCATCGGTTAGCGATCCCGTCGAGGCGACGGATGGGGTAGACCGCCTCCGGGAAGTCCTCCAGAAGCCGGTCGTTGCCGTCGAGTTCGGTCTTGATCGAGTCGAGCATGTCCTCGGCGTGGCCCTCGTCGCTTCCGATGAGGCACACGAACTCGCGGGCGCCGATGAGCATGGCCCAGATACAGGCCGTCTCACAGAGGCTCGTCTTGCCGCTTCCGCGCGGCATGGCGAAGGCGAACAGACCGCCCCGCATGACACCGTCCTCGATCCTGGCCATGGCCTTCAGGTGGTCCTTGGACCAGGGCAGGTGGAAGACTTGCGGGAAGTAGACCTTGCAGAAGTACTCAAAGCCTTTCTGGGCCTTGCGCTTTCGGCGCGGGTGCTGGACCTCGGGGATCTCGCCGATGTCCCGGCCGATGGCCGAGAGACGGGCGTTTCGGGCCCGGGCCGACTCCTTCATCGCCTCGTAGTCGGGTTCCGACCGGGCCGGCTTGGGTCGCCGCCGCTCCTGGATCAGCCAGGCCGCGTAACGGATAAGGTCCACGTGCCGGCCGTCGCCGATGTGAAACCCGGCCCGGTCACGGTGACGGTACAGGATGTGTGGCCGCAGGACCTCGCCCAGAGGCGTCGAGTTCAGTAGCCGCACGAGTTCGGCGGGCCGCAAGTTGCGCGGGTCAACCTTCACCGGAGGTCACCTCCCTCGCGAGCCACGCCGTGTAGTGCACCAGGTTGATGGTCCCGTCGGCGTTCGTGGGCGCGCCGGCGTCCAAGTCGGCCTGGATCATCTCCGCGGTGACGGCCCCGCCGCCGGCGGCCGTGAGAATCCTGGCGGCATCGGCGACTGTCAGGGCTGCCGGGTTCAGCGTTTTCGCCATTTCTGGGCCGTCATCGGCCATCCGGGCACCTCGAAGAATTATGCAGGAAAATCCATGATTTCGCCTTGCTTTCCGGCCGAAAGCATGCCCCTGTGTGTGTGAGGACGCGAATACAGGAGGAGACGACGATGAACACGACCTACGACGCACTGGCCGAACGCGAGAGGCTCGCTCACGCCCTGGCCGCCTGGAAGACGGCCGGGTGGGTGGCCTCGGGCAAAGCGACTTGGTGGCACCGCCGAGTCCGGCGCCTCGCCCGGGCCTGCGCGATGCCGTTGTCGAAGGTCATGGCCGACCTCGAGCGCGATGCCGAGGCCATCCTGGCCGAGGAGGAGGACGAAGCGCATGTCGCCCCGGAAGACGCGTGCCCGGCCTGCGGTGAAGACCGCACCGATTGCCTGGTCTGGGACGATGACGGTGCCTGGGTCCAGTGCCAAACCTGCAGCCACACCTACAAGCCTGGGAACTGAGTCCCGGGCGCAACAGCAAAAGGAGACGGAACCATGGCGAAGAACCAGCAAATTCGGAAGAAGGCGACGACCGCGAAGCGCAGCGCTGCGAAGCCCAAGAAGACCAGCGCCCTCGACGCGGCCGTCAAGGTCCTCGGCGAAGCCAAGAAGCCGATGACCTGCAAGGAGATGGTGGAGCAGATGCTCGCCAAGGGCCTGTGGCAGACGAAGGGCAAGACGCCCGCCGCGACGCTCTACTCGGCCATCATCCGTGAGGTGGCCAAGAAGGGCAAGGACGCGCGGTTCAAGAAGGTCGGCCGCGGCAAGTTCGCCCTGGCCAGGAAGGAGGCCTGAGCCATGGCAGCGACGAAGACCCGCCCACCGCGGCTGAAGAACGGCACCCGCGTCCATGTCCGCAGCGACCACTTCGTCGAGGAGTGCGACGCCCGTATCACGAAGGCCACATGGGACGACGGCTGGCTTTACCGCGTCGAGGTGACCGCCGGCCAGACACCCAAGGATGCCCAACACGATGACGGCACGGTGTGGGTGTGGGACTTCGAGGTCACGGCCCTGTAGGCACCACATCACGTATCCTCCTGCACGCCGGTTCCTACCGGCGTGCTCTTCGGGAACTCCAACTGCTCGGCCTTCACACCGGCAGCACCCTCGTGGCTCGCGAAGATGCATGCCGGGCGGGTCCACTTCCTGACGAACCGTCGCCACGCCGGTGGAATGCGAAGCCGCCGCTCATCCGGCGGTCGAAAGTACATGGCGAACGGCATTCCGCCCGTCTGGAAGACCCACTCCAGGCGCTCCTCGGCCTGCACCAGCGTGTCGCCCTCGTATCCGACGAGGACGTAGCAGCCGACCTGCCGCTGCGTGAGACCTGCGTCGCGCAGCGTCTTGATGGTCCGTTCGACGTGCGGTCGCTGGGCGGGCTGGTCATAGGCCGTGTAGAGAATCTGCACCCGCATCCGGCCCAGCCGCCTCGCGAACCACGGCCGACATAGCCGGGCGTCGATGCCGCCCGTGAACCGTGCGGCCTTCGGCTGCGCTTCGAGCATGTCCAGGACGGCCTCGACGTGGCGGCGTGGACACGCCAGCAGGTTGTTGTCGAGGATGTCCCAGCCGGGTCTGATATCCAGCAGGCGCAAGGGTCCTTCCCTCGTCGGCACGAAGCAGAACGGGCACCGCCGAATGCAGCCCCGGCTCGTGATCGTCACCCCGCGTTGGACGTACAAGCCGGGTGTGAAATCCTCCGCCGGCGACCCGTAGGCCGGCCCACCGAGGCGGACCTTGTAGCCTTGAGCGGCCCATGCCTTCGCCAGATGCTCCGCTTCCGGGCGGTCCCAGGTGAAGGTGCACGAGACATGCACCTCGTCCACCTCCGGCAGGAAGAGCGGCGGCTCGCCCACGAAGGCGAGCGGGTCGTCCGGCGTGGCGCTCGTGCGACGCGGAAATACCCGGGCAATCCTCACGCTTTTCCCTCCGCCGCCACTGCCTGCTGCCGCTCGGCCTTCTGCCCCGTGAACTGCTCGAACCGCTGGACGATGACGTCGCAGTACAGGGCGTCCATCTCCATCAGGTAGGCCTTCCGCCCCGTCTGCTCGCACCCGATGAGGGTCGATCCCGACCCGCCGAAGAGGTCCAACACGTTCTCGCCCGACCGCGACGAGTACTGGATGGCCCGCACGGCCAACTCCACCGGTTTCTCCGTCAGGTGGACCATCGCGGCCGGGTTCACCTTCTTCACGTGCCAGAGGTCGGTGGCGTTGTTCGGGCCGAAGAACTTGTGCCCTGCGCCTTCTCGCCATCCATAGAACGCCAGTTCAAACGCCCCCATGAAGTCCTTGCGCGTGAGGACCGGGTGCTGCTTGTCCCAGACGATGCCCTGTGAGAAGTAGAGCCCTGAGGCCTTCAGGGCGGGCGGGTAGTTGCCCAGGTTCGCGTACCCGCCCCAGATGAAAAACGAGCGGCCCGGTTCCAGCACGCGGGCCACCTGGCCGAACCAGGCCAGCAGCAGCCGCTCGAAGTCCTCGGCGGAGAGGAAATCGTTCTCGAGCGGCCGGTCCTTCGGCCGCATCTTCTTCCGGGCCTTCTTCGGGTCCGTCACGCCACGGGCGACGTCAAACCCCTGGTGGTGCATCTTGCGCGAGAGGTCCGGGTACGAACTCTGGCCGGCGGCGATGGCGGTGCTGGACCGTGGCTCGACGCGGACGTTGTAAGGCGGGTCGGTGTTCACGAGGTGGATGCCGGCGCCATCGAGCACCCGGTCCACGTCCTCCGTGCTGCCGGCATCGCCACAGAGCAGGCGATGGTCGCCTAGAATCCACAGGTCGCCCGGCTGCGTGACCGCCTCGTCGGGCGGCTCAGGCACGTCGTCCGGGTCCGTCAGACCGTCTTTCACACCGGGGTCGAGGAGGCCGGCCAATTCGTCGTCGTCGAACCCCAGGAGCGCGAGGTCGAAGTCGGCCGCCTGGAGGTCCTTGAGTTCGATGGGCAGGAGGTCATAGTCCCAGGTCGCCAGGTCCGCCACTCGGTTGTCCGCCAAGCGATACGCCTTGGCCTGCTCAGGCGTCAGGTCCGTGGCTACGTGGACCGGCACGAACTCAAGGCCCAGCTTCTTCGCTGCCTTCCACCGGGTATGGCCCACGACGATGACGCCGTCGGTGTCCACCACGATGGGCTGGCGGAAGCCGAACTCGCGGATGCTGGCCGCCACGGCATCCACCGCGTCGTCGTTCTGGCGAGGGTTCTGCTCGTACGGCCGGATGTCGTCGGTCTTGCGCTTCTCAACCTTCATCTCTACCTCCGTTCTTGCCCCAGGGCCGCCCCTCGCCGCCCCCGTTGGCCCGTGTCGCGTCCGGCTGCCCGTGGCGTACCAGCCGTCGCCCTGGCCGACAACGCGGCCACACGGGCGAACGTCGCGTCATTTCCGCACCGGGCGCGCTGCCGGCCGTTCGGCGCTAACAAAGCCGGACCCGAATCCGCGTTTTTGGCCCAACAGCGGCGATTCGGTGTGTTTTTCGCGCGCCAAACAAACTCTGCCTAAGACCGCGACTGCTTCGGCGGCCGTCACTATCAACGTATGTCGCTGGAAGTACCTATTTGCCAACGCTTGCCACCACTTGCCCCCACGCGGCCCACGGTCGCCCGTGTTGCGAGAAGTGGGCCCAGTTGGTAGTTGGGCGCTATCAGGACGGTGAACGCGACACACGGCCCACGCGCAAACCCCTACCACTACTGGCCGTTGGACGGTGTGGACGGTATGGACGGTATATTGCGCCCCAAATCGGACAGGGCAGGTGTTGTTCACGGTTGCGCCTCCCCGGCTGTCTGGATCAGTGCGAGGATGGCAGCCTTGATATGCTGGGGCAGCGCAGGCCAAGCGGTCATGACCTGAGTGAGGTCGGACGGGGCACTCGCGGCTTCAACAGGACCGTCCGGGCGTTCTGCGCGCTGCAAATGCGCTGCGCGCGAGGATTGGCTTTGACCTAAGCCTTTGGCGGGACTAGAGTTATGGTGCTGCGTCTGCGGTTTCCTAAACCGCAGGTCGGGTGTTCGAGTCACCCCGGGCGCACCACTGTCAGGTAATGACAAGTCGTGCCAAGTGGCGACAAGTGCGCGACTTGCGCGCCTCTTGCTCTTCTCCTTACCTAACACCCGATCTTGGCGAGTGATGACAAGTAATGGCGTCCCGGGGTCCCTGCGCGCTGAAAATGCGCTGAAAGAATCCCGCCCGCTACTTGCGTGAGCCGCGGCGTCATCGGGCCAATCGAATCGTCTTTTCGACTGCCGGAATCAATCGGATCGGCCCCAACAGGCCCGACTCGTGCAGCGGAACGTCCCGCCACGGCTTTTGTGGAGTCCCGGAGCCAGTGATGTTTGTTCGACAATAGCGCCCGTCTTGCGGCAATCGGGCATCGCCGACCAGACGGTTCGACCAGGTGTTGGCAATCTCGATTTCGAGGCGGTTGCGGCCCGGTCGCGCCGCCTTGCTGATTTCGAGGCGATAGGGCGGTTTCCAGACGATGCCCAGTGGCTTGCCGTTGAGCCAAACTTCACCGACGGCCCAGAGGCGACCGAGGTCGAGCAGCAACCTTCTGTCTTCCTGCAACCACTGCCGCGGAATCTCAAACTCCGTTTCGTACCGGGCAATGCCGGAGAAGTGGCGAATGCCCGGGTGATCGTGCTGTGTCCAGGATTTCAATGCTGTCCACGTCACACGGTCCGGGGCGCCCAGTCCGTCGGGAAAACGGACCGTCCACGGACCGGCCAATGTCGTCGGAGAAGGGACTTGGTCGATTTCGACTTCGACAGTTCGATCGTGCGATGTCCGCAGTTGGTACGACCCGTTTTCAAAGGCTGTGACGCGAACTTGCCCGTCCGCCACGGCGGCGGTATCCAATCCGGGAGCCAGCGAAACCAGATGGGGCCGGTCGTCGGGTCGGCGGAAGACGACAAACACCGAACCGGCCGGCGGAAGCCGTAGCGGGACACGAACGCCCTGGGGCGTCTGTTCGTATACCGCCTGCCCAAGCAGGTCTCCCGACGCGGGCAGCCAGAGTTCCGGGGACTTGCCGGACACACGAAAGTAGGCGTCGACGGACTCGGGGCGCATCTTCGTGTTGCGGACGAAGTAGATGTCGGCCTCCGACGTGCGACGATGAATGAAATCCAGATCCGTATGTTCTTTCTCGCTGACGAAACGGAAATCGGCCCCCATCCCCCGCTCCAAGAGGACGTCTCGCAGCGCCCGACCCCAGATGATTTTCCCGCTGCCGTATCGGTGCTCCAGAATATTCCTGCCGTCGCAGTCTCCCCACAACGTGTCGGCGAGCTGTTTGACTTGTCGGTCCCGGGCCGGATGGTCCGTGAGTCCGTTGCAGCGGGTCGGCTTGGGCCCGACCACGGTTCCCCCGGCGCCGACCAGTTTCTCGAGCTTTCGCAGAACCGCGATGTCGATGTCTTCCCGATCCGGCAGAACCAGCAGTTCATACTGCATGCCGTCGGGCAGGGTGATTCGACCGTCGCGCACGCTCATCCGTTTGAGTATGACTTCCGCATTGGCGACATCATAGTCGTGGCCATATCCGAGCGACGGATCGACGTGCTTCGGCGGCACGAAGCTGTAACCCTGGTCTCCGTAGTAGTAGCAGACGTCGGCGACGAAATGGCCCTGCTGCAACAGAAAGGAGCATCGCGCCAAGTAGTCGAGAAACGGCTTGGCTTTCGGCCACCAGACAAGATTGGTGTTCAGGTGCGTCCCGGCCCCGTAGACCCAGCCGGGCCGGCCGGACTCGGGGGGCTGGTGCGAACCGGTGTGCCAGACGACGTGGTTCATCCCCTCGCAAAACGCCCGGTCGGCCGAGGGTTTGAGGTCAAAGGGACCGTCCTGCCAATGATACATGCTCGTGAATGCTTCCATGTGGACCCGGCGCTTGCCGTAGGTATGGGCCGCGCAGGCGGTCTCCTTGACGACCCAAAGTCGGTCGGCCTTGGGCCGCTTCGGCCAGAACTCGCCACGCACCTCGTCCAAAGCGCCGAGGGCCTTTAAGGCGTCAACCGGCACCTGATGAATGGGCGGGCCCGGACCGCCGGCTTCCGATTCGACGCCGAGCCCCGCCGCATGAGCCGTATCGACCGCGGCCCGGTAATAGGCATCCACGAGCAAGTCGCCGAGCGTCTTGCGGTAGTCGTAAATGAACCGGCGTGTGATATCGTCGCTGCGGACGATGCTGCCGGACAGCGCGGGCAGGTAGGGCGTCATGTCATAGCCCCGGTAGCGGCGGAACTGCCGGATCATGTCGGGAGTCCAGATCGCTCCACGGACTTCGTAGCTGGCCAGATAGAGCTGCTTCAGAGCCGTCTCTTCAAGATCACCCAGCTCTGATTCGAGCCGGTCGATCAGGTAGCCCAGGAAGGTTCGAGTTGCCTCGCTACTGAAATGATCGGTCGCCAGTCCGTCCGAGTTCGGACTGGGCACCTTCAGACGCTCGCCGGTGTTCGTGCAGACCAGTCGCATGATCGCCCATCTGCCGGCCGGAGCGTTCCATCGAAGCCGGCCTTCGGCGTCGGTGCGACCGGTCAGATCGACGATCTTCTCCGGGTCTTCGATGAACAGAGGCGGCGGTCCGGCAGAGCACCAGCTTCCGCCGGCGCCGGCCGTGCTGCCGTCGTGCAGGTTTCCGGCCGTCCAGACCCGATCACGGCCCAAGGCAGGCGGACAGCCCAACAACTCGGCGCCGTCGCGGTTGCGGTCGGCAACGTGCGAGGCCACCACGTTGATCCCCTCGGTGTCGAACAACTGGAACTCGCCGAGCTGGACGCGGTCGAAGCGGGCATTGTATCCGCTGAGGATCCGAAGCCGAACGTATCGGGCGTCGGCCGGCGGCACGTCGAAACGCTGCGGCCCGGTCGTCGGTTTCAGCGAGGCCCGCAACACCTCGCGGAACGCATCGTCGGTCGGCGTTGTCGTGGAGACCGCGATGGAGAAGTCCTTTGTGAAGAGATGGAGGTCGCCGTATGTCGCGGGATCGTCGCTCGGTGTGTTGTGCAGCACTGCGTAGTCCAGCGACCGGGCGCCTGGCGGGTCGAGCTTGAAGACGAAGTCGTAACCCGGCAGACGTCGATCGGCGGGAATTGCCAGCACGGCGATGTCCTTGTAAAAGGCCGGCTTTCCGTCGCGGCGTCGAGGTGCCTTGGCCGGAATCGGAGGGAAGGGCAACACCCGGTCGACCGAAGCAGGTCCGTCGATCACGGTCTCCGATTGAAACAGTCCCATACTGGCATGCCGGAGTTCGACCCAGGCCCCACCCATGTCCCAACTGCTGGCTACCGACAACTGCACGTCCATGCCGAGCCGCCCGGCGATTCGCACCGCATGGGCGATATCTGCGACCGACTGCTCACTCATAAACGGCGGCCCGGCCGGGGGCATCCTTTCCGGCGCTCCCCGGGCACCCATATCGAAGATGCAAAGGCCGCGGACACCCGCATCGTAGAACGCCTTCAGTTCCCGCTCGACGTGCGGGCGATTGACATGGCCGCCGAGCCACAGCCAGTAGGCCGAAGGCCGGGCCTCGTTGGGCGGATCGCGAAAGCCGGCTTCCAGATCGACCGGAACGCCGGGTGGTTCGGCGTGTGAGCCGGGGGTGACTCCGGCCGATGCAAGAAAGGCAAGACAGAGTAGCATTGTGACGTGCTTGCTCATGGTGCGATGCTCCTGCCTATGGCAACTGCGATACGGCAGCCGTCTCGCCCCGCGAGACGAAGTTTCATCTCGCTTCAGCGAAGAAACCGGGCCCGATCGCCATGCGGCAAAGCCGGATCGGCAATCCGTTGCTGGAAGGAGATTGAGATGTGGGCTAGCGCACACTCTCGCGAAAACAACATACGTAAGTTTCCCCAGTCCAGCCCTCCTTCGCACCATCAAGGCTGCCCCTGCGCATCCTAATCCCACCCCTCCCCCGAGGCAAGGGCGAAGGGAAGGACGTGTGAATGTGAAGGAGGAGGCCGGGCGGACGCGGGGAGGAGGGACAGGGCGCCGTGTGACGGAGGGGCCGGGCGCTGGACGTTTCGAAGAGGGTTACGTCTGGGACTCCAGGCGCAACTCTGCTGTAACCCGGCACCAGGCGATACATCGCGGCCACGTGTGGAGCTACGACTTCCTGGCGGACCGCACGGAGGACGGGCGTCGG
>DATKXP010000078.1:0-14759 GCA_035529015.1 Phycisphaerae bacterium | reverse complement strand
CTCTTCGGCTGCGTTCAGGGTGACAACGGCGCGGCGCTCGCTGAGCGCATGCTTTCGCAAGCGAAAGCATGGCACCCGGCATGACAGAAAAGTCGCCGCGGCGCGCCGCGGCCTACATGGTTGCGAAGGCATGGCACCCGGCGTGACAGAAAAGTCGCCGCGGCGCGCCGCGGCCGACAGGGTCGCGAAAGCATGGTACGCGCCGCGACCGTTACGTCGAAAGCGCGGCGGGCGAAGTCGCCCGCCGCGCGAAAGGGTTGTGTGTGACCGGCCCGTTTACCGCCGCTTGCGGACGTAGCCGACGAGGCCGCCGATGCCGAGGACGAGACCCGCCATGGTGAGCGGTTCGGGCACGACGCCGGTGGCGGTGGGGACGTCCACGGCCACGTGGATCAGGCCGAGGCAGTCGCTATCGAGAGCGGCGGTGAGGTGCAGGCTGTTGGTGCCGAGGGAAAGGTACGAGGTGATATCAAAGGACTTGAGGTCCCAGAGGCCACCGTTGAACTGCGCCGCGCTGCCGGCGTCGGGGACGCTGTCGCCCTGAAAGGCGTTTGGCCCGGGCACGAGGACGGTGGCATCGAGCAAGGTGTCGGCGTCGCTATAAATCTGGCCGTCGGACACGCCGAGGAGGATGGAGGCGGCGCCGCCGCCGTAGTTGATGCCGGCGAAGGTGGCGTCCCAGCCCGCGGGGTCGCCGCCGCCGCCGGCGATGGTGTCGGTGCCCTCGTAGAGGTAGACGTCGCGGTTGTTGGCGGCATTGCCGTCATCGAAGAAGACGAGGAGCGAGACGCCGTTGATCTCGACACCCGTCTTCCTCAGGTTGGCGACGGTGTAGCCGCCGTTGCCGCTGATGAGGGGAGTGACGTCGGCGCGGTAGGCCTCGCTGGTGGCCATGCCCCAGCAGTTGTCGCCGCCGACCCCGACACTGGTGCCGGTGATGGCGTTGCCGTTGAAGGTAATGTCGGTGTTGCCATTCGCCACGTCGGTCGGTCCGTGCCAGTAGAGATAGGCGCGGCTGACGGTGCCGGAGACGCCCGCGAGGGTGATGGTGCCGTTGCCGATGCCTCGCAGGCCGCCCAGGCCGACGCATTGCCAGTCGGTGTCGAGTTGGGCACCGGCGGAGGTAAGGGACGTTGCCCGAGCGCCGGCCGAGAAGGTGAGCACGAGGACGGCGCACACGGATGCTGCGAAGAGGTACTTGGCCATTGTCTTACTCCACGATCTAGGATCCGCGAACCTGTGACCCGGTCGGATTGCGCGGCGGACCGACTCAGGGCCCCCGAGAGGTCGCTCTCGAACCTCGCCCGGGGGAGCCGCTATATATACACCATATTCCGCGAAAGTCAAATCGAGATAGCGTTTTTCGGGCGAGATTCCGCCATACCGCGGGGAGGCCGGAGCCAGTGTCCGGGGCGCCCATTTTCCCCACCCTCGCTCTTCTGACGGACCTGCCGGGTTGTACGTCAGGTCCGCGCGTATGGAGGGCGATGCGGGGGGTTCCGGGGACACGGGGGTTCCGGGTGGTTCCGGGAACAAGACGCATGCCTGATGGGGATCGTACGGGGCCCGCCGCCGGCCACGGCACCCTGGCAGGGCGAGCCCCAGGCACGGCCGCATGCCGTCCCGTGGCAGGCTGCCGTGGCTCGACCGCAGGCCGTAGCCGTGCCAGGGCGGCACGTCACGGCGCAGATGGCTGCTTGGCGAGGAGTTTGACCATGCCTTCGCCGAAGGCCTTGCCCATTTTGCAGTAGATGCGGGCGCTGCCGAGGTAGTGGTAGCCGCGCTCGGAGCCGACGTTGTAGAACGTGACCCAGTCGGGGCCCTGCCAGACGCCCTTGTTGACCATCTCCTCGACGTCGGGTTCCCAGAACTCGACGGTCTTGACGAAGGCGACGTTGCCGTTGAACTCGGGGAGTTCGGCGACGGCGGCCTGAGCCGCCTGGAAGTCGCCGCGCTTGCCGCCGGCGCCCAGTTCGCCGATGACGACGGGCAGGTTGGGGGCCTTGAGGTCCTTGCGGAGGTCCCTGATGAGTTGGGCCAGTCGCGGCGTATACTTGGCGTACTTCTCGCTGCGCTGCTCGCCATCGACCATGTCGTTCCATCCCTGGAAGAAGACGAACCCGGCGAGTTCGTAGCCGCGCTGCTCGTCGTACTTGGGGAAGAGTTGCTTGAGGTTGCCCAGGACCTGGTTGACGTGGGCGATGGTGTCGCGGTAGGCCTTGCCGTATCGGGCCTTGACGTCGTCGATGGTGGTTTCGGGTTTTTTCTTTCTGGCCCGTTCGAGTTCCAGTTGGAGGAGGTCATCGGGCGGCATGTCGGCCCCCGGCGGCAGGAAGTCGCGTTTGACGCTCCTTCCGCCCCAGCAGGTCTTGATGAGGAGGACCTGCTCGGGCAGGTGCTCGCCGAGGACCCATCCGAACCCCAGTTCCGGTCCGAGCACCCTGTCGCTGGCGCCGAAGCCGGGTTTGAGGTTGCCGCAGCGCTCGCCGTCGGTGGTCCAGATCCAGACGTCGCGGCGTTCGACCCAGTCGCCGTAGCGGTCTTTCCAGTGCTCGTACTCGGCGGCGGTCTCGGTGTTGTAGATCAGGTACTCGAGGGTCCGCAAGGCGGCGTGGCCCTGCATGTTCGACTGGCCGGCCAGGATGAAGACCTTCACCGGCCCTTCCTTGGCCATAGGCCAGGGGTCCTTGTTGAAGGCGGATTCGGGGACCTTGGCCGAGGCGACACCGGCCAGGACACCCAACGCCACCAGGGCCGGCATCCATCGGCGACCTGTCATGGGGCTGCTCCTTTGCGAAAGCGTGAGAACGGTCAAGCGAGACGGCGACGCACGCCTATGCTGCGTGCGGAGGGAGCGTTTGTCAAGCGGTTGCACGCCGGGGCCGAAAACGGCAGCGCCGGGAAGCCCTCGAAGTTTTTTTCGGGGGGATTGACTTCGGCTCGGTGCCGCGCGAACAATTCGGTGAAGAAGGGGAAGGAAGCCAAACGAAAGGACGCAGGGAAAACCGGACGCAACCAAGCATGATCCGCCGTTGCTTATTCCCCCCAGGTAGCGGCGGTGATAAGGCCGGACGGTGCTACGGCGACACCGTCCGGCCGCTTTTCAGGCCGACCTCTCCGAAGTCATCTGCCGCCGCACCATATCGACGAAGTCCGCCGCTTCGTCGCACACGCGATTGGCCGTGGCGGGATCGATGTCGGATTCAGCCGTGTAGTCTGCCGTTTGACGCAGATCGAACGCGTCGAGGAGCATCCTGTGATACTTCGGATCGACCCGGTTGGTCTTGGCGAATTCCTTGCCGAAGGCGGAATGGAGCGCGCGGTGACTGGCAGCGGTCATGCCGTGGTGTCTGAGCAGGGCGGAGACGGCGTGGAACATGGCGCAGTAGGCCCGATCGGCCGCGCCGTCGAAATGTCCCGCACCAAGTAGAAGCGTCGCCTGGTCCAGTGCCGCCGATGCTTTCTCCATCAGAACCGACTCGATGGAACTCAAAGCGGCACCCCTTCCTCCCGGATGGTCGCCACGTAAGGTGATCCGAGATGTTGCAGCCGGCGCAGTTGCGGGCGGTCCATGACGTGAACGTCAAGAGGCACATCGTAGTCGAGGATCACGGATGAGACCTCCGTGAAGACCTGCTCGCGTGCCTCCGGCGTGTGGTGCTCGACGATCACGACCAGGTCGATGTCGGAACCGGCGTGATCCGTCTCGCGCACCTTCGAGCCGTAGATTCGGATCTCGACAAGCCGATCGCCGAGTCGAAGCCGGAGTCGTGCAGCCAGGTCATCGACCGCCTCACGTTCGGACTCAGTCAGCCCGGGCATGGCTCTATCCCCGTTCGTTCTCTGCGTCTGGCCATGATCGTCGGCGACTGCTTGCACGTTGTCAACCCAAAAGGCGTTACTGCGCGATCCGGTCCAGCAGGGCGAGGGCCGCTTCCTTCGACGGGATGGCGTAGCCGTGCGTCAGGTCGGGGTCCTGATGGAGCGGGGGCCGAAGGTTCGCCAGGCCCACGCAACTCGGGCACCCCGACTCGCACTGGCACTCGGCCACCAGGCGCCGGCACATGGCGAGCAGGTCGCCGATCAACTCATATCCCTTCTGCGCGAACCCGAGGCCGCCGAGGAACCGGTCGTAGAGGAACGCCGTCGGCCGGCCCGTGTTGGAACTCTCGACGATGCCCGACAGGTCCCGCCGGTCGCACATGGCAAGCATCGGCAGGCACACGAGGGCGAGGTTCCTCACGCCGACCAGGCCTTCGACCGCCTTCAGGCCCATCCCTCGCAGGTCGTCCATGACGTCGGGGTCCACCATCAGCCACAGGCCGGTCGTCTCGAGCGTCTGGCTGGGCAGGTCGAGGGTCGTCTGGCCGATGTTCTCGTTCGTGTAGTACTTGATCTTCTTGAAGGCCACCGTGGCCCACGTCACGGCCAGGTCGCCGAAGCAGGCCGTCAGACCCGGCAGGTCCTTGCGCTGGTGTTCCTGACGGACCGTGCACTTGTCCGAGAGGACGGGTTGCGTGTAGTAGTCGGTCTCGGCCCGTTCGACGTAGGCGACCTTGCCCTCGAAGTCGAGTTCGCGGACCTGGTAACTGGTGCCTTCGTGGAGGTAGATCGCGTTGGGATAGACGAGTTCGGGGGCGCTGATGGAATCGACCTGTCCGATGACTTCGCGGCGCCCGTCGCCGGTCCGTACGATGCTGAAGGTATCGTTCGAGATGGTCCTGAGGTCGGTCTTCTGCGACGGGCTCTCGGGGCTCGACCAGTAGTAGCGGCCGTTGATGTGCGTGAGGTCGCCTCCCGCGGCCAGGATCTCGGCGACCTCGGCGGCCCGCGGCCCGAAGAGGGCCTCGTCCTCCGGCGCCAGCGGCAGTTCGGCTGCCGCGCACCCCAGGTGGCCGGCCAGGATGAACGGGTTCTGCGGGTCCACGACGCCCTGCTCGACGGGCCGCCCGAAGAAGTACTCCGGGTGGTGCACCAGGTACTGGTCGATGGGGTCGTTGTAGGCCACGAGGATCGAGAGCGATTGCCCGGTGCCGCGGCCCGCGCGCCCGGCCTGCTGCCACGTCGATGCGATCGTGCCGGGGAAGCCCACGAGGATCGACGCGTCGAGCGTCCCGACGTCGATGCCGAGTTCCAGGGCGTTGGTGGACGAGATGCCGAGCAGTTTCCCCGTGAAGAGCGCCTGCTCGATGGCGCGGCGTTCTTCGGGCAGATACCCGCCGCGGTAGGCGCGCACTCTCTTTGCGAGGGCCTTGTTCGTCTTCTCGAGCCGCTCGCGGGCGTAGCGGTACACGAGTTCCGCCACGACGCGGGCCTTCGTGAAGACGATGGTCTGGACGCCGCGCTCGACGAGGCGGCAGAGGAGTTCGGTGGCCTCCATGTTGGCGCTGCGGCGGGCCAGGCCGTCGGCGCCGAAGGGCGGGGGGTTCCAGAGGACGAACAGCCGGGCCCCGCGCGGGCTGCCGTCGTCGTCGATCGTCTCGACGGTCCGGCCGATGACGGCCTCGGCCAGTTCGCCCGGGTTGGCGATGGTGGCGCTGGCGCAGATGAACTGGGGGCGGCTGCCGTAATGGGCGCACGCCCGGGCCAGCCGCCGCATCACCATCGCCACGTTCGATCCGAAGATGCCGCGGTACTGGTGCAGTTCGTCCACGACGACGTACTTGAGGTCCTGGAGAAACGATGCCCATCGCGGATGGTACGGCAGGACGCCCACGTGGAGCATGTCGGGGTTCGAGAGGACGACGTTCGCCTCGGTGCGTATCTTGCGGCGGTTGTGTCGCGGCGTGTCGCCGTCGTAGGTGGCCGGGCGGAGACGAGCGCCGACGGACGGGTCGGCCTCGGCCCAGCGCTTCAGCGTCCCGAGTTGGTCCTGGGCGAGGGCTTTGGTGGGGAAGAGGTAGAGGGCTTTCGTCTCGGGCTCGGCCAGCAGCCGCTCGAGCACCGGCAGGTTGTAGCACGTGGTCTTGCCGCTGGCCGTGGCGGTGACGACGACAAAGTCCACGCCCTCGCGTGCCAGGTCCAGCGCCCGGGCCTGGTGGACGTACAGGCGCCGGATGCCGGCAGCCTTCAGCCCCTCGGAAAGGGGAGGGGGCAGGGGCGCGGCCGGCTCAGCGTACTTGGCGCGTCGGGCGGGCAGCGACTTGACGTGGAGATGGCGACCCTCGCCGTGCGGGTCGTGCGCAAGGTCCGCCAGAAAACGGTCAAACGGTCCGGCTTGGCGTGCCGCCACAGTTGTGCCTCTCCACCGGCACTCGGTTGGTCAACGATCCACGCCGCAGGCAAACAGACGGGGCATCTGACTAGCCGCGCACGTTAGTGAGCGGCGCCGGCCCCCGCTCGCTGACGCTCGCGGCTAGTAGAGGCTGCATGCACGTGCGGCGCGCCTCTGACTAGCCGCGCGCGAGGTCATTAAGCGGCCGGCCCCGCCAGAAATCGTTGCCACACCGGACCGGGCACCGGCCGGTCACTTCCCCGCAATCTCGATGCTGATGGTGTTCGTCTGGATGCTGTTCGACCACCAGAGTCTGGCTCCGGTCGGTTGGTTGGCGCCGGCGGCAGGTTTGCCGACCGTATAGATGGCGGTCACGTTGTAGATGCCGGGGTTCGGGAAGCCGTAGAGGTTCTTGCCGAACCGCTCGTAGGTGAACGCCTTTCCGGCGGCGATTTCTTCGGGCGTCGGTGCCGGCAGGTTCTCCAGCGATTTGCCGAAGAGCGTGTTCAGGTTAATCGTGCGGCCCCAGAAGGCGCCCTCGCGCAGGTAGGCCCGCTGTTCGGGCATCTCCTCGGAGTCGGCCGGCCACGGGATGACCTGCCGGATGACGAGCGGCTGGGGGCTTCCGTCCACCGGCTGGACCTGGATCGAGAGCGCCCGTTCCAGGCGGGCGTCCACGGCCAAGGTTCGCGGCCCGTCGTTGATGAGGCGGAACTCGATCAGGACCGGCTCGCCGAGCGCGAACGTCGCCTTCGTGGGCCGCAACAGGCCGGTCAGGCCGAATGAGGGTTTCCCCGGCTTGTACGAGGTCGGCTCGGGCACCTTCGACGTCGGCTTCGGCGGTGCCGACGTGACGGTGGCCGGCGGCTCGGCCCCCGTGGTGTCCGGCGGCTCGGGCGGCGTCGGCGTCAGGGGCGTCCCCGTCACGGTCTTCGGCGGCTCCTGCAGGTCTACGGCACCCACCTGGAACGAGAACCCGTTCGACGGGATGCGTCCGCGGCCGTCGGGCGTCGCCAGGATGAGGACCAGCGTGTACCGGCCGCCGGGCAGGTCGAAATACTTCGAGAGGTCGAGCGTCTCGACGAAGTTCGCCCCCGGCAGGATGAGGGCCGGCTTCGGCGGAGGGGGCGGCACCATGCCCAGGGCGATGTTCCCCTTGTCGGGGAGCGTGCGGCCGGTCGTGTCGCGGATCCGCAAGAGGCCCTGGCCCGTCAGGTACAGCCGTCCGTCCTTTTCCGAGATCGGCGCCTGAAGGTACGTTGCGGAGTCCTTGCCGTTGTTCGTGAGTCGGACCTCGATCGTCTTGGGGCCCTCGACGGGGAAGACCTTGTCGATGGGCCGGACGGCCAGTTGCAGGCTCTGTCCGCCGGAACCCGTCTCCAGGTCGGTCTGTGCCAGTTGCCGCAGGGCCTCGGCCTCCCGTCCGTTGGCCGGGAAAGCGGTCGGCCCCACGATCTGGAACTGGCGGTTGACCGCATCGCCGAGCGACTTGACGGGCGCCACGAACTGCTTGCCGACGACCTCGGCTCGCGGCGTGCCGAAGACCCGAACGATGCTGTCCACGTGGATCGAGATCTTGCCCGGCAGCAGCCGCCCGCTGATCACCTCCATGACCGCCCCCCGCGCTTCCCAGACCAGTCGGGGATCGACGGTGGGATTCGCCTGGACCGTCTCGACCTGAAACTCGATCACCAGCGGCGCCTGCTTGTACAGGGCCTTCAGGTCTTCGATGCCGGTCACGGGCCGATCCTCCTGGCCGCGCGCCGGCCCGACGTAAGCGGCCGTCACAGCCGCCACGACGAGTGCAACCGTTCGGACGTACGTCATCGTGACCGTCTCCTGCCAATGAACCGCGCCGCCGGGGCCGTGGATACGACCGTGCTATGTTCCGCGCGGCGGCCTTCCCAGGCCGCCGCGAACGATGGTCGCCGCATTCCCCACCCATAAGGACGCATGAAACGGATGAACGTTCGAGGGAAGGCGCATCGGTCGCCGGGTCCGTCGCGGTCCGTGTGTTTGTTGTCGCACGATCTCCTGAGAGCCGGGTGCCGACCGGCCTTCGGGTTCGATCACCAGTGTACCCGCTCGCGGCCGCCAGGTAAAGCGGCGTTCATGACGCGGGAAGTCCGCTTCCCCGACTACTCCTGTTCGTTGGGCCGATCGTCCGGCTTCGGGGGCACTTTGACGCCTTTGCCGTTGTAGCGGACCACGACGAAGATGAGCGGGTCGGTGCCCGTGTTGGTTGTGCCGTGATAGACCCACGGCTCGACGTACAGGATGTCGCCGCGCTTGGCCGGAAACTCCTTGCCGTCGAGCGACCACGTGCCGGTGCCTTCGACGATGACGAGGTACTCCTCCTCGGCATGGCGGTGGGCCTTGTGGACCGCCTTGCCGGGTTGGACGATGGCGACGGCCACCAGCACGTTCTGCGTGGCACGGGTCGTGCCCGTGAAGTACCGTCGCATCTCTCCCCAGTCGGCGACGTTGGCCCGCGCCTCGTCCCAGGTGACGACCTTCGACTTAAGGTCTGCCGGTACGGGCTTGGCTGAAGGTGCCGCATCGGCCGCACGCGTCGCGTCTCTTACCAGCACGACGACGGCCAACCCCGCCACCACCAGCGACACCCACGGCACCAGTCTTCGAATGTTCCCGGACATGGTTGTCTCCTGTTTCGAGTGGTTCCGTAATGCTGTCATTCTGAACGAGCGTAGCGAGTGAAGAATCTCGCCGTGGTCGTTGACGTTCGCCGGTTCGCACGGCGAAACCCTTTGCCACCAACCTAGTGTCCCCGACGTGGGAACGCAATCGTTCGCTCGGGCCCTGACCGCAGGGAGGGGATGTCAGGTTTGTCGCGTGGCGCGGACGGCCGTCTCGCGGTCGATGCCGAGGGCCTGGAGGATCTTGAGGTCGGCCGCGGGAAGGGGCAGGTCCGGAATCTCCTCGACGCGGACCCAACGGGCTTCGTCGGCGGCATGGAGTTTGACGCGGCCGCGAGGCGCGCGGCAGTGGTAACACCTCAGCGTGACCTTCAGGTGCGAGTAGGTGTGGGTCACGTCGATGAGGTGGTCGCCGACCGTCACGTCGAGGTCGCATTCCTCCTTGAGTTCCCTGCGGATGCAGTCCTGGATGGTCTCGCCATTGTGCTGCTTGCCGCCGGGGAACTCCCAGAGGCCCGCGAGCATCTTGTTCGCCGGGCGTTTGCACATCAGGACCTTGCCGCGACGCCAGATGATCCCCGCACCGACCTGAATATGCGGGATCGGTTTGCGTTTCCGCGTTACCGGGATGCGGTCCTGGAGGCCGCGCTTCGCTGCCGCACACAGCGTCCGCACCGGGCAGGCGGGGCATTGAGGTGAGCGCGGCGTGCAGATACGGCTGCCCAGTTCCATGACGGCCTGGTTCCAATCGCCGGGCGCCGATGCCGGAACCAGCGACTCGGCCAGGTCCCACAACCCCCGCCGCGTGGCGGCGTCGGTCACGGGCCGGGTGACGGCGAACCACCGGGCGATGACGCGGACGGCGTTGCCGTCGAGCGCCGCAAGGGCGTGGCCGAAGGCGATCGACTGGACCGCTCCGCACGTGTACCGGCCGACGCCGGGCAGTCCGGCGAACACGGCTGGATCGTCCGGCACGCGTCCGCCGTGGTCGCGAACGACCGCCTTGGCTGCGGCATGGAGGTTGCGCGCGCGGCGGTAGTAGCCCAGCCCCTCCCAGACCTTCAGCACGGCATGGTCCGAACCAAGGGCGAGGGCCTGAACTGTCGGGAAGCGTTTGAGAAACCGCTCGTAGTAGGGCAGGGCGGTGGGCACCTGCGTCTGCTGGAGCATCACCTCCGCCACCCAGATGGCGTATGGATCGCGCGTCCGCCGCCACGGCAGGTCGCGCTGGTGCTTGCGGAACCATGCGATGAGGCGGCGGCGAAGCGACCGGCGCTTGGCACAGGTCAGGCGAGGAAGGCGTTTCGTGCTGGCAGGCGGCAGCGTGGGCTCCTATTCCGAATCGCGTCTTGTCCGGGCGACTTCCTCAAGGGCGTCGTCGTAGACCCGACCCTGGCGGCTCCAATCGTACTGCTGAACGTGGTCGGCCAGTTGGGCGGCCGCGTCCCACGGTCCCTTGCCCTTCAAGAGGGCGGCGAGTTTCACGCGGAGTTCGCGGTCGTCATCGTACAGGAACGTGCTGTGCCATGGGGGCGGCACGATCTCGGGGTAGCAGAGACGGTTCGGCAGGAGCGGAAAGCAGCCGGCCGCCACCGCCTCGACCATCGCCAGACCGAAGAACTCGTGGACGGCCGTCGAGACGACGATGTCGGCCTGGCACACGTGCTCCTCGTACCCCTCGCGGTGCGGCAGGTAGCCGAACTGGATGATGTGGTCGGCGAGCCTTCGCTTGGCCTCCTCGAAGACGGGCGGCCACTTGCGGAACGTCTCCCCGAGAATGGCGAGGCGAAACTCGAGCCCCTCCTCGGCCAGAAAGAAGAGGACGTCGAAAAACGCCTCGGGGTTCTTGTCCCACTCCCACCGATGGCTCCAGAGGATGGTCAGCGGCGGCTGTCGCGGTCGGTCACGGCGGCCGGGGAGCAGCGGCTTCAGGTCAATCCCGAGGTGCATGACGCGGCTCTTTGCGTGGATCGCATCGGGCAAGCCCTCCGGCACGTAGTCGGGCATCTTGCGCAAGAGGTCGCCCACGGCGTCGAGGAACGATTCGCGGTGGTACTCGGAGTTGAACCACACGGCCTGCGACGCCAGACACGTCGTCAGGTTCGTGAAGGCGTACTGGTAATCGCGCGTCTGGCCGGGTTCCAGCGGGTACGAGAGTTGATTTTCGTGGAAGAACGTGACCACGGGCAGGCGGGCGAGCGGCGCGGGCGCCAGGGCCTTCCAGTCGGCCACGCTCAGGAAGTCGCTGGCGAAGACGAGGTCGAAGGGCTCGCCGGCCAGGGGCGCGGCCTCCTGGGCGAAGTGGATGGCCGCGCCGCGCATCCGCCATTTCCACTTGCGGGCCGGAAGCGTCAGCAGCGTCCACCGGTGCCGGCTGGCGGCGCGAAGCCCCTCAAGAAAGTCGGCGTGCGAGCCCCCGAAATACGGCTCGATGGCCAGGATGCGCAAGGGGCTTGCCAAGGGATCAGCCTCCCGGTTCGGTAACTCATGGTACGCATCAGTGGCGGGATGTCAACGACGACTGGACGCAAGGCGGCGGGATACGAGAGGAGGGAACGTCGTGCGGCAGTCAGGCCGACCGGGCGAGGCGCCGCTCGCGCCGGCGCCGAAGACGCACGTACCGCCGGCGTGCCGCTACGATCTTCGGCACCCGCAGCACGGAGTTGAACTCCCCAAGGTGGTTCCTGCACGCGCCGAAGGCGGCGTAGTCCGTAAACCACTCACCGGCGGCCAGGTAGCGGAACTCGTACGTCCCCGGTGGAAGGCGCAACATCAGGACCCACTCGTGGTCGGCCGCCCTGCGCATGGGAAGATGGTCGCGCTGCCAGTGGCAGAAGTCTCCGACAACGTACACCGGCCCGGCTGTCGCGTGCCGGAACCGAAAGGTGGTCTTTCCGGTTCTATCGACCTGAACCATGTGCCGAAGACCTGATCTGGAGTCGTGCGGTTACCTGAAGCCGATACTCACTGATGGTTTTGTCGGCATTCTGTGGCTGCAAGACTCAATCGAAATCCGGCAAAGTGGCTGCACCGGACCCGTACGGCGGGAGCGGATCCGTCTGATGCGGCTGGCGAAAAGATTGCTCGGCGCGGACGTTGCCCGTAGAATGCCGCCGGACATTACCTGAGAAGGAGCGAGACCTAGCGTGGCCAAGATCACCAAACGCAGCGAGGATTATAGCCAGTGGTACCTCGACATTGTGACGCGGGCCGAGATGGCCGATTACGCCCCGGTTCGGGGCTGCATGGTTATCCGCCCGTGGGGGTATGCCATCTGGGAGCGGATGCAGCAGGCCTTGGACGGCATGTTCAAGGCGACGGGGCACCAGAATGCGTACTTCCCTCTGCTGATCCCCCAGTCGTTCCTCGAGAAGGAGGCCGAGCACGTCAAGGGGTTCGCGCCCGAGTGCGCCACCGTTACGCGCGTGGGCCAGGAACCCCTTGAAGAACCGCTCGTTCTTCGTCCCACGTCAGAAACCATTATCTGGGCGATGTACAAGAAGTGGATTCAGTCCTGGCGCGACTTGCCCCTGCTTTACAACCAGTGGGCCAACGTTATCCGCTGGGAAATGCGCACGCGCCTCTTCCTGAGGACAACGGAGTTCCTCTGGCAGGAGGGCCATACGGCCCATGCCACGGAAGCGGAAGCCATCGAGGAGGCCGAACGAATTCTGGGCATCTATAAGACGTTTGCCGAGGACTGGATGGCCATGCCCGTTCTGACCGGCCGCAAGACCGACGCCGAGCGTTTCGCCGGGGCCGAGACCACGTATACCATCGAGGGGCTCATGCAGGACGGCAAGGCCTTGCAGGCGGGCACCAGCCATTACCTCGGCCAGAACTTCGCCAAGGCCTTCGACGTGCAGTTTCAGAACCGCGAGGGGGAACTCGAGTACGTCTATGCGACGTCCTGGGGCGTCTCGACGCGCCTCGTGGGGGCCCTCGTGATGACCCATTCCGACGATGCCGGGCTCGTCTTGCCGCCCAAACTGGCCCCCATCCAGGTCGTTATCGTCCCGATCCTGAAAGCCGAGGCAGACAATGCAGCGATTCTGGCGGCGGCACACGGGCTCGCCGACGCCTTTGGAAGCCGCGTCGAGGTGAAGGTCGACGACCGGGACAACGTCTCGCCCGGCTGGAAGTTCAACGAATGGGAACTCAAGGGCGTACCGGTCCGTCTGGAGATCGGCCCGAAGGATTACGAGAAGGGGCAGGTTGTCCTTGTCCGACGCGATACGGGCGAGAAGACGCCGATAGACCAAAGCGCGGCTGCCGGCCGGGTCGAGGCCGTTCTGAACGAGATACAGGGGTCCCTCCTCGCCAAGGCCAAGGAGCGCCTTGAAGCAAATTGCCCCAGGGCCGACTCGTATGACGAGTTTCGGGCCGTGCTCGACGAGCGCGGCGGCTTCGTTTTTGCGCCATGGTGTGGGGGTGCAGAGTGTGAGGCCAAGGTCAGCGCAGAGACGAAGGCAACGATCCGGTGCCTTTCGGATGATGCGGAGGCGTGCGGTGCGTGCATGGTGTGCGGCCGGGGCCCGGCCACGCGCGTGCCGTTTGCGAAGGCTTACTGAAGGACGCAACGTGGTGCAGCGGCAAAAAAAGGCAGAAAAAATGAACGGGCAGGAAACAGGCTTTACTGGGCCAGGAACGGCGGTTAGGTGGGGGCGTTTGTCAGTGCTTGTGTCAAGGGCGGTTCCTGGTTTCCAGGTGTCCTCCCTCGCTTTCTGGTTATAATTCGGCGCTTTTGGGCCGATGATTTGAGGGTTCACGGCATCGCAGACGGCGTTTTCAAGACGGTGACGCAAACGGGGACTCGACAAGGGTCCATGGGTGCGTAGAATGCCAATGGCGGGGAAGAGCGTCCGCCACGGCTATGCGCGATGAAGGGCATCTCTGAGTAATCGCTGAGGAGGTTCGGAATGAGGAAGCCTGCGGCACTGGTGACCGTGTGCGGGGCTGCGCTGATGGGGCTGGGGTTGCTCGGGTGCAGTGATCCCAGTGAGAAACTGGATGTCTCGGACAGAGACGTCTGCCTGCGGGCTCTACGCGAGTGCGCTGCAGGGGGAAGCGATGAGGCGGTTGACCGTGTGGCGGCAGTGGTTGCTCACGACGACACGCTGCTTGCCGCCGAAGCGATTCGAACGTTGGGCAGGATGGACACGCCGCATGCCGTCGAGGTCTTGTGCGAGATGGCGTCCGGCGCGCGGGAGAAACGGGGCGGGCTCCGTCAGGAAGCCGTGGTTCAACTCGGGCGACAACAGACTCCGGAGACGCTAAAGGTGCTACGGCAGGTTGTGAAGATGGATCCGGATCCGCGGGTCCGTGTTGGGGCGATAACGAGCCTGGCCCGGCAACGGTCCCTCGAAGACGTGCCGTTGCTCGTTGAGGTGGCGGAAACCGACGCCGACCCGCTCGTCCAGGCGCGGGCTGTCGGCGCGGTCGAGCGGCTTGTGCAACTGAAGTTCCGATACAACCCCGCCGGGACGCCGGAGGAACGCCAGGAGGCGCTGCGGCGGATGCGATCGTTGGCCTTGACGGCCGCGCGGGCGGTCAAAACCTGGCGCGACGTGCGGGAGCAGGAGAGAAAGTAGGGGCCGCGGGACGGGACCCAAGGCCGAGGCAGGGGCAGGTCCAATACTGAGGAAGGGCAAGCCATGTGCGGGAGCAAGAGAAGCGGGACGCCGGAGCGAGGAGCGGCCTCTGCTTTTACGTTGGTCGAACTCCTTGTGGTCATCACGATCATCGCACTGCTGGTGACGCTGCTGGTGCCGGTGGCGTCGTCGGCGTGGCAGACGGCGCACATGACGCGGTGCAAGACGAACTTGTACCGCATCTACCAGGCGCAGGGGCAATGGCGGGCCGACCGCGACGGACGCCTGTTGACAGGG
>DATKXP010000077.1:0-2134 GCA_035529015.1 Phycisphaerae bacterium | reverse complement strand
AATGGTTGCGCCCCGCGCGTGGCGCCCCAGCGTCCCGCCGCCGGAGCGATCAGAAAAGTAGCCTGTCTGTTCCCTTTACCCCCCTTTTCAGGAACTGCGCGCCCACAGAAGGCCGCCACCGCAGGTGGTTCGCTGATAGCGTCATCAGGACGCGCAGACTACTTCGCCAAGCCCTTGAGTTGTTCCAGAAGACTCTGTGCCGAGGGAATGGTGAGCTGCCCTTCCTTGCTCATGGGCAGCCGCAACGGGCCCAAGGCGGGAACATCCACCGACAGGCCCAGGTCGGCCGTGTACGGGATCGTGCCCCCGGGCCTGGCGCCTTTGACCGCGTTGATCAGCTCCATGTAGCTGATGTGGACCGGCACGCCAAGCACCTTGCTGCCCTTGGCTGGCACCTCGCCCTGCACGTCCGCCTTACCCGTAAGGAACCGCTGGCCCTGGCTGGCCAAGGCGTAGTCCACGTTGCTCATCGGCAACGGGACGGTGTACGGGTTGTCGACCTTCACGTCAAACAGCATCGTCGCCTCGGTCAGGCCGACGTCCTGAAGCTTCGCTCCGGCAATCTGGGCGCTGGGCCTTTCCATCAAGCCGCAACCTGCGGATCCCGTAAGGATGCCTGCGGCAAAGAGGGCGGCGAGGCAGAAGTTCATTCTAGTGCAGCTCGCCATAAGTTTTGATACAGGTATTCACCCTCGCCGCCCGATGTTATTTGCATGGACCTGCAACTCTCTCCCACGGAACGGGACGGCCTTCACGCGATTGTACGGCAGCAGCGAGGGGAGGCCAGGCTTTATCGACGAGCACGAACGATCCTGTTGGCGTCGGAGGGCAAGTCTTTTTCCGCGGTCGCCAGGGCAATAGGAACATGCCGTTCTCGAGTTGGAGATTGGGTCCGGCGATTTCGAGAGCATCGCCTGGCGGGCCTGGCGGACCTGCACCGGTCGGGGCGGCCCGTCGAGATTACGCCTCTGGAACGGCACCAGGTGATTGCCACCGCCTGCCGGTCTCCGTCTGACTTCGGGCGGCAGCGAGTCGTGTGGGATCACGCGGCGTTGGCCCGCGCGGTCATGTCGGCCGGGTTGGTGCGCTCGATCAGCGCCCGAACCGTCGGGCGCATTCTTCAGGAGGCCGAGATCAAGCCGCATCACGTGAAGATGTGGTGTCACAGCGACGACCCCAACTACCAGGAGAAGATGCGGGCCATCGTGGACCTGTACGTCCGCCTGCCCAAGGGCCAGCCCGTGTTGAGCATCGACGAGAAGACGGGGATGCAGGCCCTCTCGCATCGCCGCCCGCTCAAGCCGGCAAGCTTCGGCCGTCGCCCTCGCCTGGACTTCGAGTACAAGCGCAATGGAACGCGGTGCCTGTTCGCCTGCTTCAACGTGGGAACAGGCCATGTGCTGGGCCGTTGCACGACCACGCGGACGCGGGAGGATTTCCTCTCGTTCCTGGACGAAGTGGCGTCGGCTTACCGGCAGTCCAAGGTGCACCTCATCATGGACAATCTCAACACGCATCGCGACACGCGGCAAGGGGACTTCATGACCCAGTGGAACCAGCGGCACGGCGACCGGTTCGTCTTTCACTACACACCGACGCACGGTTCGTGGCTGAATCAGGTCGAGTTGTGGTTCTGCGTCCTGAGTCGCCGTATACTGCGGTACGCCGAGTTCCGTTCGCTCGATGAATTGGTCGCGGCGATTGAACGGTTCATCCGGGAATGGAATGAGACGGACGCCCACCCCTTCCGCTGGACGTATGACGGCCTCCCGCTGGTGCGCTGAGGACACCCGATGCAGACGAACATGCGAGCCGCCGAATCGACACTCAAGGGATTGCTGGAGGCCCACCGACCCACATCCGGGATGTACGTTCGCGTCCATGGCGACCACCTGATCCTCGGCCGGCAGGAGCCGATCGGCCCCAACGGCCAGATGGAGAACGACGACCGCGTGCGCCTGACCCGACTGACCGCCTGCTCGTACGGCCTGAGCGTCAAACGCCACACCGGCCGATGGGAGCGTACGCCTTTCGCGGGGACACTCGAAGAGATGGTGGATATCATTCTCGGCTGCATGCAACATCTGGTCGCGCCCTATTAGGGTGTATCAGAACTTATGGCGAGCTGCACTAG
>DATKXP010000076.1:0-4662 GCA_035529015.1 Phycisphaerae bacterium | reverse complement strand
ACTGATTGGGCTCGTAGCCCAAGGGGCTTGCGCCGCTTACTTACGTGCGCGGCTAGTTTTCTCACGTGGCTGGTCGGGCGCGAGTGTAACTAGCCGCGAGCGTAAGCGAGCGGGTGCCGTTCTCGCCACAGCAAAAGACTTACGTAAGACCGCATAGCCTGTAGCCTCTGGCCTGCCGCTAGAATCCTTGGAGATACCGCCGCTCGGCCTTGAACATGCGGTCGAACATCTCTTTGGTCTCGGCGGGCGAACAGACGGCGGCGGTGAGCGGGTCGAGCAGCAGGGCGTAGAGGGCCTTTTCGCGGTCGCCTTCGACGCACGCCTCGGCCGTCAGTTGGTTCACCGCCATGTGCGCCCGGTTCAGCGCAGCGCACTGCTCCGGCAGCCGACCGAAATGGCACGGGTTGAAGCCCGTCTTGTCCACGAGCACCGGCACCTCGACCACGCCGTCGAACGGCAGGTTGTCGATGAGGCCCGTATTCCACTGCGACCCGTGAAAGACGAAGGGCGAGTCGGTGACGATGGCCTCGATGATGCTCGATGCGTATTCGTGGCTGCGGCCGACCTCGATTTCCTCCTTCCCCGCGAGGATACGGGCCCGTCGCACGTCGGCGGCCTTGCGCCAACCGGGCCACTCGTTGGCGTAAAACGAATCGCCGCCCAGGTACTTCTCGCGGCAGTACCTCTTGCGGAGGTCCTTGCGCTTGCGGTAATACGGCACGTACTCGGAGAAGTGGCCGCTCGATTCCGTCATGAAGTACCCGAAGTGCAGCATCATGTCGAACCGCACGGGGTCCTGCTCCCACAGTTTCCTGCTCCGGCGAGCGCGGCGTTTGAGCGCGGGGTACAGGTCCTCGCCCTGGTGCTCCAGCCGCGTGAACCACGCCATGTGATTCAGGCCCGCGCATTCCCAGACGAGTTCCTCGTACGGCACGCGGCAGTACCCGGCCATCTGGCGGCTGGTGCCCTGGACGCTGTGACACAGGCCGACGACCGGCAGGCCGGTCACCAGCATGGCGGCGTGGGTCATGATGCTCATGGGGTTGGTGTAGTTGAGGAGAAAAGCGTCGGGGGCCATCTGCTCGACGTCGCGGAGGACCTCGACCCACACCGGCACCGTCCGCATGGCCTTGAAGATGCCGCCGGGGCCGATCGTGTCGCCGATGCACTGGCTCACGCCGTATTCCAGGGGGATATCGTTGTCGATGCGGACGGTCTTCGTGCCCGAGACCTCGATGGTGTTGATGACGAAGTCGGCGCCCTCGAGGACCTTGCGGCGATCGGTCGAGCCGCGAATCGTCCAGGCCTTGTCCTTGCCGAGGACCTCGGCTATTCGTTTGACGCACCCCTGCGCCAGGCGCAGCCGCTTGGCGTCGATATCCACGAGCGAGATTTCGCCGCCGTCGAGGCCCTCCAGTTGCATGATGTCGCCGGCCAGCCTGTGCGTAAAGCCGCTGCCGGCGCCGAGCATGACGATACGGACCATTGGAAGTCTCCTTCGGCGAAGTTGGGGTGCCAAGGCCCATCAGCATAACCGGGAGCTTCCGCTCCCGGCTCGATGTTCGAACTCGAAACGGCATTCGCCGCGCAAGCTTGTAGGGTGGGTCCTATGGACCCACGCTGCTTCGCAAGGCCGCCGGCCGCGTGGGTGGAAGCACCCACCCTACTCCTTCCGCCGCTGCGCGAGGAGCCATTTCCAGAAGTCGGGGTTGTCGTACGTGGCGGTCCAGGAATCGTGGCCGGCGTCGGGATAGACGGTGAACTTGGGTTCGGCGCCGGCGGCCTTGAGGGCCTCGACCATGACCTCCGAGGACTTCAGCGGCACGGTCCGGTCCTTGCCGCCGTGGAAGACCCACGCGGGCACGTGCTTGATGGCAGCCACCTTCTCGGGGTCGCCTTTGCCGCAGATCGGCGCGATGGCGGCAAAGCGTTTCGGCTGGTCGATGGCCAGGGCCCACGTGCCGAACCCGCCCATCGACAGGCCCGTCAGGTACACGCGGTCGGGGTCCACGTTGTAGCGGGCGGCCACGTCGTCGAGCAGGGCCTTCAGGGCCGCCATCTGGGGCGGCCTGTCCCACCACGCCTTGGCCGGGCACTGCGGCGAGATGCAGATGAAGGGGAACTCTTTGCCGGCGGCGGCGAGTTTCGGCGGGCCGTGAACCTTGACCTTCTCGAGATTGTCGCCCCGCTCGCCCGCACCGTGGAGGAACAGGACCACCGGCCAGGGCTCCTTGGCCTTGGCGTAGTCCTGGGGAATGTACAGCCAGTACTGGATGGGGTCGGCCTCGGCGCCCTTCGTCTCGAGAGCCTGGGCGTACTGGCCGGTCTTGACGTCGGCGGCCGGAATCCGTTTCGGCCCCGCCAGCGCGCAGCCGGCCAACGCAACCAGGCACGCCACGTTCAGCAGCATCCGTCGGTTCATCTTCGTCATGGCACATCCTTTCTTCCCGCGTGCGACAGCGTCACTTGCCCGCATCCAGCCGAAGCGACCCGGCCGCTTCCATGAGCGTCTCGACCTCGGCCTTGTCGGTGCCCCAGATGAAGACGTGGACGACGAGGCTTCGGACGCTCAGGTGCCAGATGGTCGGCGTCTTGAAGAGGCCCTCCACGTAGGCCTCGGCGTGGTAGACGGTGCGGCCCCTCTCATCCTGCCACGTGCTGCCGTACCACGTGACGTCGCGGCCGGCGATGCGGCCGGGGTCGGCGATGGCCTTGGTCTTCGGGTCCCGAGGGTCGTGCCCGACGTAAACGCCCATCGTGGCCGCCTCGGGCGGCGCGGCGTCGGGCGACCGCCGGAACATGTGGACGAGGAAGTCCTCCTCCGACCGCAGCCCCTTCTCGTAGCCTTCCGGCACGTTGATCGCCAGGCCCGGCGCACCCCATCCCCACGGCGGCAGTCGATGCAGGCGGCCGGGCCAGGAGCCTTCGGCCGGCGTATCACCCTCGCGCACCGGACCCCCGCACCCCACGACCACGAGCGCCGCAAGTGCAGCCGCGATGAGCAGGTTACGTTGCATCGATGGACCACCCTCCGCCACTCTTATATTAGGGGGAGCGAGTACGGGCCAACGAAAAACGGGCGTGCCGACGAACGGTAAGTGTCTAGCGCGGGTGGCACGGCAGCGGCGCAGCCGCGGCCGTGGGCACCCGGTGTCCAACACGGCCGCCCTTCGGGCTGCCGTGCCACCCGGCCTGCGACGTGGCTCAGTTTGCCGCGCCGCTTCCGCCGCCGACCGAACCGCCGAGCGGCGCCACGGCGGCGCCGTGGTCCGACTCGCGCCGTCGCACCCAGTCGCGCCATGCCTGGGAGTTGAACTCGAAGTCCTGGCCGGTGATCTTCTTGAGGGCCTCGCGGACCACCGGCTGATAGACGAACTCGATGACGGTCCGGTGGATGGTGACGCGCGGGTTGTGGGCGGCGACCATCGTCCCGACCGGAATGGCCCCGATCGTGGGGTTCCAGCCGACGGCCCCCGCCGCCACGACCGGCTCGACGTCGGCGATGTAGGTGACGATGGTTCCGAAGAAGAAGTAGGCGCTGGGCCCGGGGGCGATGGCGCCGGAGCGTGGGGCCTCGTACGTCCGGACGCGCGGCTCAGAGGTTTTGAGTTTGCCGATGAGCGCCGGCACGGCCCGCCAGTCGCGCATCTCGCCGAGGGCGTAGGCCGATCGGTGGAGCACCTTCTCCGAGCCGTTCAAGGCGTTCAGCAGCGGCCGCAGGCCGCGGTCCTCGACCCGCACTTCCAGCGCCGCCACCGCCGCCTTGTACACGTCCACCGACTCATCGGCGAGGGCGATCCTGACAAGCCGCATGGCGGCGTCGTCGCCGGGCAGTTGGCCGAGCGTCTCGCACGCCAGTTTGCGCATCTGGGCGTTGCCGGAGCCGAGGATCCGTGCGACGGGCTCGGCGGCGGCGGGGTCGCGGATCATGAGGATCTTGCGGACGCCTTCGTCCCACGCGCCGGGACCCAGGGAACTGAGGTACGTGACGGAAACGTCCTGGACCTCGCGCGAGAATCTGCGGCGGCGCTGCTCGAACGTGTGATCGTTGGGCGTGGCCGCCCCGGCGCCGACCGCGAGGGGAGGAAGAACCGGCGCCTCCTCGGCGCGGATCCACTTCATGTTCCGCCGGACGTAGCCGAGGGCCTTGCGGGCCGCCTTGTTATCGGCATCGCGGAGGAGGGCCTGCTGCCAGTGCGTCTCGGCCCGCTTCGCCAAGCCGACGCCGTCGCACCACGTGGCCAGTTTGACGTGAGCGGCGGCGGTATCGTCCATCGTCAGCAGACGGTCGGTGTATTCGCGCTCCAGTTGGGCCGAGTAGTCGATGGCACGGGCGGCGCCCCCCAGGCAGAGGACAAGGGCCACGGTCAGAAGCGAACGGAGCATGGGCGACTCCTTGCGGTAAGTCGCTTGTCGGCACACACCTATTATACGGCCGCGAGCGCGGCATCCCGACAGGAAAACCGCGGGCGCCGCGCCGCCGGGTGTGGCAACGGTTTCTGGCTCGATGCAAGCGGGCCGCGGGCTTCAGGTTGTCATTCTGAGCGCAGCGAAGAATCTCGCCGTGGTCTTTGTCGTCTTGCGTTGGTCAAGACGGACTCACGGCGAGACCCTTCGCCCCCGCTTTGCGGGGTCTCAGGGTGACAAATGCGGACCCACAGG
>DATKXP010000075.1:0-14429 GCA_035529015.1 Phycisphaerae bacterium | reverse complement strand
TCCGCCGACCGTCTACGACGGTCTCTGTGTGTTCGGCTGCGGCGACGGATCGGTCTACTGCCTGCGGGCGGCCGACGGCCAACTCGTCTGGCGGTTCCGGGCGGCTCCCGTTGACCGGCGCATCGTCGCGGACAGCCGCCTCGAGTCCGTCTGGCCGATCAGCGGCAGCGTCCTCGTGCGGGAGGGCGTTGTGTACGTCGCGGCGGGCCGCTCGTCTTACCTCGACGGCGGCATCCGCCTCTTCGCCCTCGACGCCCGCTCCGGAAAGAAACTGCACGAGACGACCGTCTCGGCCGTGCCCGTCCAGCCGGGCAAGCCACGACCGAAGGAGGGGTCGGTCGGCGCCTTGCCCGACGTGCTGGTCTCCGACGGCGCGTCTGTGACCATGCGGCACCTCCAGTTCGACGGCGACCTGAACCTGCAGCCGGCTGCGCAACTCCGGACACTCTGCGCCACCACCGGCCTGCTGGAGGATGCCTGGTTCCATCGGCAGAACTGGGTGCTGGGGCACCGGGGAACGATCAACAGCCAGGCCCACCCCGGCAGCCTCGGCACACAGACAAACGCCGTCAATTCCGCCGCCAGCAAACTCATCGTCTTCGACGCCGACGCCGCCTACGGCGTCAAGAACCCCTACAGTTGGCAGAAACACTCCCGAGACCTCTGGCCCGCCGACCACGAGGGTCACCTGCATCAGAAGTATTCGAGGTACGAGGCCGAGCACTTCCCCGTGGGCGTCCGGATCGCCGCCACGCCGAACCAGGCCGCCCCCGCCTCGCCTCGGGAGAAGCAGAGGGGCAAGGCCAGGACCCCGGCGCCCAAGCCTGCCGCCTTTGCCTGGTCCGTCCAGCAACCCATCCAGCCGCGCGCCATGCTCCTCGCCGGAGACGTCCTCTTCCTGGCCGGATGGCGCGACGCACTGGCCGTCCAGACGAAGACCGGCCGGCCCCTGGACACCGACGACCCGGACCCCCGGCCCACGTTCCTCTGGGTCCTCTCGGCCGCCGACGGCAAGACCCTCAACGAGTACCCCCTCGCCGCCGAACCCGTCTTCGACGGTCTCGCCGCCGCCTACGGCCGCCTCTATCTGCCGATGAAAGACGGCACGGTCACGTGCTGGGCAAGCCCGACCCCGTAAGCCGGGGCCATGCCGCGGCCGGGTGGCATGGTCATCCCAAAGGGTGACCATGTTGAGTTGTAGGGTGGGTGCTCTGCACCCACGCGCTTCTTGGCGTGTGCCACGGCCGTTCTTGTCCGGCCGTGCGTTGTTCACCGCGTAGGCTGGCTGCCCCGGACCGACGCAATCCGTTGCCGCTGGTGCCGAACTGCTCTGTCTCGCAAGGACCACCCCTATCGCCTACCCGGCCCACGTCAAGGCGAAATAAGTTGCGCTTCACCGGAACTCGGTGCCGATAGAGGTACTACAAGGTAGTATAGAATTTTCAGAGGCATACGGTGAGCTGCAAGAACACATCGCGGTCAGACAGAGAGGGACGAAAGGGGTACCGAGGCCGACCGGCCGCGAGCAGACTCCAAACGGCCCGTCGCTTCGGCGTAAAGGAAGCGCCCGGTGCGTTTGCTTCGGACGACATTCGACACTTGCGCACCAATGTGCTGAAGGTCAGCCAGAGGCTCTTCGCTGGACTGCTGAACGTCGCCGTTCAGACGGTGCATGCGTGGGAGCAAGGCGGCAGGAAGCCTTCGGGAGTTGCACTCCGACTGCTTCACGTCGCCCAGAATCGCCCCGAGATTCTGACATGCTTTGTGGCGCCGCGGAACGGTAACGGACGTAACAGGAACCGCTCAAGTCAGAAGAGGAGCGACCGGTGATCGCCTACAAGCACTTCGGCACCACAGTCGTGGACCTATTTGCAGGAGCCGGCCTTTTCAGCCATGCCTTCGCGGCAGAAGGTTTTGCGCTTGTCAAAGCCTTCGAGAGGGACAAGGTGGCCGCGGCCACATACGCGATGAACCTGGGCGACCACGTTCAGTGTGCCGACGTTCTTGCGTGCCGGCCCGAGGGCAAGTGCGACGTTCTGATCGCCGGTCCTCCCTGCCAGGGGTTCTCCACTCTGGGAAAACGGAACGCCGCCGATCCGCGAAACTGCCTGAGTCTGGAGGTGGTCCGCTGGGGCAAGGCCGTTGGTCCCAAGGTTGTCGTGATTGAGAACGTGCCCGCGTTTGTCGGCTCGTCCGTCTGGCAGCAAGTCGTCAGCGAGTTTGAGCAGATGGGCTACGTTGTCCGGGCGTTTGTTGTCGACGCATACGAGATGGGCACCCCGCAGTTCAGAACGCGCTCGTTCACGATCGCGTCCGTCGTGGGCATGCCTGTCATAAGCCGTGCCCTCGACGAGGGCGCAAGGACCGTTCGCGAGGCATGGCGTGGGTTGCCTGCAGTGCCGGACGGCAAGAATCATCACTATTCCCCGAAACCCTCGCCGTTAGCCCTGGCCCGCATGCGAGTCATCCCGGTAGGCGGCGATAAAAGGGACGTCATGCGCCGAGCGCCCGAGCTGGCGCCGCCCTCTTGGTGGAAGGTGCAGAGTGAGGTCACAGACGCGTGGGGGCGGATGGAATGGGACCGGCCCTGCAACACGTTGAGAACTGCCCTTCAGAACGCCTCAAAGGGTCGCTATATTCATCCGCAGCAGAACCGCGTGATTTCGCTACGTGAGGCGGCGCGGCTGCACACCATACCAGAGGAGTGGAAGTTCGCAGGCACTCCCACCCAGATCGCCCGGCAGATAGGCAACAGCGTCCCACCGGCCCTAGGACGAGCGGTCGCGCGATCTGTGCGCCAGGCTCTCGGCTAATCGGCGGAGCCTGCGGCTGTGTCGGGGTCCTTACCGGCATCCCGCAACTCCAACAGTTCCGTGTGGGCGGCAGCAGTCTCCTCGAGCACCCGGAGGAAGTCTCGGACCCTCCACGGACAGGTGGGACCAGCCTTTACCATTCTACGTCCGAGCACAACTGCTCCCTTTGCGGTCGACATGTCACTTGGCAGTGTCCCGATGAGGTGGCCATGAACCTGCACGTGCTGATGGCTGCGCGCGGTCAGCCATTTCTCGGCTCGTTCCATGTAATACTCGAGCTGCTCAACGTGCTTCGCCTCAAGAGGAAGGTTAGCCGACTTCAGCTCAATGATGACGAGCCGATCCAGACTCATACTGTGGATGAAGGAGACAAGGTCAGGCCGCTCTTCTGTCTTCTCAGAATCAGGCGGTGCGAACGGCCCAATCTTCAGTTCCTTGGCCAAACGCTCGTAGACGGTACCCAGTGGCTTGTCCGCCGACAGAAACTGACTGTACGTCGGGTCAACAAGCCAAGGGGAACCTTCAAACATCTCCTGAATCTTCTTCTCGTTCTGAGCGTCCTTGAAGTCCACCGCACGCACAATCTTCTCCAGGGCGCCGATCCCGTTCAGTCTGGCCTTCACATACCGGTAGAAGCCGTCCAACTCCTCGGCTGTCAGGCTTGTTACCTCAGCAACGACCCTGTCCAAGTCAGGACGGTCCTCGGCGGCAAGCGAGGACAGAGCAGCCATAACCTGCCCCTGGCCCAGGGCCCTGATCACCTGGGAGAACCGCGCCCTGTAACCATCGTCCTCAAGGCCCTTCTTGTGCAGACTTGAGATGGCAGAGGCAATCCTGTATGCCGCCCGCTGCTCCCTCTTGCTCAAGTCGGCACCCTCGATCTCCGCTTTGGTGAAGTCGTCCTCCTGGACCTCCTTCTCCTTCTCGGCATCCCGGACCTTCTGTCGCTCTTTGCAGGCTTCTTTGATCTGGGTGCTCAGGAACTCGTACATCGGGGCAAGCACGGGGGAATCCCAGCGCAGAGTCTGTCGGTCAGTTGCAGTGTAGTCCTCAGGCTGATCGTCGATGAAGTCCGCATAAACCACCCCGTCGAGGTAATCCGTCATCCGAAAACCGTGCATGTTCGTATCTGCAGCCAAGAGGTCAGGGGCGGCCGCGAGCCGCTTGTGTGCATACACCCTGACCCCGCGATCACGTGCCATGAGCGCCGACCTGTCCTCGACGAAACGTAGCCGATACTGGAAGGCGAAAGTCTCCCCGCTGTCTGCCGTGTACGTGTGATCCACAAACTCACCCGGGGGCAGCGTCGGGTCAGGCCATGCATATACGTGAGTGCGCGGCGTCGGCTCGACGACCTCTCCGTTCAATTCGATGCGGAAATCCTCCGGGTCAATGTCCGCGAAGTGGTCCGCGGCCCGGTGCTCGATAGTACCCAAGCGGCTCTTCATTGGTTCGTATAACAGGCGAGACAAGATAACCTTCGTTCCGTGACCTTCAGGAAAGTCGCCGCCAGCGTCAAGGCTGCGCTCGCCAATCGGAATCTCATTCGTGTCCTGAACTACGATCAGTTCGCGGTAGTCGAGCGTGATTTCTGTAGCGTGAGCCTCGCCCGCGGCCTGAGTTAACACCGTCACCACCTGGGCAACCCCGAATCCTGCGAGCTTCCCGATTCCTTTCCGCCCCATGAGGACGCGGCCACCGGGCGAACGCAAGTTCTCGTTGTTCGGGCCTCGTCGACGCAGCCCCGTGACCAGAAACCTATTCTGCAGATCACCACGCGACATGCCGTGTCCGGCGTCTTCGATAACGATCTGAATCTCATCCGGCAGAGTTCGCTCGGCAAGTCGGCCTGCCTGCGCCTCGCCATCTGCGTCCTCACGTTCACGTTGCCAGGTTGCCTTGACAGCCCGCCTGGCTTGTTCGATCGTATCCTTATCCAGCGACACTCTCGCGTATGCAGAGTCGGCGTCATACGCGTTTGCGATGAACTCAACGAGGACTCTGGGAAGGTCCGTGTACAAGTTCAGCCCGAGATCCTGTACAATATGGGGGGCAACCTTAAACGTCAGGGGTTCGGGCGCGGTCATCCTGCCCTCCGTTGTCACGTTGCCGCTCGGCTGGGCCGAGCAGGAGTCACGGCGGCTTTCCTCCGCCCTCAGATGCAAGCGACATGCGAGAAGAACGGCTCTCCCGCGGCTGCCTGGAGTATACCGTATGGTCGACGTCTTTACAAAATCCAAACGGCGAGAGATTATGCAAGCCGTGAAACGTCAGCACACGGCTCCCGAGGAGAAGTTTGCCTCCTTCTTGCGCCGTCTGGGATTCAGCTTCCGCCGCCACCCCAAGCATCTGCCCGGCACGCCCGACTTCTACCTCCCTAGGAAACGACTCGCCATCTTCGTGAACGGGTGTTTTTGGCACGGTCACCGCCGGTGTCCGAAAGGGCGGAACCGCCCGAAAACGCGCAAGCAATACTGGGAGCAGAAGATCGCCAGTAACCAGCGACGAGACCGGCGCGACGCTCGGCGACTTCGAGCAATGGGGCTCAGCGTTTACACAGTATGGGAGTGCGAGATTCGGCAGGTGGGCATCCCTGCCCGCTTGCTGGCGAGACTGACTGGCTCGCCGGCGGTATTGTCCACTCGGGTGAAACCGCGAGAATTCCGGTGAGAGTTTGGAGAATTCACATCGCAAGTGCAACGGGCCGTAGTACCTTCGGCCTAGCGCGAGCGAGGCATGCCTCGCCCCTAGGGCTGTGGTGGCCGTTGCCCAGTCACCCCATCTTGCCGTTTGCCGCCTGCCCAGATCCATGCCGTCCTTGGCGCCCTTGCGGCTTCGCGTGAGGTGCCGTTGCCGCTGGTGAGGCTGGAGGCTGGAGACTTGAGGCTGCAGGCGGCTTTGCCGTTCGCCGTTACCCAATTCCCTGCCGTTCTCGGCGTTCTCTCCGTGTCCTCCGCGGCCTCCCTGGCACGGGTACGGCTCGCGGTCGAGCCACGGTAGCGGGCCACGGCGGGCGCAGCCCTGCCAGGGGCTCGCCCTGCCAGGGTGCCGTGGCCGGCTGCGTTAAGACCTGTCGCCGCTTGCCCGCCATAGCCTTCCAGCCTTCGCAGCCCAGGCTGCTACGGCGGAGTAGGCTGGCGACGGCGGGTTGCCGTTTTTTGTTAGAACTCTAACAATCTCCGCCGCCCTATCCGAGACGTAAGTCCTTGTCACACAACCCCTTACACAGATCGCCCGTTTTCGGCCTCTCATATTCCATTCGCCCCATACGTCCAATCCGGTCCTGCGCGGCCCATCGGCCGAAATCGCCGTTTTTGATAGCGCCAAGGCCGTTTTTCGCCTCCGGATTTTGTTAGAGTTCTAACAATCTCCGTGCCTCCAGCCTCCGGTCTCCGGCCTCCAGCCTGCCTCTTGCGTCCGGTTTTGTATACTTTATAGCATATTGACCCCGCTGCACTTAGGTTAAAAAAGGGGTAAAAAGGAGCAAGAACGGACCAAGTTTGAGTAAAAAGCGATCAGAAACCGATCAAAACGACACGCGTTTTGCCTTGCCTATCTTAACATTTGAGGCCCGAATCGCCGTTTCTGAGCCAGAAACGGGGTTCGACACCCCGAAAAGCGCGATTTGGGGGGGTCTAAAGAAAGGCCATTTTCGTAAAGTATATATCGCCGCCGGCCCGAAACGACCCCAAGCAACCCCAACCAGCCCCGGCAACCGCAACCGGCCCCAACCAGCGCCAACCAGCCGCAACCAGCCCAACCAGGCGCAAGCGTTAGCGCGGGGTGCGGCAAAAGGCTTGACACGTTCCGGGTCAGGCATTACGGTAAGGCCAACTGGACCAGGGGAGCGGTCCGTCGGGAAACCGGGGGCGGTGCGGGGTCCTGCCGGCACAAGGAGTCCTTCATGAAGCGATTCAGGGCGGTGGCGGCGCTGATGGTCCTGGTTCTGGCCACCCAATGCCTGGCTCAAGCGGTGGGCACGCTCGAGGACCTCCGCGATAAGGGGAACATTACGGAGAATGACCGGCGGCGGATCCGCGTGTGGCTCGATGCCGCCATCAAGGCCATGCTGACGAGCACCGATCCGACGCGTCGCGGCATGGTGGCGGCACGGGACAACATCGTGTACGAATCGACCGGCGGCAGCCGCTCGGCGGCGTTCGTCGCGGCGTATAATGAAGAGGCCGTCGCCGCGCTCAAGGCGGCCGAGACGAACGCGGTCAGCCAGGAGGCCCGCGTCAATTTCCTCATGACCGTTGCCCTGTTGCGGACCACCGAGGGGGTGGCCATTCTGAGGACGGCGCTCGAGAAGGACCCGTATGCGGCCTCGCGTTACTGGGGCGCCAAGGGGTTGGCGCTGGTGGCCCCGGTCATCAAGGAGAAGGTGGTGCCGCGCCTGGAGGCCGAGATTGCCGACAGCATCGAGAAGGTCCTCGATCGCGAAATGTCGAAGGTGACGCTGCTGCAGTTGATGGACACCCTGGGGCAGTTCGACCATGAACGGGCCCACGACGTGTTGGCGCCGGCGATCGGCAAGATCGCGACGCGCTTCAGCGCCTCCGACCCGGTGGTGGCGCAGATACTGGCGGTGGCGGTGCGGTCTCTGGAACGGGCCTACGCCCGGGAAGTGCGGCCCGACGGCAAGAAGGCCGTGCTGATGGCGTACGCCACTCTGTGTGTGTGGATCATTCCGCCGGTGGCCGATCCGAACCTGATGGCCGACGTGAACGCGTCCCTCGAGAAGATCACCGGCCAGAAGGTCGGGTTCGCCGCGAGCGACGATGCCGTCATGCAGAAACTGGCGCTGCTGGAATGGGTCGAGAAACTCTTCAAGGCGAAGCAAATCCCCCAACGGCCGTCCATGCCGCCCGGTATCGAAGCCACCGTCAAGGAACTCGTCGCTGCCGGCAACTGATCGGGGGGCGGAGGCGGCGCCGCACCGTAACGGCCGGGTGTCGAACCCCCGGCGGTGTCCCGTCTGCGGGTGAGAAGCGCCGGCGGCGACTACAGGGAGGCTCGAGTCGCCTCCAACGAGCCTTACGGATCCGGATGCGCAGGCTTCTCATACCTCTTGCCGTCGCGGCCGCCGTTGTGGCGGGTGTCGCGGCCCTCGCCTATCGATCGCAGGGTCCCAAGGCCGACCTGGTCTGGACGAGCGGCCCGGAAGTGGCGACCCTCGATCCGGGCAAGATGACGGCCCTGGGCGACCATCGCGTCGCCGCCGCCCTCTTCGAAGGCCTCACCGTTCTGGACCCCGACGACCTGCGACCGCGCCCGGGCGTGGCGTATCGGTGGGATATTTCCGAGGACCGGAAGACGTACACCTTTCACCTGCGTCCCGACGCGCGGTGGAGCGACGGCCGCCCCGTGACGGCCGAGGACTTCGCGTGGTCGTGGCGCCGGGTGCTCGACCCCAGGACGGCCGCCGATTACGCGTACATGCTGTACCCCATCCGCGGGGCGAAGGCGTACTTCGAGGCGGCGGTCAAAGACGCGGCGGCGGCCGACTTCTCAACCGTCGGCGTCCGCGTCGAGGGTCCGCGGCGGCTGACCGTCCACCTGGCCGAGCCGACGGCGTACTTCCTCGACCTGGCGGCCTTCGGGACGTACCTGCCGGTGCGGCGCGACGCGATCGAGCAGCACGGCGACCGGTGGACGTTTCCGCCGAACCTCGTCTCGAACGGTGCGTACCGGCTCACCGAGTGGCAGTTCCGCAGCCGCATGCGGTGGGAGAAGAATCCGCATTACTGGAACGCCGCCGCCGTGGCGCTCGAGCGGATCGAGGTCCGGGTCTTCGAGCACGTCAATACGGCCTTGCTCGCGTACGAGACGGGGGCGGTGGACCTGACGACGGTGGTGCCGGCTTTGGCGCGTCAGCCGCTGCTTAAGGCGCGCGACACGGGCGAGCGCCGCGACGTCCACCACGGCGAGGACCTCGGCACGTACTTCTACCGGTTCAACTGTACGCGAGAACCGCTGACCGACGTGCGCGTGCGGCAGGCGTTGGCGCTGGCGCTCGGGCGGGAGCCGATCATCGAACGGGCGACGCGGGGCGGCGAGCGGCCGGCCACGGCCCTCGTGCCGCCCGGCATGGCCGGCTATCCGGGCGTGCCGGGCCTGGTGGAGGACGTGGCACAGGCCCGCCGGCTGCTGGCCGAGGCGGGGCACCCCGGCGGGGAGGGTATCGGCGAACTCTCGATCCTGGTGAACCGGGGGCTCGGCCACGTGCCGGTGGCCGAGATGATCCAGCAGCAGTGGCGCGAGCGGCTGGGGCTCAACGTGCGGATCGAGCAGGTCGAATGGAAAGTGTTCCTCGACATGATCCACAAACTCGATTACCAGATCGCCCGCGCCGGCTGGTACGGCGACTACGTGGACCCGAACACGTTTCTCGACATGTTCCTCTCGGGCGGCGGCAACAACGAGACGGGCTGGTCGAACGCCGAGTACGACGCCCTCATCGGCGCGGCGGCGCGCGAGACGGACCCGGCCGCGCGGATGGCGGTCCTCGCGCGGGCCGAGCGGCTGCTGCTGCGCGAGGTGCCCATCATGCCCATCTACGTCTACACGACCACGATGCTGGTCCGGCCCGGGTTGCAGGGCGTGACGCCGAACCTGATGAACCGGATCGATTTCAGCCGCCTGCGTTGGCGACCTCGCAGTGGCAGGACGCAGGCACGCGCCGACGTGGGCTTCCTGAAGTTGCTGCGCGGCGGGTCCGGAGACCTGGCCACACCGCAGGCCGGGTGGCACGGCAGCCCGAAGGGCGGCCGTGTTGGACACCGGGTGTCCACGGCCGCCCCGGCGGGGCTGCCGTGCCACCCGCGCTAAACACGTACATGCCACGCCCCTACCCGCGTGGGATGTGCTGCTTCGGACACGATAGACCGTGCGGGGGAAGAGTAAGGGAGGTCGCCGATGACCTTGCTTCACGACTACCAGCACGGAACGGCGTATGCCCGCGGTGCCATGCCGGCCAGGGATCCGCACTGGCAGAAGAGCGTGGGCCTGTACAAGTCCTACGTCGAGAAGGGGGCGCCCATGGTTTCGCTGGAGCGTCCCGCGACGTGGCCCGAGGCGGACTTGTGGGAGACGTTGCGCACGCGCCGCAGCCACCGCGACTTTGCCGGCGCGCCGATGGCGCAGCAGACGCTCATGCTGCTCCTCTGGGCCGCGCAGGGCATCACCCAGCCGGGTCACTGGCCGTTCCGGACGGCGCCGTCTGCGGGGGCGCTGTATCCGGTGGAGACGTACGTGTGCGCGGCACGGGTCGATGGCCTGGAGCCGGGCGTCTATCACTGGGAACTGCCGGAGGAGCGTCTCGCGCTGGTCGCGGCGAGGGACGACGCGGCCGCCGCAGCGCAGGCGGCGTGTCTCGACCAGGGGATGGTCGGCCAGGCCCCGGTCTCGTTCCTCTGGTCCGGCGTCTGGGGCCGGGGCGCCCAGAAGTACGGCGACCGGGCGCTGCGGTACGTGTACCTGGACGCAGGTCACCTGGCCGAGAACCTGCACCTGGCGGCGACGGCGCTGGGACACGGTGCGTGCATGATCGGGGCGTTTCTGGACGAGGAGATGAACGCGCTGGCGGGTGTAGACGGCGAGGAGGAGTCGGTGGTCTACGCCGCCTGCGTGGGGACGCCGCGGGGCTAGAGGAAAACCGTGCGCGGTGGGTTCGGAGACCCGCCGCGCAGCGCCTTGACGAGTTTGCGAATGAGTTTGATGGGGTTCATGGGGGCCTCTCTTCGTAGGCGCCGATTCCGAGGCATTGTAAACGGGCGGTCGGCGGCGAATCAACCGGCGATGCGGAAGATGTCAACGCAAACCGGGCATTTCTACTTTGCGCTGACAGCGGTGGACAGGCTGTACTATGAGATCGCCGGGCAAGCAAAGGGGATCTCTGATGCGCCCAGATCGACAAACGGACCACGCCGAAAAGCCGTTGTCGCGGCGAGACTTCATCAAGACGGCGGCAGCGGCCTCGGCATTTTCATTTATCCCGAGCCGTTTGGCGCCGGACGCCGGGCGCCTAGCCCATGCGGTTACCCGACCCGGGGCCGAGACTCGCCCCGGACGTCCAACGCGTTCTGCCCGTTGGAACGTCTTGTTCATCGCGGTCGATGATTTGCGTCCCTGTTTCGTGACGTACGGAGGACCGGCTTTGGCGCCGAACCTCGACCGCCTCGGATCGGAGAGCCAAATCTTCGACCGCCACTACGTCCAATCGGCCGTCTGTGGTCCCTCACGCTGCTCGCTGCTGACGGGCAGACGCCTCAACTCCTGGGACTGCTGGAAAGGTCTCCGCCAGCGCGACACGGCGCCGCCTTCCCCTGCTTCCTTTGCGGACCTGTTTCGCCGTAACGGATATCGCACGGTTTGCATCGGCAAGATCAGCCACCAACCCGGCGGCGTCATGGATCCCGGGCAGAAGACTCACCAGGTGCCGTTCAGTTGGGATTTGTCTTACGCCCCGGTGGGGCCTTGGAAGACACCTTGGCGAGCCTTTTTCTCCTATGCCGGCGGCAAAGCCTACAACAAGGTCATCCGTATGGAAAAGGACGAGCCCCGTCTGCCGTACGAATCGGCCGATGTCCCCGATACGGGTTACGCCGACGGCCTGAACGCCCAGGAGGCTGTCCGGCAGTTGCGGGACCTGAAGGCCCGCGGCGGCCCGTTCCTCCTGGCGGTCGGTTTCTACAAACCTCACCTTCCGTTCAATGCGCCCAAGCGCTATTGGGATCTTTACAGGCGCGAGCGAATCCCAATGGCACAGAACCCGCAACCGCCGCAAGGCGTCGACCCCGCGATCAGCATCCACAACAGTTTCGAGGTAACAACGCATTATCGCTGGCCCTCGGGCGCGGGCCGGATCAGCCAAGAGGAGGCGCTCACCCTTCGACACGGCTACTTCGCCTGCGTGAGTTACGTGGACGCCCAGATCGGCAAAGTGCTCGACGAACTCAAACGGCTGAACCTGGATCGAAACACCGTGGTCGTCTTGTGGTCCGACCATGGCTGGCACCTGGGCGAACATGGCATGTTCGGCAAGCAAACCAACTTCGATGTGGCAACGCGCAGCCCCCTGTTCATCAAAGTGCCCGGCATGGTGCAGCCGGGAGCCAAGGCGCAAGGCCTCGTCGAAACGGTGGATCTCTACCCAACACTCGCCGACCTGTGCGGCCTGGAAGGGCCGGACGATCTCGCCGGAACCAGTCTGGTTCCGATGCTCCGCGAGGCAAACCATCCCGGCAAGGGATTTGCTTTCAGTTTCCATGGACGAGGCCGTCTGATGGGCCGGGCCGTCCGCACGGATCGCTACCGTCTCGTTTACTGGACAGACAAGACGGGCAAGGCCGTGCAGGTGGAACTCTACGATCACGAGAAGGACCCGGGCGAAAACGTGAACGTTGCCGCGGCCCACTCCGAGATCGTGCAGAAACTCGTTGGGCATCTGAGAGAGTACACCATTCAGTAGAACCGGGATGCAGATGATGACGAACTGGCTGGAGAAGTCATCGTCTCCCGGGATGACGGCGGACACGACGAAACGACGGGAGGAGGCGACGGAGACGGTTTGCCGGTATCTGCACCAAATGCTTGTATTGAGGCCGTTTCGGGCAGCATCACGGCCCGGCAAGGGCCCGATGCCCCCTCCAGAGATCCGAACAAGTCCTTGTCGATCGCCGGGATGGTGATAGAATCGTCGAAAAGGTCCACGACGGTCCTGGGCTGGAGGCCGTCCGAGACATCCCGGATCCGGGCAATCTCGGCTGAGGAAGGGCGCGACTGATGCGAACAGCAAGGGCGCTGACAGGGGCGGCGACCGCGCTGGGCCTGGGGGCGTGCATGATCGGTGCGTTTCTGGACGAGGAGATGAACGCGCTGGTGGGCGCCGACGGCGAGGAGGAATCGGTCGTCTATGCGGCCTGCGTGGGGACGCCGCGGGGCTGAGATGAATCGTGCGCGGTGGGCAGGATTGCCCACCGCGCTATACCCAAGTGGGGCGATGCGAAGTTGAGAACGTAGCGTTGGAAAGGACGGAACGATGGTGAATGATTCGAGACTCTCGCGGCGGCAGTTCCTGGGGCGGGGCGCCATGGCAGTCGGGGCGGCGGCGGCGGCGCCGTACGTGGTGTCGTCGCGCGTGTTCGGTGCGAGCGAGCGGATCGGGATCGGCGGCATCGGCGTGGGACGCCAGGGGCGGGGGATCCTCGGCGTTCCCGACAGCCAACTGGTCGCCGCCGCCGACCTGAACCTGCCGCGCGCCCGGGCCGTGGCCGAGAAGGCGAAGGCCAAGGCCTTCCAGGACTACCGCAAGATGCTCGAACTGAAGGAGGTCGATGCGGTCACCGTCGGCACGCCCGACCACTGGCACGCCCTGTGTTCGATCCACGCGTGCCAGGCGGGCAAGGACGTGTACGTCGAGAAGCCGATGACGCTGACGATCCGCGAGGGCCGCAAGATGGTCGAGGCCGTCCGCAAGTACGGCCGCGTCCTCCAGGTCGGCAGTCAGCAGCGGTCGATGGCGCCGAACCGCATCGGGTGCGAACTGGTCCGCAACGGCGGCATCGGCAAGGTGCAGAAGGTCATCGCGAACAACTACGCCAGCCCGTGGGAGTGCGGGTTCGGGGGTCAGAGCGTTCCGGACGGGCTCGACTGGGACATGTGGTGCGGCCCCACGAAGGTGGTGCCGTATCACGCGGACCTGTACAAGCCGCGAGCGAAGCCCGGCTGGATCTCGTTCCGTCCGTACTCGGGCGGCGAGATGACCGGCTGGGGCGCCCACGGTCTGGACCAGGTTCAGTGGGCGCTGGGGATGGACGAGGGCGGCCCCATCGAGGTCTGGGTCGAAGGCGAGAAACTGGTGCCGCCGACGCAGACGGAGCCCGGCTCGCGGCTCGACAAGGCGTGCAGCGTGCCGAAGGTCCTGTTCCGCTATCCCGGCGACATAGTCATGGAACTGGGCAAGGGACCGGCGGGCGGGGCGATCTTCATCGGAGAGAAGGGCACCGTGACCATCGACCGCAACAAGTTCCAGTCCGATCCGCCCGAGATCGCCGAGAAGGCGCTCCAAGGTGTGCCTCGCGGCGGCGACAACCACAAGGCCGACTGGGTGGCCGCCATCAGAAGCCGAGCCAGGCCGGTCGCCGACGTGGAGATCGGCCACCGCTCGGCCACGGTGTGTCACCTGGGCAACATCGCCCGCTACCTCGGCCGCAGGCTCCGTTGGGACCCCGCCAAGGAGGTCTTCGTTGACGACGCCGAGGCGAACACGCACCTGGACCGGGTGCGGCGGAAGCCGTACGAGATTCCGGAGCGGGTTTGATCGATCCGATGCGGGGATGGCGCGGTGGGCGAGAATGCCCACCGCGCAAGCGCGCGGCGGCCGACGGCTGTCGCCGTGCCGGCGACGGCTAAACGCAGGCGCGGGGCGGTCGGACTCGGCGCGCGAGAAGCCGGTGCCGGCGCTGGTCATTGCGGTGCACGCCGTCATCGCGTATCTTGTGCTGGTGGCGTCTGGTTAGTGAGAACGTTCCTTTCCGCGCGGCGGCCTTCCCAGGCCGCTGCGAACGCAGGTTATGCCTGTTCCTGGTGGCCTGGGAAGGCCACCAGGCGGCC
>DATKXP010000074.1:0-2016 GCA_035529015.1 Phycisphaerae bacterium | reverse complement strand
AGCAGGCTCTTGCGGTCGCGGACCGCCTTTGCAGCACCGGCGTCGATGCGAATCTTGCCGCGCGGCCGCCTCGCGAGGCCGATCCACCGGCTGCGGGCGTTCATCTTCTCGACCGTCGGCACGAAGAGCGTCCCGACCGGTTCGCCCGACAACAGGTCCGTCAGGATGTTCGGGGTGCGTCCGTTGGCGATGGCGGCCATCTCACCGGCCGCGACGACCATTCCGGCCGCTTCGAGTTTCGTCGGCATCCCGCCGGTGCCGAGCGACGAGCGGCTCTCGTCGGCGGCGGCCACCACCTCGGCCATGTCCTCGACCACGTCGAAACGGTCGCGGCGCTGGGCGTCGCGGAAGACGCCATCGACCGTCGTCAGCAGCACCAACAGGTCGGACCGCAGGAGGTTGGTGACCATGGCGGCCAGGACGTCGTTCTCGCCGAAACGAATCTCATCGACGCTGACCGTATCGTTCTCGTTGATGACGGGCACCGCCCCGTAATCCTGCAGGGCCGTGATGCAGTTGCGGATGTTCAGGTATCGCGTGCGGTCTTCCACGTCGTCGCGGACGAGCAGGATCTGGGCGGCGTGGCGGCCGTGGGTGCGGAAGGCCTCATCGAACATCATCATCAACTTCGACTGGCCGACCGAGGCACACGCCTGCAGGTGGGGCAGGGCCTCGGGGCGGCTGCCGAGTTCCAACTCGCCCATGCCGGCGGCGATGGCGCCGCTCGAAACGATAACGACCTGAAGGCCGCGATCGGCGAGGGCCGTCACCTGGTCGGCAATGCTGCGGATCTGCGTCTCATCGAGCAGCCCCGTCCGGCCCGCCAGCATGTTGCTGCCGAGTTTGACGACCACGCTGCGGACGCGGCTCATCAGGTCTTTGCGTTGCTCGCGGCTCATCGGCTACCCCGCGCACAGGTGAGTTGCTTGAAACCGCAAAGGGCGCAAAGAGCGCAAAGAGAGGCGACGTCCTTTGTTGTTTCTCCAAGTAACGCGGTGCGGTTCTTTGCGTCCTTGGCGCTCTTTGCGGTTGCAGTCCCCTTTCGACTGTCAGGCGCCCAGCGCCTCGCGCACGAGGTCGATGGTTCGTGCGGTGGCGCCCTGCATCGTGCGGATGGTTTCGCGTGCGGCGGCTCCCATTTGACGGCGCCGGTCGGGGTGCGTCAAGAGGTCGGCGACGGCGTCGGCCAGTTCCTCGGCCGAGGCGACTTCGCATGCCGCGCCGGCTTCGGCCAGGGCGGGGGCCTCGACGGGGAAGTTGTACATGAGCGGGCCCCAGAGGAGCGGCTTGGCGAGCGACCCGGGTTCCATCGGATTCGACCCGCCGATATCCACGAGGCTCCTGCCGACGAAGACGATGTCGGCCAGGGCGTACCACTTCATGAGTTCGCCCATGGTGTCGCCGAGGATGATGGGTGGGAGCGTTTTCGGCCCTTGCCAAGGGGTCGAGCGCGAGCGGCGGACCACGCCCAGCCCGGCCGCCAGGATCGCCTCGGCGGCCGCGTCGAAGTTCTCGGGCCGCCGCGGCACAATGACCAACCGCAGACGCGGGTACAGACGGCGGACCCGCTGATACGCCGCCAGGAGCGTCGCCTCCTCTCCCGGTCCGGTGCTGCCGGCGACGAGGACCGATTCGCCCGGCTCGATCTTCATCTCGCGGGCCAGGTCCTCGGCGCCGTCCACGTGGTCGGCGAAGGCGACGCCGTCGTGTTTCATCTGGCCGGTCATGCGGATGCGGTCGGCGTCGGCGCCGAGGGCCACGAGGCGGTCGCGGTAGAGTTCGGCCTGGACGCCGATGGCCGTGCACGAGTTGAAGACCGCACGCATGATGGGCCGGATCCGCCGATAGCCGCGCGCGCCGCGCTCCGTGACGCGGACGTTGACGCATGCGACGGGAATGCCGCGCCGAGCCGCCATGAAAAAGAAGTTGGGCCACCACTCCGATTCGACCTGGATGACGGCCGACGGCTTGATCCGCTTCAGGGCCCGTCGGACGCACGGCCACAGGTCGAGGGGA
>DATKXP010000073.1:0-9747 GCA_035529015.1 Phycisphaerae bacterium | reverse complement strand
GCCCGCAGGCCGAGACCTTGCCCCAGGAGCCGCTTGGCCACCCGCCGCCGGGCCTCCAGTTCCACTGCGCTTCCTTTGGGTCTCATACCCAAGGGATCGGCTCATCGCCCGCCGTTCCTTTAGCAATACAGGGGTCAATAGCGCAGAGGGCGCGGAGGGTAAGGAGAGAACGCCGAGAACGGCTCGGAATTGGGTAACGGCCCTTTTAGCCGCGCCCCGGAGGGAAGCGGGTACCGGCCGCAACTGACCCCCATTGGGGAATGCGGAATGCGGAATGAGGAACGAACGGCAACGGGCAACATCGCCTCACGCCAAGCCGCAAGGGCGCCAAGAACGGCTGAGCGGCGGCAAACGCCTGCCGTAGGGGCGAGGCATGCCTCGCCCGCACCATCTCGAAGGCGCCCCGCCCCGTGCAGGCCACAAACATGTACCGTCCCCAGGTTTCCCCAGGTTTCCCGTCAACCCACAGGCGGGCGTGGGGCCGGCTACGAGTCCTCCTGGCTATCAGAAGCGCGGACCAGTGACGCCATTGCTGAGTAGTGATCCGCGTCTTCTGACTGCATCAGCGTCAAGATGTCCTTAAGGATCGCCTGTGCCTCGCTCAACAGGGACAAATCGTGCTCTGCCTCTCCGAGCGCGCCGCCATGCGAATACGTATGGACGAACCGCAAAATGCGAATCTTCCTGGCCTCGTCGAACTTAACCAATTGCATCTTCTGCCACAGATCACCGGACACGCTTGGTTGCCGAAACGCCAGAAACGTTTCCAGCAATCGCCTTGCCAGATTCGGGAGCACGTAGTTCTGCTCGAGACTCGGCTGCGGCTCTCCCCTCGCCACCCGGCAAACGCACGCGAACAGGTAGTGGTACTCCGACTCAAACTGCTCAAGTAACGGATCGAGCCACCGGATGCTTGCGCATCGCCGGGCCTCTTTGTAAGTGCAATCGAGCATGTAGAAACGTGCCGGGCGCTGAGCCATGTCCTTCTTCTTCTGCCCTTTGAGGTGGCGAAACCAGTTGCGCACCTGACGGAAGAACGTGAAGTTGTGGGTGAGGATCACCAGTTGGGCTGCGTGCTGAGTGCGTTCTCGAATGAAGCCGAAGGCGGAATACAGCGCGTTGGCGTCAAGGCTCGAAACGGGGTCATCGAGGACAACCACGCCCTTCCGCAAGTCGAACCGCCGGTCTTGGAGGGATTTTAGAAAATAGAGCAAGGCGATTGCCGTCGTCTCCCCCTCGCTCAACGCCGCGGCAGAGGCATCATGCCGCATGATTGTGTAGCCGGTCTCTTTGATCTCCAGGCGGAGCTCGCCATGCCCAAGGTAGCTGCGAAGATCGTCATTCAGCTCCTCGGCAGGCTGCTGGTGTTCTACGATCTCACTTTCCAGCCGGGCGATCTCGCCCTTGAGCCGGTCAACTTCTGCCGCCGCAGCCTTCACCGCTATCTGAGACGCTTGGACAGCACCTCTGAGCTTCACAAACTCCTCCAAATCGCCAGCCACGGAGTCGGTTTCGAGTCGTTTCCCGGCATTGTCGATACGGGATTGGAAGTTGTCGCAGACCTGGTTGTGCTTCAGGATGACTTCGTTCAGGCGATCAACAACCGCGGTGTTCAGGTCAGGCACGGCGACGTTTAGCTTGACGCGTTCAAAGGCCCTGCTTCTTTTCTCCTCCACCGCCTTGACTAACGCCTCAAGAACACGCCTGGCAGAATCGCGTTCGCCGCGCAGCCCGGCCTGTGCAGCCTTGTATTCCGATGACAAATCATCGTAAAGTTGGGCAGCGTTAGGCAACAACAGGTCGGCGGCTGCCTTCAATGCATCTCGCAGAGCCGCGACTTCGCCGTCCAACTTTTTGAGAAACTGTTCGTATTCGGTGCTGAAGTGGGCTTCGAGTGCCGCCAGACGGTCCTTGGGGATGGTTTCACCGCAGAAGAGGCACTTCGTGGCCTGGCGATCTTGGTGCAGCCCAAGGCCCTGGTGCGCCCACAAGGAAAGCTCGGGGTCATCCTTGAGCGACTGGATAATCGCAGACACCACAGTAGTGGATAGCAGGTCAGACACGGCGTCGGCCAGTGCCTTGAGCGCTGGCAGCCGGTATGTGATCGGTTGGAGCTTGGACTTGGGGGCGGCCCGATGCTGCGCCAGCAGCTTCTCGCGGCCGCCGTCGCTGAGTTCGTGGGCCTGACGGTCGTCTGCCTCGATCATCCCCCGCGCACGTCGCGAGAAATGGGACTTGTCATAGTTGTTATAAGGGTTGGGGCCGCTTGATCGGAGCGTGTCCTTGATGACCTTGGCCCGGTTAATGCAGAATCTGTCGAGGTTAAATCCGGCACGCAGGCTCTTCCCGTAGTTCGAGTCCCCGTCAGCCTGGGCCTTTGCCAACGAGGCTTTGAGTCGCTCCACCTCTTTCTGCTTCTCGACGTTCTGTTTGCCGAGGACGAAGATGGGTGCAACGTCACCTGCGGCCGGGAAGACGGTGTCCTGCACGAAGTCGCGGTTGAATACTCGGACGGCAACAGACACTTCGGAAAACTCGGCGTTGCTGACATCCCTCCCGTTGACTGACATGCTGACTTGGCCAGTCGAAGGTGGAGTCTTGGCCTCCAAGTCGCGAAACAGCCTGCTTAGCATCGTCTTCCCGGTGCCGTTCCAGCCATAGACCAAGTTGTAGCGGCCGAACTCGGGAAGGTCGGATGGCCACGTGAAGTTGCGGAAGACCCCGTAGTCACGCAGTCGCGCTATGCGGGTGATGGACATCACGCGAGTTCCTCAGCCAGAAGTTCTCCAAGTTCTGGAAGTTCCGGGGACGCGATACTTGACTCGTCCAAAGCCCCTTGCCCGGAGGGCTTTCCTATCGTGGGTATAGAGTAATGCCGGATGGCATGCGCGTCAAGGGGGAGGACATGGCGGAACGTCGGGGAAGGAACGGCGAACAGCAACCCGCCTTCGCCAAGGCTACGGCGGGCAGGCGGCCTAACACGGAGGCAGGGGAGGCGAAGAAGCGTGCGGAGCCCCGTCAGGGGCGAGTGAGGTTCAAACGCCCCTTCCGGGGCTGCATGGACGAGGGGGGCGCTCCCCTCACCACGGGCTTGCGCCGCGTGGCTAGAGTGCAACCGTGCCTGACGGCACGGGCGCGGGGTTGCGGAGGCACGGCCCGGCTTACAACAACGGCGAATGATGAACAAGGAACGCTGAATGTGCAACGTCGAACCAACGGCAACCCGCCTTCGCCAAGGCTACGGCGGGTAGGCGGCCGCGGCGAGATTCTTCGTCCCGGCAAGCCGGGACTCGGAATGACAACCTGGCGGCTCCGTGCGGCTATGCTTGCGGGGGCGCGCGCGGACCGCAGCACTGGCAAGCAAGCCGCCAGCCGGCTACGGCATGGCCTCCGGCCGTGCCAGGGTGGCAGCCGGCATGGCACTCGGCGGAGGCGTGGGTGCCGAGCCCCCACCCTATGGCTGAGTTGAGTAAGACGTCCCCGGAATCGCCTACAACTGCCCGCCTGCCGCGTCCTTGGCCGCGAGACACGGCCCGTCACCGGCCCCCGCCAGATTGTCTGGGCTGCCCCGGATTCACTTTGGGAACTCCGGGCTTCTTGGAAAGAGCGGGTTCAGGAGGCGTCTTCCATGGACGACCGTCAGGGCCATTGTCTATCACGGGGAACGCCGATATCCTCAGCCTGGCACAGCCCATGGGGATCAAAGTCACTTCCTCAACAGGCTCATTTGATTTCACCGGGCTTTCTGAAAGAAGCCCGACCAGATCCAGTTCATCTTTCTGCCAGCCGGGAATCCTGCGCCCTTTCGCTTTGATTTCAATCGGCGCTTCCGTGTTTGTCCAGGGACGGTTATCGACGGGCCAGCCTTTCTGTGTTACTGCCAATGATGCCTCAAGCCTCTTCGTGTCCAGCACCAGGCCGTAGTTCCAGGGCGTTGTCGGAAAGATCTCCCAGGCGGGCCATGCCTCGATCAGTTCCCTGGACATGTCTTCTCGACACCACGAGCGTGGAAGGAATTCCAGGACCGTTCCATTGACAGGCGCGTACTTCTCGGAAAGTTTCAGGGAGTACGTGAGAGGCCCGCGGTCGATCGAAATGCTGTTTGCGTTCTCAGCCCACGTCCTTACGCTCACCTGCATGGGCAATTCGAGTTCAATGCTGTCGCCATCCTTCCATTGGCGGTCGATCCGGAGATACGATTGAGGCTCCGCCTGCACCTTGACCCGCTGGTCGTTGACGGCAAGCCTGGGTTTTTCGCACCAGCCGGGTATCCGGAGATACAGCGGGAATCTCAGCGAACGGGGCAATGAAACAGAAAGCACGATGTTCTCATCGAACGGATAGTGTGTCTTCTCCGTAATGGTTACCTCGGCGCCGTCGCCCACTTTCGCGGTGACCTTCGAGGCTGAGTAAAAAAGGAGTGCCAGGCCGTTATCGGGTGTAGCCATCCATAGATGTTCTGCATAATAGGGCCAGCCGTGCCCCATGTTGAGTTGGCAGCAACGGTGTCCGTGCGGGTTCATCAGGAACTTGGCGCCCTTGTTCGAGATTCCCGGATGCTTGTTCTTGCGGTCGGAAACGATCTGGTTGGGTGCGGTCAGATAGCGAAGCGCCTTGAAGTCAGCCGTGGTTGTGGCGGGGAGCGAGTTGAACGCCACGTCCTCGCATCGATCGGCCCATTTGAGATCGCCGCCGATCTTCAAGAGCGCTTCACAGGAATGCATCATTTCCACGATGCCGCAGGTTTCGACAGCCTGGCGGGCACTGTAAAAACCCGCCCGGCAGTCCTCGTCGCCGCCGAACATTCCACCCGGCACCTGACCGTACAGTCCCCATACCGTCTGGTAGTTTCGCTCCGGGGCGGTCAGATGCCGCGGATCCCTCGACTGCAGGTAATAGGTTGCCGGCCCGCGCAAGGCCTGCGCGATATTGACGTTATGCCAGTTCGGTACGCCACCTGTCCAGTTGGCCGTGTTGCGGTGAATCCTGGTCGCCAGGCCCAGAAGTTTCTTGTCTCCCGTACGGTTATAAAGCCAATAGACGCTGGCGAGATTGTCGCCACCGCGCACGTGCTGCCAGAACGGCAGAAGGAAGTCCTCTTCAGGAACACGGAGTTCCCAGTCAAAGTATTTGGTCATCAAGCGGATAACACGTTCGTCGCCGGAATATTCGTAGTAGGATTGGAGAGCCGTCAGCATGACCATGTTAGGCCACAGGTCCGGCTTGCCGGGGCTGTGTCGGCGTGGCGAGCGGATATTGGCCCTCGGCCCGAACCATCCGTCGTCCCGCCGGCTTGCGATGACACCATTGATCCACTCCCTGGCCTCGTCGATCATTTTCTGATCGCCCAATACGTAGGCCAGGTCCCCATAGCCCTTCAACCAGTACGGCACCTCCTCCCAGAATTTCTCGCCTTCGCCTTCCGGGCTGAGCCATGGATTGTTTTCTTTTACCAGGAATCGACTTAGTTCAGTAAGATGGCCGAAGAAGCCGTCTGCCTCGAGTTCAAGCTGTTTACGGAGCCATCCTTGCGGCTCAATCGAGCCGATCGGCAGTTTGATGAGCGGGCCGCGAAGCAAGGGATCCCGATTGCCAACGTAGAAACTGTTCGTCCGGCCGGTATCCGGCCGCGCAACCGCGTCTATGGTTTCCGCCGCGGCCAAACCAGACGTGAGTGGAATACAAATGAGCATACTACAGATGATCGCGAATTCTCGTTTCCGGCTCATCGCGTATCGTCCCATGGAAATGCAATGCCCTGAAATCAAAACGGAGCCAGGTCCGGGAGTTCCGGTGACGCGAGGCGTAACCGGCCCGAGCCCCTTGCCCGGAAGCGTTTCCCATTGTGGGCGTACGGTAATGCCGGATGGCGTGCGCGTCAAGGGGGAGGACATGCCGCAGCGTCGGGGAAGGGAGGGGCGGGCGGGGTTGCCGGGGCACGCCCGGGCCTGCAACAACGGCGAACGCTGAACAAGGAACGCTGAATGTGCAACGTCGAACGAACGACAACGGCAACCCGCCTTCGCCAAGGCTTCCGTCTTCGCCAAGGCTACGCCGGACAGGACGGCGGGCAGGCGGCCGTGGCGGTGAGGGCATGCTTTCGCGGGCGAAAGCATGGCACCCGGCTCCACATCGGGAGACGCGTGGGTGCAGAGCACCCACCCTACAACTTGAGAGCCCTGCGACGGAGCGATGTGAAAACCGTAGCACGTCGCCTCGCGGGGTGGTAGCCTCGGACCCTGATTCGGCACAGGTGTCTGCTGCGATGAGAGGAGCGGGCCATGACCCGATACGTTTTGGCCGCCATCGTTCTTGTCTCCTGTGCGCCCGTCCTTGCGGGCGTGGGCGATCCGCAGACGCGGACCGATCACCCGTGGTATCCCGGCGAACTGGCGTGTTCGACGTTCGAGCGGCTCTTCCGGACGCAGGCCGAGTTGTACGAGCGCGCCGCCGGCCGCAAGGTCGCAACCGACGAGGACCGCGCCCTGGCGTCGTATTACTGGCGGAACCTGAACTACTTCCACTGCACCGTCGGGCGCGAAGACGTCTGGGACAAGGGCGCGAAAGACGGCGAGGCCACACGCGAATACTGGGGCGGCCTGTTCGGGTACGGTTTCGGCCTGTGCTTCACGACGCATCACCAGTGGCACGGCGAAATGGCGACGCTGCTGGGCCGCGACCGCGCCAGGACCATGGGCGTCAAAGGACACACGTCGTTCGAGACGTACCTGACGGGCGGCCCGTACGGCGAGGGGCAGTGGGTGCTTCTCGACCACGACGTCTCGACGGTCGTCTTCACGCCGGACGGCAAGCGGCTGATGGGCCTGATGGAAATCAACAAGGACATGGCGTCGGTGACGCGGAGCAACCGCGAGCGCGGGTTCATCCCGGCCGGGCTGCACCAAAGCGACCCCGGCGCCTACGAGCAGGTCAAGTGGGCGGGGTACGCGACCGGCTACGCCGCCGTCCCGCCGATCGTGCATCTTCGGGCGGGCGAGACGCTGCGGCGGTATGCCGCGCCCGGCCTCGACGACGGGAAGACGTTCGTCTACTGGGGCATCAACTACAATCAGAAGGGCGTCCCCGGCCCGGCCCGCGACCGCACGTGGGTGAACCAGCCCGAGGCCATGTACGGTTCCGGACAGGCGGCCCCGTACAACGCGGGTCAGGCCCGGTTCGCGAACGCGGTCTACACGCTCGCGCCCGACTTCCGCTCGGGCCGGTATAAGGAAGGCGTGATCGACGAGTCGGCGAATCACGTGACGCTGGAGTGGTACAGCCCGTACGTCGTCGCCGCCACGCCGCCCCAGGAGAAGGCCGCCGGGGAGTGGGGCATCTACGAGAAAGGCTGCACGAACGGCCTGGTCCTTCGCGGCAGGATGACGTGCCCCGTCGCGATCTCGACCGACCAGGGCGCCACGTGGCAGGAGGCCGGGGCGGCGACCGACGGCATGGACCTGACGGACCTCGTCAAGGGCCACCGCCAGTACCGGCTCCGTTTCGGCGCCGGGGCGAAGGCCCTGGCCGCGTCGGATCTGACGATCACGACGGTCTGCCAGTGCGGACCGACGGTGATCCCGCACGTGAAGGCCGGCACGAACCGCGTCACGTACGAGGCGTCGGGACGGGCGGTCGTCTCGGCCGGTCCGAACGTTGACCAGGCCAAGGCGCACGTCGTCGAGGGCGGCATGGACTCGCCGACCGTCACGCTCGAACTCGCCGCACCGCGCGGGGGGAAGGCGGTTGGTGTCTATGCGGCCGCGCGGGTGCAGAGCGGCTGCCCGCCGGCGGATTCGGCCTACCGCATCGACTGCTCAACCGACGGCGGCAAGACGTGGACGCCCGTCCTCGACGACTGGAAGATCGTCCGGCGACCGCCCGAGCCGAACGACTGGTGGAGCCAGACGTTCCCCTTTGCCGACGCACCGCTCGACGCTTTCGCCGGGCCGGTGCGGGTGCGTTTCACGAACACGGCCAACCGCAAGTACATGCGGGCCGAGGCCCACCTCGTGTACGAGGTCGCGAACACCTCGCCGCTTGCGATCACCTATGCGTGGAAAGACGCCGGCGGCAAGACCGGCAGCGACGTTCACCGCACCCGCCGCGGCCAGACGAAGGCGACGTGGACCTTCGACGCCGGGCCCGATCCCGAGACGCTTTGGGTCGAGTACGCGGCCGAGTAGCGCTACTTCGTCAACATCCCGCCGACCCAGGCAAGTGGTAGCGCGGGGGCCAATCCTGGCCGCCGCGCGGTGGGCAGGATTGCCCACCGCGCTATCTCCATGTGAGGCGCTGCGACGTTGGCAACGTGGCGTCAGCCTCCCAGGATGATTCCTCGTCCGTCGAAGCGGACGGTCTGTTTGCCGACGGTTCTTCTCACCGTGCGATGACCTCCACGCCGCACAGAAGCGGCGTGCCTTTCGATGCCGAGAACGAGAGGTTCAGTTCGCCCGTGGCCGAGAAGCCTAAGCCGGCCGCAACCACGTCGGGTGGCATGGTCAGCCCGAAGGGTGACCATGTTACGCCGCCGCCCGTGGCCGAGGCACCCAAACCGCCTGCAACCACGTCGGGTGGCGAGAGCGCCGAGGTCTACACCAAGCGGGCCGCCACGTTCGCCGCAGAGGGCGACTACGACGCCGCCATCACCGACTTCATCAGGGCCATCGAACTCGACCCCCGCCTGCCGGGCGCCTACCACAACCGGGGCATCGCACGCCTTGCCAGGGGCGACTACGACGCCGCCATCGCCGACTACACGGTGGCCATCGAACTGGACCCCCGCTTCGCCGCCGCCTACTGCGGCCGCGCCGTCGCCCATCTCAGGAACGGCGACCACGACAAGGCCTGGGACGACGTGCAGCAGTGCCGGCGCCTCGGCGGCACGGTCCACCCCGAGTTCCTCGCCGAACTCCGCAAGGCGTCGGGGCGGGAGGAATGAGGCGGCTTCGGACAACGGCTCCGATGGTGCCCGCTGACCGAAATCACACACAAACCCTGGCCGCGCCGTCGCCCGACCGCGCTTGACGCGGTCCCCCCGCTTGGGTAAAGTGAGCCGGTGCAGAGGGCGTTCTGAAAACGGGTTCCAGCGTTCGCCCCTCTGCGAGAAGGATGCCGGGAACTCAGAGGAGAATCCTATGAGTATGCATCGCAGGACGTTTGTGCGGTTTGTGGCCGGTTCTGCGCTCGGCCTGCTGGCTGGTTGTGAACCGAAAACACAGCCCACGGTCCAGAAGGGGGCAGTCAGCGACAAGGCGCCCTATCCGGACGTCACGCTGTGCGGCAAGTGCGGGCAGGTCAAGGGCTCCGCTCTGTGCTGCTGCAACAAGCCCGACCAGCCCCGGTGCCCGAAGTGCGGCCTGTTCGCCGGGTCGCCCGGATGCTGCCGCATCACCAAGGGAGAGCCCGTCACGCTGTGCGGAAAATGCGGACAGGTCAAGGGCTCCGATCTGTGCTGCTGCAAGAAGCCCGACCAGCCCCGTTGCGCGATGTGCGGCCTGTTCGCCGGGTCGCCCGGCTGCTGCCGGATCAACAAACCCGACGTTCAGGAGGCCGCCGTCGCCCAAGCCGCCTGAGCGCATCCGCACACGCACGATTCCGGCGGAAACCTGGGGACGGTACCAATCCTGTTCGGCACGGTATTTGCACCTTGACGGATGCCCTGCACAGACTGCCGACGGCCCGGCGGCTCGGCCTCTCTTGCGACAGGTTTGGGCAAAGGCCATGTCCCCACAAGCGTCAGAAATCCGT
>DATKXP010000072.1:0-17024 GCA_035529015.1 Phycisphaerae bacterium | reverse complement strand
CTCTTGCGCGAGGACCCCGACGTGGTCCTGGTGGGCGAGATGCGCACCGAAGATGACGTGGAGGGCGTGCTTCGGGCGGCCGAGACGACCCGCCTCGTGTTTACGACCGTCCACGCATCGAGCGCGCCGGGAGTGGTGACGCGCATCCTCGACCTGTTCGAGGCGCACGATCACCACGTGCTCCGCGAGTCGCTGGCGCACAGTCTCGTGGCGGTTATCTGCCAGAAACTCGTGCCGGCCGCCGACCCGAACGTGGCCCGCGTGCCGGCCACCGAGGTGATGCTGGCCACGCCGACGGTCCGCAAGGCCATCCGCGACGGCGACGAAGGGCACCTGCCGAGCGTCATCGCGGCCGGCGGTGACCTCGGCATGCACGACTTCACGCAGGACCTGGTGCGGCTGATCCGCGAGGAGTGGATCGACCCGAAGGACGCGTATGAGGCGGCGCCCGGCCCCGAGGCGCTGAAGATGGCCATCCGCGGCATCGACGTCAAACGAGGGGCCCTGCGATGAGGCCTGTCCGAACGAGCCACCGCGCTGAACCCCGTCGCGTTCGACGTGCGCTACCCCTGCTGGCGGCCGGCGCGGTGCTGCTGTCGGCCGGCCTCGCCCGTGCCGAACAGACCCCCGCCGCCTCGACGCCCGAGCCGGCGCCGGCGACCGCAGCGCTCGACCCGGCCAATCTGCCCGGCATGTACTACCCGACGGGCATCGAGGCGCCAGGAGCGCCGGAGTCGGTGTTCCCGATTCTGGGCGTCCTCAAGTTCATCGTGTTGCTGGCGTTTGCCGTGGCCGTCTTCTATGTGACGGACTGGGCCTTTCTCGACACGCGGTTCGTGGGCACGAGTCCGGGCGTCTGGGGCGGGGTGGTCCTGGCAGGCGGGGTGGCCGGACTGGCGGCAGCCATCGTGGTTCCCATGTACTACGTCGGCCTGCCGCTGGGGCTGGTTCTGTTCGTCGGGGCGTCGATGGCGTACGTGCAGCACCGTAACGCCCTGGTGACGGCGCCGCTGCGTGTTCTGACGCCGGAACATTACGGTCGCATCCGGCGTCGCCTGGCCGGCCACAAGCCGTTCGACGAGGAGATGGGCCCCGTCTCGGGCGTCGGCCGCGACATCATCTTCGTCGGATACGACGACCTGCCCAAGCGCCTGTCGGCCGGTTCGGAAGAGGAACGTCGGGCGAACCGGGAGGTGGAACGCATCCTCCACCGGGCGATTGTCCGCAACGCCTCGGCCGTGGGGTTCGTGTGTCGGCCGCACAGGACGGAGGTGCGGCTGCGGATCAGCGGTGAGTGGGTGTTGGGCGACGATGTCGAGCAACCGATGGCCGGCTACATGACGAAGACTGTCAAGCGGCTGGCGGGCCTCGACCCGGACGAGACACGCAAGCCCCAGGAAGGACGGCTCCGCGCGATCGTGGCCGGCCAGACGTTCGACCTCCGCGCCAAGACCGCCGGCACGGTTCGCGGCGAGCAGATCGCCATCCGCATCACCGACGTGGCCGCCAGCCGCCAGCGGCTTGAAGACCTCGGTCTGCCCGAAGAACACCTGATGGTCCTGACCGAGGCCCTGGGCCAGCGCCCGGGCCTGGTCGTGTTGTCGGGGCCGAAGGATTCCGGCCTGACGACGACCATCCATGCCTGTCTGCGCCACTTCGACCGGTACACGAGCAACGTGATCGCTTTCGAGCCGCGCGTGGACACCGAGATCGAGAACGTCACGCACATTCCGCTGGACCAGGAGGACGGTCCGGTGGCGACCGCCGAAGTCCGCAGCCGCATCCGGATGGAGCCCGACGTCGTGGCCTTCGATTCGCTCTACCAGGCCGAGGTCGGGCAGGTCCTGGCCGAGGCCACACGCGAGCACAGCGTCATCGTCGGCATCCGGGCCGCCGACACACGGCAGGCCTTAAGGCGTCTCGGCACGCTCTTCGGGGCGCGCGAGCCCCTGGCCGAGCGGCTCCAGATCGTCGTGAACCAGCGTCTGGTGCGGCTGCTGTGCCCGAAGTGCAAGGAGGCCTATCGCCCCAACCCCGACTTCCTCCGGAAGGCGAACCTCGGCACCCGGCGCGTGGACCTGCTGTACCGGCCCCCCGCGCGAACCGAGACCGAAGACGGCAAGACGATGGTCTGCCCGAGGTGCGCAGACAATCGGTACGTCGGGCGGACGGGGCTGTTTGAGGTGATGCCCGTCGGCTACGACATTCGCGAGATGATCGCGCAGGGCGCCACCCTCAGCGACCTGCTTACCCATGCCCGCAAACTGGGCATGCGAAACCTGCACGAAGAGGGACTGGACCTGGTCATCGACGGCCGGACCAGCATCGACGAAGTCGTCCGGGCCATCAAGCAGGAGAGTTGACGGAGGCTCACCGTGCTGCTGAGCAGTCTGATGCTGATCGTCGTCGCGGGGGTGGCACTGATGTGCGCGGCCCAGGGTGTCTACCGAGCCGCCCAGACCCTGGTAGCCCTCGTTCTGGCTGCGGCCCTGGCCTTTGGCGTGTTTGCGTCCGTCACGGGGGCCATCTTCGGCTCTTCCGGCGATCCCGCCAGCATCTGGTACTACGCCGGCGACACGCTGTGCCTGTGGGCCGTGTTCTGCCTCGTGTTCCTGGGGCTGCGGACGGCCGCCGAGAAACTCCTGCCCAACCAGCCGGACTTTCTCATGTGGCCGGACCGTGTCAGCGGGGGCGCCATCGGCCTGATCGTCGGGTACCTGGCGGTCGGCATCTGCCTTGTCCTGGCCCAGATGCTTCCCGTCGCGCCCACGTTCCTGGGCTACGAGCCGTTCCGGTACGTTGAGGGCACCAGCGAAGCCGATGCCCGGCGCATTGAGTCCGCCGACAGGCTGTGGCTGGCGCCCGACCGTGCCGTTCTGACCTTGTTCGGATACCTGGTCGGCGGCCCGCTGGGGTCGGGGTCGGGTGACGCCTCGGTGCTGCTGAACCGGTACGGCGACGTGTTCCCGCCCCAGGAGCAGCGCGGCAGCGGCGACGCGGGCGCGACGGATGCCGACGACGTCCTCTACTACCATTGGTACCGCCGCTGGCAGTACATTCGGTTCCGCACGGGCAGCCGACTGGGGCCCATTCCGGAGGTCCCGCAGGGCAAGGCCGTCGAGCAGGCCCTGGCCCTCGACCGCACCCGGAGCACGTCGCTGTACGGGATGAGCCTTCGGGTCAACCGCGTGGCGCGGTCGAACGAGATCGAGCAGTTCCCGGATGTGCGTCCGCCCGAGGGCGAAGAGTTCCTGGCGATGACCGTCCGGCTTGAGCCGGTGGGCAGGTTGCCTCGCACGATCGACTCCGCCCAGTTCCACCTGATCGATGACCGCGGCGCCCGGGTGGGCGGCCGGCCCATGCTCCACGGCACGGCCAAGCGCCCGTCGCCCATTCCCGGGACGGAGGCCGAGCCCGAGGTAGACAGCCGGACCAAGGCCCCCGCGAGTTTCCCGCGGGGTTTGCGGTTCGGTTTTCCCGAGCGTGGCACGCGCGGGTACTACCTCATGGACGGCGCGAGGTTCTACTTCGCCGAAAAGCGTGAGTACGAGTCTCAGACCCTCGTGTTCACGGTCCCGATGGGGATGCGAACGGAGCAGTTGCGGTTATTTCTGGACCCGAAGGTTCCGCCGCTGCCGCCGGGCCGTGTTTAGCCGTCGCCGCTTGCGGCGACGGTCGTTGCCGTTGGAGCATCAGCGCCCCTTCCCGTCGGCGCCGGCCACGGCACGGGCCGTACCCGTGCCAGGGTGCCGCCGACGGCTAAACGGGTTTGGGCATCGTGTCGGGGGCCGCTTAGAGCGACGAGCCAATGGAAGACCTGGCCAGATACCTCTGCGACCTGGCGAAACGGCGCGGGGCCGAGTTCGCCGACGTCCGCGTCGTCCGGCGCGCGGGCGAGAGCGTCCTCGTTCAGGACGGGCGGGCCGACAAACTCGCCGCCTCGACCGACCGGGGCGTCGGGGTCCGGGTCCTCGTAGGGCCGTGCTGGGGCTTTGCCTCGGCCGACAGCCTCGAGCGCCGGCGCAGCGAGCAGTGCGTTGACGACGCCCTGGCGCTGGCGAAGGCGTCTCAGGCCTTCGTCAGCGACCCGGCCATGATCGCCGAGCCGACGACCGTCGAGGCCGAGGACCGCAGCGACCCCCAGGTCCCACCCGGCGCGATGCCGGTGGCCGAGAAGATCGAGCGACTCCTCGGATACGAGCGGTGCGGGCGGGCTGCGGCCGACGGCGACGGCCGGATCGTCAACTCCGTCGTCCGTTACGCCGAGGCGTGGCGAGAGGGTGTCCTCGCGAACACCGCCGGTACGCTCATCCGCAGCGCCGGCAGCCGCGCCGTGGTCACCTGCCTCTTCGTGGCCACCGACGGCAAGATTCTTCAGCGCGGCACGGAACACCGCGGCATCGTGGGCGGGGCCGAACTCTTGAGGCAGACCGAGCCCGAAGCGTTCAGCGGACGGGCCGCCGGCAAGGCCGTGGCGGCACTCACCGCGAAGCCCGCCCCCGCGGGACGCTTCACGGTCATCTTCCACCCGTCGATCACGGGCCTCCTGGTGCACGAAGCGCTCGGCCACAACGCCGAGGCCGACGCCGTCTGGGCCGGCCAGAGCATCCTCGAAGGCCGACTCGGCGACGAGTTGGCTGCACCCAACGTCTCGATCTACGACGACTCGACGCTCCCCGGCATGTTCGGCTCGTTCGCGTACGACTCCGAGGGCACGCCGGCTGCGCGGCGCCCGATCGTCGAAAACGGACGGCTCGTCGGTTTCCTCCACAGCCTGGAGACGGCCGCCAAATTCGGCGCCCGGCCGACCGGCAGCGCCCGCGCCCAGTCCTATGACTGCCGGCCCATCGTCCGCATGTCGAACACCTTCATGGCCAGCGGTCCCGACGGCGTCGGCGTGCCGCTCGCACGGATGCTTCGGGGCGTGGACCGCGGCGTGTACCTCGAGGACGGGCACTGGGGCTACGTCTTCGTCCAGAAGGGCCAGTTCATCTGTCACGCGGGTCAGGCCCACATGATCGAGAACGGCGCCCTGGGCGAGCCGCTGCGCGACGTGTCGATTTCGAGCATGACGCTCGACGTCCTGGGGAACATCGACGCCATCGGCGATGACTTCGAGATGAAGATGCCGGGGATGTGCGGCAAAGGCGGGCAGTCGGCGCCGACCGACTGCGGCGGGCCGCACGTCCGCGTCACCGACGTCGTTGTCGGCGGCCAAAACGCCGTATAGGCCAGGCAACCTTTTAGCCGCGACCCAAAGGGGAGCGCGTGCGCGACATGAGCCAAGCCGACCAACACGCCTACCTCGACCTCGCCACCCAGTGCGTCGAGAAGGCCGTCCGCCTGGGTGCCGAGTGGTGCGACGTCGTCGCCGGCACCGGCCGCGACATCGCCATCACCATCGAGAAGTCCGGCATCAAGACGGCCGACGCCGGACAGGGCGAGGACGTGGCCATCCGCTGCTACGTCGGCGGCGGCATGGGATACGCCACGGTCAGCGGCCGCGACCGGGGCGACATCGACGAGGCCGTCCGGCGGGCCGTCGCCCTGGCGAAGGAGGCCACGTCCGATCCGGACTTCAGGTGCCTGCCCGCTCCCCAACCCCGGCCCGAGGTCGAGGGCCTCTTCGACGACGCCGTCGCGGGCCTTGGCGTCGAGCAGGTCGTGGCGATCGCCGTCGCCAACATCAAAGCCGGCAAAGCCATGGAGCCCGACGTCAACCTCTCGGGCCACGTGGCCCTGTCGGTCGGCTCGGGAGCGCTGGCGTCATCGACGGGGGTGGCGATCGAGTCGCGTGCCACCGACATCTCGGCCGACATCTCGGCCCTCCTGAAGCGCGACGGCGACACCGGCTACTTCTACGACTTCGACTTCGGCCGCCACCTGACCGACTGCCGGCTCGAACGCGTGGCCGAAAGCGCCGTCGAAGGCGCCCGCCGTTTCCTCGGCGCCAAGCGTATCGAGAGCCGCCGCATGACGCTGGTGCTCGGCCCCCTTGCCTCCTACGGCTTCCTCGAACAACTGGTAGCCGCCGCGAACGCCGAGAGCATCCAGCGCGGCCGCAGTTACCTGTGCGAGAAGCTCGGCAAGCCAATCGCCTCGGCACACCTGACGGTCGTCGATGACGGCCTCGTGCCGCGCGGCATCCACTCCGGCGCTCACGACGGCGAAGGCACGCGGCGGCAGCCGCTCACGGTCATCCAGGAAGGACGCCTCGCCAGCCTCCTGCACAACTCCTACACCGCGGGCAAGGCCGGCATCGAGAGCACCGGACACGGCACGCACGCCTGCGGCATCAGCCCGACGAACCTGCGGCCGGCGCTCGGCCAGAAACCGGCGGCCGAGATCCTCAGGGAAGTCAAAGACGGCATCTACCTGGAGAGCGGCGAGATCCGGCCCGACCCCGCCAGCGGCGACATCTCCGCCTCCATCGACTTCGGCTTCCTCGTCAAGGACGGCCACCTCGTCCACCCGGTCGAAAACGCCATGCTCGGCGGCAGCATCTTCGACCTCTTGGAGCGGCTCGACGCCGTCTCCAGCGACGCCCGCACCGAGCCCGGCATCCTCATGCCCACCCTCCGCATCCAGGACGTACAGATCGCCGGCGCGGAGTAGGCGACCAGGGGACGGCAGGCCCTCTCACGGGCCCGACAGATAATCGGCCACGATGCGGTCGGGAAACGCTGCCGTCTTCCCGCCCAGTTCGATGCGGCCGCCGGGAGCGTCGGCGGGAAAGACGATCCTCGCGCCGCCTACCGTCACCGTGACGCGGCCATCGCCGACGTCGGCCGTGGCTGCTGGAACCGACTCGACGCCCGAGTCGGTCGTCGTCAGGACGTGCAGAAAGACGTCCTCGGCTCGCGGTTGGGGCGGGGAGACCTCGATGCGGCACTCGGGCGCGGGGCCGGTGGTGCGATTCGGCGGGTAGGCCTCGCCGCCGTAGCGGCAGAGGTCGTCGCCGGAGGCCGTCCGCACCTTCGCCCCCTGCGGCAGGACGGTCTGGATGAACAGGCGTCCCTTGCCGTTGGTGACCAGCCAATGCGGCGGCCGATGGGTCGGCGCCTTCATCGCCTGGAGCAGCCACGTCTTCCGGAAGGTGGCGTCTCGGGACACGACGCGGTCGAAGACGACGAACGTCCCCGGCCGCAGGTACACGATCCGGCGCGTAAAGCGTTCCACCTTCTTCGCGGCGTAGGCCCGCGTGCAGTCGCCGGCCACGTACACGTACGGCCCGGCGTCCTCGAAGGCGAGCAGGTCGGCGATGTCGTACAGCCTGCTCCCTTTGTGCCACGCCGCCGCGTCGGCCACCGCGCCGTTGTGGTGCGGCCAATCGTGGCGCTGACCGCCGTCGTTTCCCGAGACGGGCCCGGCGCGGATGCCCGGCCATCGCTCAGCAGGGTCGTGGACGAGCACGGTGCTGTGGGCGATGGTCCGCAGGTGGTAGTTGACGTCGTGTCGGGTGCCGAAGCCGTCGTAGTGGCCGCCATCGCCCGCCAGTTCGTCGTGGCGGTAGATGAGAAAGTGCCCCACGTCCAGGTGTTGGTGCGCTGTGAACCGGTCGCCGCACTTGAAGAAGAAGTACGTGGCGTCATCATCCCAGGCGCTGCGCGCGTACACGTATCCGGCGCCGAGGCTGACGTGCGAGAGCCGGAAGGCAGCGAGGTTGCCCTTCGGCACGGTGGCGTCGCGCCAGAGGAAGTCCTTGTAGGCGTAGACGCCGACGCTCGATCGCGGCGTGGTCTCGTTAAACGCATGGACGGCCTGGTGGTCCGGGTCGTCGCGGAAGCGGTTGACGAGGATCCGCCGGGCCGAGAGTTGCTTGTCGCGGTCGCCGCCGAAGGTACGCCCGCCCCCGTCGCCCATCGGGACGGGGCGGCGCGACCCGTAGACGCCCACGCCCGGGTACGTCTCGAACATGCTCGCCACTGCCCGATGCCGGTAGAAGGACGGGGCCAGCGCCAGGTAGTCGGCGCCCTCGCAGAACCGGGCAGCCTCGCAGAAGAAGAGCCACTCGTACAGCCAGTAGTGGACGTAGTGCCCCTCTGCCCAGCCGCCACCGGCCCCGGCCAACTCCAGCGCCGGCGCGGCACGCTCCTGGTACTCGCGCTCCAGCGCCGCAAGGATCGCCGCGGCCCGAGGATTCTCGTAGTACGTCGCGTAACAGGCCAAGCCGATGCCCCACCACTTGTACCCATACCAGCCGTTGTGGAAAACGTGGGTCTCGCTCCCCGGGTTGGCATCGACCGTCCGGTTCACGTAGTCGTGCAGCGCGGTGCGCTCGGCGTCGGTCCACCGCTCGTGGCAGAGGTCGTACACGAGGGCGCACCGCGCCAAGTCGTGGCCGAACGGGGTGTGCCCTTTCTTGGTGGGACCGCGCGCGTACGTCAGGGCCATCTCGACGGCCCGGCGTCCCAGATCGGCGTCGCCCTCGATGGCCGACACCAGCGCCATGGAGATCATCTTCGCGTGGTCGTCGGCCTTCTGCTCGCGTGCCACGCGCGCGGTGCGCTGATAGGCATCGGGACGCTCTTTGGCGAGGCTCTGGAGCCGCGCCCGCGAGCCAAGCAGCCGGGGATGCTCCCGGGGCACGCTATGGCGTTTCGCCAGCACCGCCGCGCGGCCTTCGGTCGGCAGAAGCAGACAGGCGGCGACGGTTGCGGCCAGGATCAGCAGACGGAGTCGGCAGGACACGGCAACCCTCCGCATCTGGTGCGTTCGCCGCTCATTATGCCGCGGGTGCTGCATCAGGGCAACGTTCTGGGATTGAAAAGCCTCCGCCGCTCCCGTACACTCTTAGTGCTACTTCGTCAACTTGCCGCCGATCCAGACAAGTGGTGGCGCGGCGGCCAATCCTGGCCACCGCGCGGCGGGCAGGATTGCCCACCGCGCTATCGCCATGAGGGGCGACGCGACGTTGACAAAGTAGCGTTAGGCCTGCAAGCGGGGCACTGGAGCCGTCGCGTGCCGAACATCGCCATCCTGGGGTCCACCGGGTCGATCGGGCAGATGACGCTCGAGGTCTGCGCGTCGCTCGGCCCGGACTACCGCGTCGTGGCCTTGGCCGCCGGGCGGCAGGTGGACCTTCTCGCGCGCCAGGCCGCTGAGACGGGCGCCCGAACGGTGGCGGTCTGCGATGACGAGGCGGCCGGCGGCCTTCGCCGGGCGCTCGCTGGCGGCAGCGGCCCCGAGGTCCTCGTGGGACCGGACAGCCTGGCGGCACTCGCCTCCCGCGACGACGTGGATATCGTTGTCAGCGCCGTCGTCGGCGGCGCGGGTCTGCCGGCGGCCCTGGCGGCCGTCGGGGCGGGCAAGCGGCTGGCGCTTGCGAACAAGGAAGCCCTGGTTATGGCGGGCGAACTCGTCATGGCCGAGGCACGCCGCAGCGGCGCCCACGTCCTCCCGGTCGATAGCGAGCACTCGGCCATCTTCCAGGCCATGGCCTCCGGACAGGCGGAGGAGGTCTCGCGGGTCGTCCTCACGGCCAGCGGCGGACCGTTCTATCGCCTGCCCGATGAGGCCCGCGAGCACGTGACGGCCGCCGAAGCCCTCGACCATCCCACGTGGTCGATGGGCCGCAAGATCACCATCGACTCCGCCACGCTCATGAACAAGTCGCTGGAGGTCATCGAGGCTCACCACCTCTTTGGCCTGGAGGCCGATAAGATTTCGGTGCTGATTCACCCCGAGTCCACCGTACATTCCTTGGTGGAGTTCGTGGACGGGTCGGTCGTGGCCCAGTTGGGCCCGCCCGACATGCGGATGCCGATCCAGTACGCCCTGACGTGGCCCGAGCGTCGGCCGGCGCCGTGGCCGCGGTTGGACCTGGCGGCGCTGGGCGGCCTGCACTTTGAGGTGCCCGACGCGGAGCGGTTTCCGGCACTTCGGCTGGGGTTCGAAATCATCCGACGGGCAGGAACATTGGGGGCGGCGCTCTCGGGTGCCGATGAAGTGGCTGTCGAGGCGTTTCTCGACGGCCGGATACGGTTCGTCGATATCGTGCCGCTCGTCGAGCGCGTCCTCGGGTCACACGCCAACGTGGCCGACCCGAGCCTGGACGACATCCTGGCGGCCGATGCCTGGGCCAGAGAGGAAGCGACGCAGTGTCTAACGTCCTATATGCCGTCGAGATAGCCATCGCCCTGGGGCTGATCATCTTCGTCCACGAACTGGGGCACTTCGCGGCCGCCAAGGCCTTCGGCGTCTGGGTCCGACGGTTCGCCATCGGGTTCGGGCCGGCCCTGCTGAGTTGGAAGCGCGGTGAGACGGAGTATTCCCTGCGGGCCTTTCCGCTGGGCGGCTTCGTCGAGCCGATGGGCGAGCACCCGGATACCGAGGGTGGCGACGATCCGCGGGCCCTGTGGCGACGGCCGGCCTGGCAGCGGGCCACCGTCTTCGCGGCCGGCGTCGTCTTGAACGGTGTCCTGGCGACCATCTTCTTCACGGTGGCGTCGCTCATCGGCCTGAACGCCTCCTCCCCGGTCGTCGGCGACGTCGTCCGGATGCTTCCCGCCCATGCGGCAGGCATTCAGGCCGGCGACCGCATCGTGGCCATCAACGGTGAGCCGATCCAGTCGTTCGAGGACATCATGTCCGCCGTCGTGTCCGAAGACGCGGGCACCGCCTTTGACGTAACGGTCGATCGCCCGGACGCCGAGGGCGGCGAGCCCGAACGGCTGACGTTCAAGGACATTCGGAGTCGGCGCGGGACCGGCGACCCCGCCCCGCGGCTCGGCATCGAGCCCGCCCTGGAGCCGGTCATCTACGCGATGATTCCGGGCGTCCCGGAAGAACAGGCGGGGCTGAAGGCCGGCGACCGGATCCTCGAGATCAACCGCGCGCCGGTCCTGCGGTTCCGCGAGATCGACAAGATGCTCGACGACGCTCCCGAAGGTCCCGTGACGCTGGCCGTCGAGCGCGAGGGCAAGCGCCTGGAACTGACCATCGACCCGGCGACACTCAAACTGATCGAACTCGGCCTCCAGCCGCTCATCGCCGTGGGCGGCGTCGATGACCAAGGGCCCGCCCACAAGGCCGGCGTGCAAACCGGTGACCGTATCGCCGGCATCGACGGCCAGCCGTGGCCCACCGTGGAGAGACTGGTCGAGGCCATCAAGGCCGCCGGCGACGGCGGGAAGGTCCGCCTCAGCCTGCTCCGCGACGGCGAGACCCTCGACGTGACCAGCGGCGTCGCCCTGTACGGCGACCACCCGGACCCGAGGATCGGGATCACGATGGGGCCGTCGCCCGCCCCGCCCGTCCGGGTAGGGTGGGTGGACCCCGACGGCCCTGCCGCCAAGGTCGGGATTCGGCCGGGCGACACCATCCTGAACGTCGGGCCGAAGGCGACCGAGCCCGGCACCTGGGACGATGTCTATGCGGCCTTCGGCAGCGCCAAGGGCAAGCCGGTCTCGCTTCGCGTCGGGCGCGGCACAGCGAAGTTGACGGCGACGCTCACGGCGGCGCTGGTGCCCGTGGAGAAGTTCCGGCTGTACGGCAGCAAGCCGGGGCCCGTCCTATACGAACCGCTGCCCCGCATCTACAACCCGCTGAAGGCGGCGGGCCGCGGCTTCAAGCGCACCTGGCTGTGGCTCGGCCGCGTGTACGCCAACATCCTCCAGTTGCTCAAAGGCGAGGTGAGCACCGAGTCGGTCGGCGGGCCCGTGCTGATCGTCCAGGCCTCGCTGGGAATTGCAGAGCGAGGCATCGGAACCTTCATCGAGTTCTGGGGGTTCCTGTCGGTCTGTATCGCGGTGTTTAACTTCCTGCCCGTGCCGCCGTTTGACGGCGGGCATGTCCTGTTTGTCATCATCGAGAAGATCAAGGGCGGCCCCGTCGGCCTGAAGGTCCGGACGTGGATTTGGGGAGCCGGTTGGGCTGCCGTCGGCGTCCTCTTCATCCTCATCACCTACCAGGACGTCGCGCGGTGGTGGGTTACGCGGATGTGAGGCCGCGCGGCCGGGTAGGCATATGCCGTTTCGTTTAGCCGTCGGCGGCAACGGCCGGCGCGGCGGCGTTTCGTTTAGCCGTCGGCGGCACGCCGACGCGAACAGCCGAGGGTGCTCCAACGGCAACGGCCGTCGCCGGCGCGGCGCGGCGCTCCTACAACGACGCCAAGGCTTCCCGCGCGGCGTCAATCTTGGCCTCGGCGACCAATTGCTGCGCACGCGCCAGGGCTTCGGCCTGATCGCCGGTGAACGGCACGGCCTCGCCGGGGTCGGTTGCCCCATAGCCCAGTTGCGCGAGGACCGCCTCGGTCAGGCCTTCGATGCCCGCTCCGCCGAGCGCCGAGACGGCCAACGCTCCGGGCGGACCGAACGGCCCCGCGGCAGCGTCGGCCTTGTTCCACACCACGAGCGCCCGGTCTGAGAACCGTGCGAGCGCGGCCTCGTCCTCGGCAGTGACGCCTTCGGTGGCGTCCAAGAGGTAAAGCAGCAGGGCCGCGCCGGCGGCCTGTTCGTGGGCCCGTTCCACGCCGAGCCGCTCGACCAGCCCTTGCGCCTCGCGCAGGCCGGCCGTATCGACAAGGACCACCGGCAGGCCCGCCAGCGCCGCGTCGGCTTCCACGTAATCCCGCGTCGTCCCCGGCACCTCGGACGTGATAGCACGCTCCGCCCCCGCCAACCGATTCAGCAGCGTGCTCTTGCCGACGTTCGGACGACCGGCGATGACGATGCGCGGCGGGTCGGCCAGGAACCGCCCGCACCGGCGCCACCGGTCCAGGAGGCGGCCGATCGCCTCAGCGGCCCCGTCGGCCCGTCCTGCGGCCAGATCGTCACGGGCCTGCCGAACGGCAGCGCCCAGGGCGCCGCCCAGTTGATCGAGCAGAATACGGGCCGCCAGGGGCGTGGTCGCGCGGCGAAGCAGACGCCGGGCGGCGCGCTCGATCGGCCCCACGCCCTCGATCTCCAGCAGCGCGTCGGCATCGACCTGCGGGAGGCCCAGGCACGCAAGGGCCGCGCACGCGGCCGCCACCGCCGCCGGGCCGCCGTGGCAGTTGACCTCATACGTCTCGCACGCCGCGTGGCAGAGGATGATCTCGTCGATGGGCGCCCCGTCGGCGTCCGCGATGTGGCCGTAGGCGAGCGCACCAACGGGCGGCAAACCGGCTCCATCGGTCGTGGGGCGGAAGCACGCGCGAAGGGTACCCTCCACGCCGGGACCGGTGCACCGGATGACGGCGATCCCACCGCGACCCGGCGGCGTCAGCAAGGCGAAGGCCGACCGCTTGGCGCCTCTCATCGCTCCTGCCATTCGCGGTACGCGATCACGAGCCCTTCGAGGACGAGGTCCGGCACGATCTCGGACTTGCGGCGCAGCACCGGGCTTCGCCACGGCGGAGGCAGGCTTTGCCCTGGCGGAGCCGGGCTCTCCGGCACCCTTGCGTCGCCGCCGGTCACCAGGACGTGTGCGTGGAGGCCGACCTCCATCATCGCGCCGGCAACGAGCGAGTCCAGCGCCCCGGCCGTCCCGTGCACCAGCCCGGCCAGGATAGCCTCCTCGGTGCTCTTCCCGATGACCGACTCCGGAGCAGCGCCGCCCTCGACGTGCGGCAACTGGGCGGTGCCGTCGGCCAGGGCGCGGGCCATCATGTCGCGGCCCGGGAAGATGGCGCCGCCCAGGAACACGCCGCCCGAGTCCACGGCGTCCACGGTGACGGCCGTGCCGCAATCTACGATGACACACGCCCCGCCCGTGCGGCGATAGGCCGCCAGGGCCGCCAGCAGACGGTCCACGCCGACCTTCTCCGGCTCGGCGACGTCGGTCGCGATGGGAATCGGGAAGTCGTCGCGTGCCGCCAGCGGCGAGGCCGGCCCGTCGGCCGGCGCCACGGCGCGCAGACGCGCGAGCGCCGGCGGGTTGACCGACGCAACGATGATCGGCGCCTCGCGCTCAACCGGCGCGGGGACGAACTCGGCGAAGAGGACTTCCAGGCGCGCGAGCGGTTCGCCCCGCACGTCGCCGAGGGCGCCGTCGTCGGCCACCGTCGCCATCGCCACGGACGTGTTGCCGAGCGTGATGGCCAGCAGGTTGCTCATGGGGCGTCACCTTGTTTGTGGCGGTGGCCGAGGTTGGGCACTTCATCGGCAGCCGCTTGGTCGAGCAGCGTCAGGATGGCCCCGACGAGTTGGTTCAGGCCGGTGCCGGCGGCGCTGGAGATGGCCAGGACGGTCCGGCCGATGGCCTCCTCGAACTCGCGGCGCGGCCCGTCGTCGCCGGGCTTCGCCACGGCGGAGCCGGGCACGAGGTCGGCCTTCGTCAGGACGACGAGTTCGGGCTTCTCGGCAAGCGTGCGGCTGTAGGCGGCGAGTTCGGCGCGGATCGAGCGGTACGCCTCGGCGGGCGAGGCGCCGGTGTGCGGCTCGATCTCCACGAGGTGCACGAGCACCCTCGTCCGCTCGATATGCCGCAGAAACTCGTCGCCCAGGCCGACGCCTGAGTGCGCTCCCTCGATGAGACCCGGCAGGTCGGCCATGACGAAGCGGCGGTCGGGCCCCGCCTCGACGATCCCCAGGTTCGGTTCCAGCGTCGTGAAGGGGTAGTCGGCGATCTTCGGCCGGGCGGCCGACAGCCGCGCCAGCAGCGTGCTCTTGCCGGCGTTCGGCAGGCCGACGAGGCCGACGTCGGCGATCAGTTTCAGTTCCAGTCGCAGGTTCCGCTCGTCGCCGGGCGTACCGGGTTCGGCGTGGCGCGGCGTCTGGTTCGTGGCGGTGGCGAAGCGTGCGTTGCCCCGCCCGCCTTTGCCGCCGCGTGCGATCGTCACCCGCGTGCCGGGCCGATCCAGGTCCTTCAGCAGCAGCCCCGTGTCGGCGTCGTAGACGAGTGTGCCGGGCGGCACGTCGATGACGAGGTCGTCGCCGGCGGCGCCGGCCATATCTTTACTGCGTCCGGGCCGACCGTTTCCGGCCCGCCAGTGATGGCGTCCGCGGACGTCCAGGAGCGTATCGAGGCCCGCTCTGGCGTGCATGATGACGCTGCCGCCGTCTCCGCCGTCGCCGCCGCTCGGTCCGCCGCGCGGCACGCCGGACTCGCGGCGGAACGTGACAGCCCCGCCGCCGCCGTCGCCGGCCTTGACGTAGATTTCGGCTTCGTCGATGAACATGGTTGTCGGCCTAACACCGTTCTGCCGCGAGGGTATCAGCGTAACAGAGGCGGGGGCGGGCGACAAGGGTCGGCGCGCGCGAGCCGTTCCTCGCCGGCGACCGTGCGCAGAGAAACGGCCCGGTTCCAACGCCGCGGAACCGAGCCGCACGGTGGCACCAGGTGCCGACTACAGCACGTGAACCTTGCGGCCGCGGAAGGTGACTGTGCCCTCGGCGAGTGCAAAGAGGGTATCGTCGCGTCCGCGTGCGACGTTGCGCCCGGGATGGAACTTCGTCCCGCGCTGCCGCACGATGATGCACCCCGTCGATACCGTCTGGCCGCCGTACGTCTTCACCCCAAGGTACTGGGGGTTGGAGTCACGCCCGTTTCGCGTTGAGCCCTGTCCCTTTTTGTGAGCCATGCCTTGCACTCCTTGCCACGACGGACCGTCGTAAGACGCAGAAGTATATCGGCTTTGGGCGGAGTTGCAAGTCCTATTTTCCCGTCCCCGGCGAAGTGACGCGGTCCCGTGCACGGTACGTGGGACGGCGCGGTTGACCGGCACGGGACCGCGAGGCGTGGGGCCTGTGGTCGGGGCCGCAGCGTATCACCCACCCGCCGGACGCAGGAGGCGGGCCTCGCCCGAGAGCATCCGCAGGCGTGCGGCCCGGAACTCGGCCGTTGAGTTCGAGGCGCCGAAACAGATCCGCCGCCCCTGCGGCAGCCGCCAGCCGGCGTACATCGACAGGGCCGATGGCGGCCCGCGCCACAGGATGATCCGCTCGCCGTCGAGCATCACCTCGATCTCGGCCCGGCTACTTTGGACGAGGACCCTGGCGCGCACGGCGTACTCGCGCCCGTTCTGGAGGCGGGCGGGCCTGGTCACCGTGGGGTTCTCGGGATCCTTGGCGCTTCGGCCGTCGATCTGCCCGAGGCCGTGGGCCTGGTTGCCGCCGTATCCGAGGCCGAGCAGGATCTGCCGCTCGCCGACCGGCAGGACGACGCCCATCGTATCGCCGCCGCCGGTCCGCGCGATCCGGGCCTCGAACTCGTAACTGCCGTCGATGACCAGCGGGGCCATGACCTTGGCTTCCGAGGCGCGGCCGGTCAGGGCCAGCGCTTCCCCCCGCCGCTCCCACGTGCCGCTTAGGGCGTGCTTCGACAGGTCGGTCAGGGGCAGCAGGTCGATCCACTGGCCGGGCAAGATCGTCCCCGGGGAAGGCTTCGTCGGCTTGCTCGTCTTGGTGGGCTTCTTGGGCGGCACGGTCATCTTCGCCACCGCTTCCTGGGTTTTCTCAAGCGCCAGCGTCGCGCGGGTGCGGTTCAGGTCCTGCGCCGTGTGAATCGTGAGGAACCGTTCCAGGTAGGCCTTCGCGCGAGCGTACATGGCGGCCCTGGCGTGCTTCGGGGCGTTCGTGGCCAGGTCGCGATACCACTCGCCGAGTTCAAGACACGCCAAGTCCGGCGGCGCCTCAACGCCCTTGGCCGCCGCAGGGACGTACTTGAGGAGCGCCGTGTCCTTCGCGCCCTCCAGGTGCTTCGCCGCTTCGGCCGGGTCGTCGAGGTCCACCAGGTACAGGCGGACGAGTTCTTCGCGGGCCGCCACATTTCCAGGGGTCTTCTCCAGCAGCGCCACGAGGTCGCTGATCCGGCGGTCGGTGGCCATCCGCCGCGCGAGCGCCTCGGCCCGCGATTCGAGTTCGGCCAGTCTCGGGCTCGACACGGCGCGGGCCACGTTGCGGGCCCTGACGAGAAACGTCGCCGCCTCGGCCGGCGCGGCCGCTTCGACCTTCGCGTCGGCAGCGGCCACCAGCGCGTCGATGAGCGCCCCGGCCGCCGGGGCCCGTGCGTCGCCGCGGCAGGCATCGTACTGTTTCTGGCGGATGTCGAGCGTCCGTTCGGCACAGTCGGCGGCCTTCTCCGGGACGGTGCGGGCCAGGAAG